>JAAYGO010000272.1 GCA_012727685.1 Bacillota bacterium | reverse complement strand
CCCTGGCTACCGCGGCTACCGGCCGTTTCTGTTCCAAAACTAGATTTACAGTCTCGATCTTAAAATCTTTATCAAACGTTCTTTTCATTGATGGACACCTCCAGTGGTTTGATTATATCACCCATTCTCTGTGTCCATCAAAACAGGGTAAAACCATTTTGACTTAATAACGAAAGAGAGTTGTTTTGCATGAAGACGATTAGTAAATATATAGAAATGGTGACGAGATTTTTAAATGATATATCACGGGTCATAATATTTGCCATCATGATTCTGGTAGTCACAAACATTATTTTACGGGCCACTCTTAACAGCCCGATCCAAGGTGTGTATGATATATTGCTGATGCTCTCCATAATAATGGTTAGTATGTCTATAGCGCTTTGCCATTTAACTGATGGTCATGTCAACATTACCATTCTTTTAGAGAAATCGCCACGAGCTGTACGATTGGTGCTAGCGACAATTATTCATCTGTTGAGCATAGCATTGTTTGGTTCAATTTGCTGGTATATTGTGTTCCGTTATGCTCCTGCTGTAAAGGCTAGCGGAGAAACTACACTGACAACATTTACTCCCCTCTATCCCTTTTACTACATCATGGCATTTGGAATATTGTTCCTACTTTTGGTTTCGATCGTAAAGTTAATAGGCGAGTTTAGAAAGGAAGTGTAGCATAGTGAGTCCCGAAACTATTGGTTTATTGTTAATGATTGCCTTTTTAATTGTTTTAATAATAGGTTTACCGATCTCTTTTTCAATGCTATTAATCGGAGCCGTGGGAATCGCTATCTATACTTCCCCGGCAGTAGCTCTTGATTCGGTGTCGCTTAATCTGCTTGAACAGTTTGGGAACTTCAACTATTTAGTCATACCGATGTACATGTTTATGGGCTATCTTGCCGCTGAATCGGGACTCGGCCAGAAATTTTTTAATACGGCAAACAAGTGGATCGGGCACCTTCCGGGCGGGTTGGCCATGGCTGCTCAGGCCGCCTGTGCCGTCTTCGGCGCCATTAGCGGCTGTATTTTTGCGGCGACGGTGGCCATCGGCTCGATCGCCATACCGGAAATGAAGCGATATAACTACAATAAAAGGCTGGCGACCACTAGTGTGGGGGCCGGCGCGATCATCGGGGTGTTAATTCCGCCGAGTATTATCCTTATGTTATACGGGATTATCACCCAAAATCCCATCAAAACGCTGTTTAGATGCGCCATCATCCCCGGCATAATGCTGATGGTTTTGAACATGATTACTATCTATATCTTGGTGAAGAGAGATCCCGACTTGGCGCCCCGGGCGGCAAAATCGAGCTGGAAAGAAAGATTTGAATCGCTGTCCGGCGGTGTGTGGCAAGTTGTGGTTATTTTTCTGCTCTCCCTCGGCGGTTTATTTGCCGGGTTATTTACCCCGACAGAGGCCGGTGCTGTTGGGGCAGCCGGGGTATTGATTGTCACCTTGGTAACCAGAGAGTTGAAATGGGAAGGGATCAAAAACGCTCTCATGACGACATCCCGTTCTGTGGCCATGGTTATGCTTTTGATCGGCACGGCCATGGTTTTTGGGCGTTTTCTGGCCTTGAGTGGCCTTCCGGCCAAATTGGCCAATTTGGCGGGTTCTTTGCCGTTACCGCCTGCGGCAATTATGTCGGTAATCATGTTTGCCTACCTGATCTTAGGCTGCTTCATTGACGTGCCTGCTTTAGTGCTGATGACGGTACCAGTCCTCTACCCCATAGTGATAAATATTTTGGGCTATGACCCGATCTGGTTCGGAGTCATGATGATTATGGTCCAGGGCATGGGTGTTTTGACTCCCCCGGTCGGAATGGTTATTTATGTGGTCAAAGACCTGGCTAAAGATGTTCCGCTTGAAGAAATATTTAAAGGTGTATGGCCATTTATCTTGACGCTGGTTGTATTAACGGCAATACTGATTGTTTTCCCGCAAATCGTTACATTTGCAAAGTAATTTCACCATTTTGTGTTGAGTAGCAAGGTAGCGCCGCTTTACAACCCTGCGGTGCTACCGTTGTCTCAACTCGCTGGAGGGTTCTGGAAGAAAGCTTAAAAATACTGCTGATTAGGTTATTTGGGAGGAATTGTCGTTGTCCGTTGAAAGTGAAATGAAAAGGGCTGTTCGCCATCTAAAAACGACCGCCCGGATGAAAGAGCTGTTGCCGGGATTCTTTGCCCGCCCCTCCGAAGAGGAGGAGCGCCCGGTCGCCTGGTGCATGGTCGGGGTGCCGCCGGAGTTGTTGAAGGCTTTTGACCTGGAGTGGGAATGGCCGGAAAATTTCGGCACCCTGTGCGCCTCAAGGCTGATTGCCCCCGACTTTATTGAGTCAGCCGAGAGCGAGGGGTATTCCTCCGATATCTGCTCCTACGTAAACAACACCTTCGGTTACTGCCGGCGCTACCTGGAAGAAGGAGGCCCTCCGGATCTGGGCAGAGTCAGGGGGATGCGCAAACCCTCGTTTCTGCTGGGCTCGGGAGTAACCTGTGAACCCCGTTACAAGTGGTTCCAAACGATAGCTACCCGTTATTTTCAGGTACCGATCCACAGTACCGATCCCCTGTCACCCCCCTGGGATCAAGATGCCAAGGATCCCCGGTTAGCGGAGCATTATTTGGAGCAGTTGCGAAGGGATCTGTACGGACAGGTTGCTTTCCTGGAGAAGCAGACCGGGAAAAAGCTGGATCTGGATCGCTTGCGGGAGATCATGCAATACTCCCAGGAGGCTTTAAGATACTGGTATCAGGTGTTACAGTTACGAAAAGCGATTCCTTCACCGATGGGCGCTACCGATTATTTTAGTGCCATCATACCCCAGATGTATATGCTCGGTGAACCGGAGGCGGTAAATTTCTACCGCGAGATGTACAACGAGGTAAAGGAGAGGGTCGAAAAAGGCATCGGCATTGCCGATCCGGAAAAATACCGGCTCATCTGGTTTGGGCTGCCCCCCTGGTTCAACCTGGGCATGTTCAACTACCTGGAATCCCTGGGAGCCGTTGTGGTCTATGAATCCATCTATAACATGGGTGAATGGGTCGAGCTTGATTTAAGCGATCCCCTGGAAGCACTGGTAGAGCGCACCTGGAAAAAGGCGGTGATTGCCAACCAGCGCGGT
>JAAYGO010000125.1 GCA_012727685.1 Bacillota bacterium | reverse complement strand
TTATTACCCGGCAGGAGTTTCAGGCGCTGCAAAGTGAGCAATTTGTAAAAGATACTTTTAACGGGTCGCTCCCACAGTTTCTAGCGGCGTTCACCCTACGAAAAAAGCTGTCTGAAAAAGAAATCAATGAACTGCAAAAGCTCATCGATGAGAATAGGAGTTAAGACTGATGTGGTGCTATACACTGTTTCCCAAAATTCTTAATATGAGTCTTACCGCAGGGATTGTGATCGTCCTTGTGATGCTTGCCCGCCTGCCGCTCAAAAAAGCGCCAAAGATATTTTCCTATGCACTGTGGGCGGTTGTGTTGTTTCGCCTTCTCTGTCCCATATCGTTTTCCTCAGACTTCTCACTGTTGGGCGCTTTCCATGATCCCACTGTAACAAACGGCAGCATAGCCTATATTCCTGCTGATATTGTTCACACGACAAACCCACAAGTGGATTTGCCGCTCCCGGGCGCCAGTAAAGTCATAAATGAGTCGTTGCCGCAGGGCGCTGAACAGACAGGCGCTGATCCGCTGGAAGCGCCGATGGCGATTGCTACGCTGCTGTGGCTTGGCGGTATCGTAGCGATGCTAGTTTACAGCGTGATATCCTTACTGTTGCTACGCCGGACACTTGTCGGTGCGGTGCGGCTGCGGGCGAATATTTATCTTGCCGACCACATCGC
Organism: Bacillota bacterium; assembly: GCA_012727685.1. Lineage (GTDB taxonomy): Bacteria > Bacillota > Dethiobacteria > DTU022 > DTU022 > JAAYGO01. The sequence continues at coordinate 1,796 of JAAYGO010000125.1, read as the reverse complement.
CACGCCCTTTGTTATTGGCGTGATACGCCCCAAAATTTATCTGCCGTCCGCGCTTTCGGGACAGGAGCAGGAGTATATCATTCTGCATGAGCAGACACACATCCAGCGACTTGACCATATTGTAAAGCTTGTCGCGTTTCTGGCACTGGCTTTGCATTGGTTTAACCCCCTTGTGTGGGCTGCGTTCATTCTTTCAGGCAAGGATATGGAAATGTCTTGCGATGAAAGCGTTATGGGACATATGGATAGGGACATACGCCGTGAATACTCCACATCGTTATTGAGCCTTGCCACGGGCAGGAAAATAATATCCGGAATACCGCTTGCCTTTGCCGAGGACGATACGAAAAGCAGAATTAAAAATGTGCTCCGTTACAAAAAACCCGCGTTTTGGATTGTCGTCGTAGCTGCGGTCACATGTATTGTATTGACCGTTTGTCTTCTAGCCAATCCCCGAACATATTCACTGGAGCGGCAGCCCCAGCCGGAAATCAAGGATCAGGATGACTACTCTGAAGCTGTCGAGATAGCGATGAAATCTGTTAAGCCGGAGGAAGTTGTGGTTGAAGATACGGGCAGCAACGAAAAAACCGCACTGGCCTGGATGGAGGCGTGGTTCGATATGTTGAAAGCACTGCCCGATGATAATATGGCGCATATCTCGGACGGCACAGTAGACCGCCTGAAAGTTATCAAGATATCAAAAGAGGGGCTTACGCAAGCATTTGTCTTTTCCGTCACCTTTTCCATAAGGCCAACCTATCCGATTGTGAGCAACGCTTTCTGGATGGCTGGCAACACCGGCAACAGTCCCGGCAGGGATGAAACATGGGGACAGATGTCCAAGGAGGTAGAGCTGCGTTTAGGAGATGACGGCAGATATCACTTTGTCAGCAAGGGAACTGGTGGTGTTGGAAGTTTGGAAGTTTACGACGATGTGCGTAAAGACATGATTCTCACCTCTGCAGATGAAGGAGATGATGAACAAAATTATCTTGTCCCGAATGAGGCGGCGGAACGATTAGTTGCGATTTTCTATGGCAGTACAATGCAAAAAACAGAAGTATTCCCTGAAAACGTTGCACACTATACCTTTTACTATGGAGAAGACTCATTCAGTATCAATGGCAACGGCGGGACACTGATATGCGCAAAAATTGATCAGCAACTATATCTGTTCGATTTATTTACAGAAGAACTGGCAGAGGTCAATCAAATCATCAAGTTGACAAGGACTTCCATGGAATCAGAACAAGATAAACATTGGGAATTCATAGGCAAGGCTGATGTGAACCGGGATGGTCGGGAGGAAATTTTTTATCTCGACAAAAGCCATATAGCCAGCGGGTCCTGGGTCACATTTCGCGTCTGCGACAGCAGCGATAATGAAATATGGAACGAGCAGGCTGGCACTCCGCATGTAGGTTGGAATTCTCTCTTCCTCTGCGAACATGACGGAGAATATTGCCTTTTACGCTACCATCCCACTATGTATCAGGGCTATTGCACATATGTATATGCCCTTTTCACTCTGGAGGGCGGAGCCGAGCATGCTGTCCGCAGTAATACGATTGAGTTTGACATAAACGGCATCAACAAACTGGACGCGCCCAAAATGGTCGCCTTTGCAGAAGAGGTGAACGCGTTGCTCAGAAAAAGTACTCTTCTTCTGAGCAGCGAAGGCGGCAATTATTCCTTTGGCCCGTCATCGGCCGACCAATTCTTTGAGAGATATTCCTGGCTGGATGAAACTCCGGAGCTTTATACAGACGGCGACGACCTTGAGACGCGACTGG
>JAAYGO010000291.1 GCA_012727685.1 Bacillota bacterium | reverse complement strand
TGCCGACCTCGTTGTTGCCCATCATGATGGAAACTAAAATGGTGCCCGGCACGATGGCCTCCTCTACTGCGCGCGGGTCCACCATCCCGTAGCGATCTACGGGCAAAAATACAACTTCAAAGCCGTCCTTTTCCAGGTCCTTGCATACATCGAGGACAGCATGATGCTCGATGGCGGAGGTAATGAGCCGTCCTTTGCCTTTCAGCCGGGCTGCGCCGCGAATGGCCATGTTGTTCGATTCAGTGCCGCCGGAAGTAAAAAAGATTTCCTCCGGATCAGCGCCCAAGGCACGGGCGGTCTTTTCCCGGGCCTCGTTGATGGCCTTGCGGGCCTCCCGACCGAAAGAATGGATGCTGGACGGGTTGCCGAATTTCTCTTTGAGATAGGGAAGCATGGCCTCCAGGGCCTCTTCCCGCAGCGGTGTGGTGGCACCGTGATCCATATATACTTGCCGGCTTTCCACCTAGTGTCGACCTCCTGTCAATTAATCAATTGAGCCGGTTTTAAAATCGGTCAGATCTGCCAGGGAAACTTCATCCAGCACTTCGTTGATCCGGTCCCGCAGTCTCTCCCAGACCTGGCGGGTTAAGCACCCCTCCTTGCGGTGACGGCATTCGCTGCTGGGGGAATCGGCAAGGCAGTCAACGGGGGTGATGGGCCCTTCAACGGCCCGGACAATATCGCCCACCTTGATCTCCGCCGGGGGGCGGGCCAGCAGATAGCCGCCCCGGACGCCGCGCACGCTTTCCAGCAGGCCGGCCCGGCGCAGATCGGAAAAGATCTGTTCCAGGAATTGGAATGAGATCTCTTCCTGACGGGCAATCTCCCGCAGCGGCAGCGGTCCGTTTTGGTAATGAAAGGCCAGCACAGCCATGGCCCTGACCCCGTATTCAACTCTTGCCGACAGCTTCACCGGCCATAGCCTCCCTGTTTAATTCTGACCAAATCACTCAGGATTATGCCAAAAAAATATAGAACTTCAAAAAAAGAATACCACCGCCGGCAGCCCCTGTCAACAAAAAAACAGGGCAAAAATGCACGGGAAGCAGCCCCTTTCTCTCACTCCGTTGACTGCGGCTGCGTGTTTTTGCTATATTATTTAAAACTACGCAACCGGACGAGGGAAAGGGGTTTTTTTTATGAAAGGGACGATTACATACAAAATTCTAAAAGAGCACCTGGTGGAAGGAGAGCTGCACCAGGGGACGGAGATCGGGATTCGCATCGATCAAACCCTGACCCAGGACGCGACCGGCACCATGGCCTACCTGCAACTGGAAGCCCTGGGTATTGATCGGGTGCACACGGAACTATCTGTCAGTTATGTGGACCACAATACCCTGCAGGGCAGCTTTGAAAACGCCGACGATCACCGCTACCTGCAATCGGTGGCGGCGCGCTACGGCATCTATTTTTCCCGGCCCGGCAACGGGATTTGCCATCAGGTCCACCTCGAACGGTTCGGCGTTCCCGGCAAGACGCTGCTCGGCTCGGACAGCCACACTCCTACCGCCGGCGGCCTGGGCATGCTGGCCATCGGGGCGGGAGGCCTGGACGTGGCCGTGGCCATGGCGGGCGGTCCTTTTTACCTGGCCGTGCCGTCGGTCTTGCGCGTCAACCTTGTGGAAACCCTGCCCCCCTGGGTAGGAGCGAAAGATATTATTTTGGAAATCCTGCGCCGCTTGAGCGTCAAGGGCGGCGTGGGCCGCATCCTGGAGTATAGCGGTCCCGGGGTGAAGGGGCTGTCCGTGCCGGAACGGGCCACCATCACCAACATGGGTGCCGAACTGGGGGCCACGAGTTCCGTCTTTCCGAGCGATGAGGTCACTTTTCGCTTCTTGAAGGCACAGGGACGTGAAAGCGCCTGGAGAGAGCTGAGCGCCGATCCGGACGCCGTTTATGATGAAGAGATCACCATAGACCTGTCGCAGTTGGAGCCGCTGGCAGCCTGCCCGCACAGCCCTGACAATGTTAAAAAAATCAAGGAGATTGGCCCCATCGCGGTCCAGCAGGTTGCGGTGGGCAGCTGCACCAATTCGTCATACCAGGACCTGCGCCTGGTGGCAGAAATCCTGAAAGGCAAGGTTATCCACCCTAATGTAAGCCTGGTCATCTCCCCCGGCTCGCGGCAGGTCCTCGAAATGCTGGCCCGGGACGGCACCCTGGCGAATCTGGTTTCCGCAGGCGCCCGCATCCTGGAATGCACCTGCGGCCCCTGTATCGGCATGGGCCAGGCCCCGCCTTCAGGATCGGTTTCAGTGCGCACCTTTAACCGGAACTTCCGGGGCCGCAGCGGCACTGCCGACGCCTCCGTCTACCTGACCGGGCCGGCGGCTGCAGCTGCCACGGCCCTGAAGGGAGTTATAACCGACCCCCGCGAACTGGGCGATTACCCGGCCATTCCCGAGCAGCCGCCCGTGATCATCGATGACCGCATGATCATCGCCCCGCCCCCGGCAGGCGAGCCGGTAGCCATTGTGCGCGGCCCCAATATCAAGCCGCTGCCCCTGGCAGAGCCCCTGCCGGATCGGCTGGAGCTGAAAGTGCTTTTAACTCTCGAGGATAATGTGACCACCGATTTGATCATGCCCGCCGGGGCCAAGATTCTCCCCTTGCGTTCAAACATCCCCGCCATCAGCGAGTATGTCTTTGCCGCCGTGGATGAAAACTTCGCCGCCCGCGCCCGTGCGGCGGGGCGCAGCGCGGTGGTGGGAGGCGAAAATTACGGGCAGGGCTCCAGCCGCGAACATGCTGCGCTGGCGCCCATGTACCTGGGGGTGCGGGCGGTCCTGGCCAAGTCCTTTGCCCGCATTCACAGGGCAAACCTGGTCAACTTCGGGATCCTGCCCCTGACCTTCTGCGACGCGGCAGATTATGACCGGATCGCGCCGGATGATCTCCTGGTCATCGATGCACTGCACGCCCAGCTCCAGAACGACACCATCACCGTATTGAATGAAACCAGGGGGTCTGAGTTTAAAGTGACGCACGGCCTCTCGCCGCGCCTCAAAGAGATCGTCAAGGCGGGCGGATTGCTGAATTATACAAGAGATAAACAGTAGGAAGCTAAAGGCAGGATAAAACCGGGAGCATGAGTAAATAACAATAACTATAAGTTAAAAAGGAATAGCAGCCGTAAATAAATAGAGGCAGGTGGGTGCTTAAGAGCAATTCGCAATCCCTCCTGCCTCTTGTCTTTGTAATCTCGCTTCCAACCTCTCACCCCTCGCCTCCCATTTCCTGCTTCCGGTAGGCGATGGCTACCGCACAGGCGAAGGGCGATTCGTGCGCCATCGACAGCTCCACCGCGTTGATGCCGCGCTCCCCGGCCAGCCGGGCAGCCCATCCGGACAAGCGCACCGCCGGCTTTTGACCCCGTTTGGCCAGGATCTCCACTTCGCGCAGCGACGCCGGGCCGATGCCGCAGCCGATCGCTTTTAAAACCGCCTCCTTGGCGGCAAAGCGGGCCGCGATGGATGGCAGCGGGAAAGGGCGTGCCATCAGCAAGGCCAGCTCGGTGGTGGAAAAAACGCGCCGCAAAAACCGCATCGCATGGCGGCGGTAAACCCGCTCAATCCGCGGGATCGAAACCAGGTCCACACCGGTTCCCACGATCATTTGCCCGCACAACCTTCCTCTTTTCTTTGCTTCGATTTTAGCATAAGCCCCTTTCATTTCCAAACTCGTATCCTTGTTGTCATCCTGAGGGCAAAGCCCGAAGGAACCTGTTGTTTATGGCAACAGCCCAGTATGGAAATCCCTCGCTGCGCTAAGGATGACATGCGCAAAGGGCAGGCCTCCACCCCCCCTCTACACCTCCGTCCAAGTTGCAATCCATGACCTGCCTAAACTATTGGCACAGCTTTGGGATTTGGGAGCGGCGCCAGTTTCATCCTTACTGATGGCCACCGCCTGCTGAGGGCATAGCCGCCTGCTCGCAAAATAATTTACG
>JAAYGO010000259.1 GCA_012727685.1 Bacillota bacterium | reverse complement strand
TATCGGGGACGTAATAGTTTTGATAGCCAGCCCGCACGGAGCGCCAGCACCAGTCAAGGTCTTCGCCGTACATGAAAAAACGCTCGTCCAGCAGGCCGATTTTATCCATCACTGCCCGGCGCGTCATTAAAAATGATCCGGATACGGCATCAACCTTGGCCACGCGGTCTGCAGGTAGGTAGGTCAGGTTATAGCGGGCCAGACGCCGGGAACGGGGAAAGAGGCGACTGATCCCGCTCAGCTTGAAAAAAGCGTCGGCCAGGCCGGGAATGTTGCGGCGGCAGGCCAGTTGCAGGGTTCCATCCGGATTTAATACCTTGCATCCCGCCATGCCGCATTCAGGGTGTTTATCCATGAAGTCAACCATCACCTGCAAAGTATCGGCTTGGAGCTCGGTGTCCGGATTCAAGAGCAGGATCAGCTCACCCCGGGCTTGCCGCAGGGCCAGGTTGTTAGCCCGCGCGAAACCGGCATTTTCCCGGTTGGCGATCAATTTTACCTGCGGATAAGTTTCCTGTACAAAGGCCGCGGTGCCATCGGTCGAGCTGTTATCCACCACAATCACTTCGAAATCTCTCTCCAGTTTGCTTGCGAAAACCGTGTCGAGGCACCGCGCCAGTAAATCACGGCAATTCCAGCTCACAATGATTACGGATAACTTCACTTCAGATCCTCCAGGTATTTAAGGTAACCTGCTTTGAGTAAAAGCAATAAAAAAAGCATGTTGCGGAGCCGTCCCTGCTTGGCAATGCCGCAGCGTCGGGCGTAAGAGGCCGCCTCTTTGCCGCCTTGCCGCGCCGCCTGCAGGAACCCGGCAAGATAAGCAGGCACCCGCTGATGCAATTGAACCAGCCTTTCCTGCAGCGCCAGGTCTTGGACGATTGTCGAGGCAATCATCTGCTCTATCTGCGCAACCCTGGCCAGACGCGCCACGTTTTTCCCCCCGAAAAACCTCTTCGCCCCGACGGCGTTGCGGCCATGCTGGCGGTAGCGCACGGTTGGCCGCGGCAGGAAGAGCAGTTCCCCCAGGGCGGCGGCAATTAAGGCGAACCACCAGTCGTGCATCAAGGCCTGCTCCGGCACCGGTAGGGCGGCTTCCAGCAGGGGGCGGTTCACCAGAACGGTGCAGCCGGTCACGAAATTTTGCACCAGCAGCGTTTTCAGCGGTTCCTGCGCCGCATGCGCGATCTTCTGGATTTGCATGAGTGAAGGGGCTACAAGATGACTCTCCGCATCGATAACCATCAGATCCGTATGCAGCAGCAGCGGTTTTGCCGCACCATGCCGTTCCCGGGCCCTGTCCATGGCCTGGCCGGAAAGGGCCAGCTTCTCCGGCTCCCAGATATCGTCCTGGTCGCAGAGGGCCACGTAATCACCGCGGCAGAGTGATACGGCCCGGGCAAAGTTTTGCACCGGGCCCAGCCGCTCCTGGTTGCGGAATATGCGCACCGGAAAGGCGGCGCGCCGGGCAAAATCCTCCAGCACGGCGACCGTATTGTCGGTAGAGCCGTCGTCGCAAGCAACCAGCTCGCAGGGCTTTAAACTTTGCCCGGCGATGCTTTCAAGCTGCTCCGCTAAAAACGCCCCCCCGTTGTAGGTGCACAGGGCTATGGAAATATTATTCTCACTTTTAAGAATCTTTATTACCTGCCTTCTGTGATGTAAGCGACCTCACAATGCCTGCAATTAATCCTTCTTCCCCTCCGCCGCTGTCAGCATCCTTGACCTTGATGCCCCCGCTTAAGGGCTCTTTCCGTGTGGCCTGCTCCAGCGCCGCAGCGATATCGTCAGGCATGAACTTCTTCAGTGATATGATGTTGGCATAATAGCTGGAGAGATCCTTGGCCTGAAAACTGTTCGTCACCACGTGCAGGCCGTATTCCGCCATCTCCAGGGGAGGGTAGCTGGGATGGGGCGAAACCATTAACGATAGCCCGACACGTGATTCGGCAAGCAGCCTGGCATAGTCTGCCAGGCTCAGCTTCCCCAGGGATTTTAGCGTAACGCCGTTGCCAACGTCAAGATCCCGGTGCTTCTCACCCACGGAGAGCAACTTCCACTCCGCCGCATCCGGCTGCAGTTTGGACCAGACTTTCAAGGATTCCACGATCAGGGGAAAGGCGTTGCGAGGCGTCGAGGGACGCCCGTAAATCAGAATCTGCTTCTTTTTACGGGTGAGATCAAGCACTTTTTTATATTGCAGCAGCTGCGCATTGATCCCCGGTTCGAAATAGAATTCGTGCGTAAAGCAGTAGCCCTGCCGGTTAAAAAATGTCTTTAGCAGTTTTGTATTAAATAGAGCAATTTGCGGGCCCGCGTATTTGTAGGTGCTCTCGGCAAGGAGATATTCGCTGGACCAGGGATAAAAGCCCGGTTCATAATCCTGAATCAGGTAGAGTATGGGCTGGAGGTCATTTTGATAATATGCCGCCTGCCAGGCCGCCATTTTCTGGGCGCAGTAGGCGGTCCACCAGGCCGTGGCGAAAAATAGATCCTCCCGTCCCACCGGTATGGAGAGGCGTCCCTGGCGGCAGGGCAGGATCTGCTGCTCCGCCGGGCTCTCTTCTCCGCAGACGGCCACCCGGTAACCGGGGAAGTACTGCCTGATCTCTTCATCGCCCGGTTCCGCGTTGATGATGATGATCCTTTTTTGAAAACCGCCCGCTTCGGCGATGCGGTTAAAGTAATCAATGGCGGTGGCGATGCCGCCAAAAACATGCTCCCGGCTGATGGAGGGCACCAGCAGGTTCAGCCGCTTCGCTTCATATTTCGCAGGCTGCAGGTCAAAGGTCAGGGAAAGCTCCCGGACATGCAGATCCACGTAGGGGCTGAAAACCTTTAAATAGATTTTCTTCATCAGTTTACTCTTGCGAGCCCGTTCGACCAGGTTATCAAGAATTGACAAGTCCTTCCCTCCTTTCCGGCAAGACCGCCGGAATCAGGGCATGCAGATCGAGATTGGGATTGTAAAAGGGGTCGCCCTGCTCCAGGAAATCGCGGTAACGGAGCGCCGATTGTTGAAAATCGCTCTCCGGTATTTGCACATTTTTCCTGGACCGGGACTCCAGGTGATAAAGTTTAACATTGGGATCGTAAATATTGCGCAGCCTGTGCTTGTACGCCCGGATGCAGAACTCCACGTCGCTGCCGCAGACGATGAAATCTTCGTTGAAACGCCCGATCCGCTCGACGGTAGCCCTGGAAACGGCCAGGCAGGCACCCGTTGAGGCCAG
>JAAYGO010000074.1 GCA_012727685.1 Bacillota bacterium | reverse complement strand
GCCGCAAAAACTGGTGTTACCTGGGCAGCCAGAACAAAAGACCAAAGGGTTGATCGTGCCGGTTAAGTCAAAAAGAGACCGGGGAAAAACAATCGGCTATGTCAGGCAATCTCTGCATTTTTAACTGTAAAAGGTCTTGACACAGCACATTTAGTATTGACGAAGGAGGAAAAGGCGTGATCAAAGAAAACGCAATATTCTCTTTGGAACAGGCTAACAAGGGCAGACAGTTGGAGCTCGATCTGGTGAAGGGTTTGGCCATTGTGTTCATGCTGTTGGTACATTGTTTTGAGGAGTTTTCCGCCTGGCCGCTGCCCAAAAGCATCAGCACTTATATCATTCGGTTCCTGGGCAGCCCTCCCGCTGCGCCTGCTTTCATGTTCGCCCTGGGCATCGGCATCGTCTATTCGAGAAATAGCAGTCCCAAAGCTTTAGTAACAAGAGGGATTAAACTGTTCCTGCTCGGTTTTATCCTAAACTTTTTCAGAGATTTTTTACCAGAGCTTGTTCTCTACCATAAAACAGGAGAGCTCAGCCATTATGCTGAAGCGTTCAATTTTCTTTGGGGCGTGGATATTCTGCCATTTGCCGCCCTTGCTTTTATATTCTTCGGAATTGCGGCAAAGTTTAAGTTTAGAGAGATAGACTATGGTTTAGCGGCGGTCGTTTTTGCCGGGCTCAACCTGCTTTTGAAAGACATTGCCATCGAGGGAGAAGCCCTCAATATCTTCCTTGGCCTTTTTTGGGGCACAAATGAGTATACCTGGTTCCCGTTTTTGACCTGGATAGCTTTCCCGATCAGCGGATACCTGTTTGGCAAACTGCTGATTCACTGCGTGGATAAAAGGCGATTTTACAGGATTTCCTTTTGGGCGTCTTTACCTGTGTTAGGCCTTTTTTGGATTTATGCTTATAAGAACGGTGTCGATTTCGGCCCGCTCGACGGCCTTTTCGTGGAGGCCTATTTCCATCATGATTTGATCGGCAATATCGTGCTTATTGCTTTTACTGTCATGTGGACCAGCCTGATTTATTTCCTCTCTTTTCACCTGCCGGCTTTTGCGAAGCAGGCGCTATCAAGATGGAGCAAAAACATTACCACCATGTATTGTGTGCATTGGCTAATCATCGGCTGGTCTCGTACGATCTTGCCCCTGCCGCTATCGCTGCCCTGGATATTGCTGTACTTTGTATTGCTGCTCGCGGTCACTGATCTTATCTCCGTCTACTATTTAAAGCTTAAAGCCAGGGTGACTGATTATATCAAAACAGCGCGCGGGGCAGCGCAAACGGGCTAAAATTAACAGAATTAAAAACAATAAAGGGGTTGGTATGATGAAAACCAGATTAACTGCATTAATCGTTATAATCCTGGCAATCATTATATTAACCGGTTGCGGGACCGGTTTACCGGAAGGTTTTGTCCATGTGCACGAGGTGATCGAGACAGCTCAGCTTGATATCAGGTACTACGGTGAGAATAATTTTGTCGGCACCCGCATTGATGGCTATGAAAAGCCGGTGGCCATTCTTACGGAAGAAGCGGCAGCCGCTCTGAAAAAGGCGGCCGACTCTCTGGAAGAGCAGGGCTATTACATCAAGATTTTTGATGCCTATCGCCCGCAGCGGGCGGTTGATCATTTTATTAGATGGGCAAAGGACCTGGATGATGTAAAAATGAAAGAACAGTTCTATCCCGAAGTTGACAAATCGAAACTGTTTGAACTCGGTTATATTGCCGAAAAATCCGGGCATTCCCGGGGTAGCACTGTTGACCTGACCCTTGTCGATATTGAAACAAATGAAGAGCTGGATATGGGAAGCGGCTTTGACTTTTTCGGCAGCATTTCAAACCATGGCACCGATTTGATCACTCCCGAACAGGAGAGAAATAGAAATATCTTGCGCGATGCCATGGTTGCCGCCGGTTTTAAAATCTATCCGGAAGAATGGTGGCACTATACGCTTGAAGATGAACCTTACCCGGATACATACTTTAATTTTCCGGTTAAATAAAAAGAGCCCTGCGGGCGCCGTGGCGGTGTAGTATAATCTAAAACCGTAAGACGGCTTGCCTTAGATCATGCATGCTGGCGGCGGCGGCAGCCGCCGCCTTGATTTTTCTGTAGAGGGCTGGCTTGAGTGATGTCATGAGTTTTATACACGGCTTATGGTGGCCGGGCTGTTTGTTTTTAAACATCAAAAAGGGCTGCCCTTTTGGGACAGTCCCAGAGAAGTTCCATGCCACAATCCGTGTTGGTTTCAGGTGGATGGCTACTATTTTTGCAGTTCGGCCTTTATAAATTCATCATATTCTTTTTCAATTTCCTCATTCGGCTTACTGGTAAGCAGGCTGACCACCACAATAAATATTACCGAGATGACAAAGGCCGGAAGCAGCTCATAGAGATCAATGTATTCTTTGATGAAGTTGCGCCAGACCAGAACGGAGATGCCTCCTGCCAGGATGCCGGCCAGGGTGCCCTGCCAGTTCATTCTCTTCCAGTAGAGCGACATTAGAATTGCGGGGCCAAAGGCCGCTCCGAAACCGGCCCAGGCGTAGGCAACCAGGTCAAAGACCGAACTGTCGGGATTGCTGGCGATAAAGAATGCGACCACGGCGATGACCAGAACGCTGATGCGGCTGATCCAGATCATGTTTTGATCGTTAATTTTGTTGCGGAACAGGTTTTTGCCGATATCCTCCGAAATGGCTGAAGAGGTGACCAGCAACTGCGAGTCGGCTGTACTCATGATCGCCGCGAGCACAGCGGTCAAGAGCAGTCCTGCCAGGATGGCGGCGACGGGACCGGTAAGCAGATGCTGGACCAGGAAGATGAATATTTTTTCTCCGTCCATGGCGCTCAGCTCTTCCGGCGACACAATGGTGGACATGTATGCTTTGCCAATTACTCCGAGGACTACAGCGGAAAAAAGGGCAACCACAACCCAGACCATGGCGATCCTGCGGGCGGGTTTGATGTATTCGGCTTTACGAATGCCCATAAACCGGGC
>JAAYGO010000227.1 GCA_012727685.1 Bacillota bacterium | reverse complement strand
GGATAAAAGAATGAAACTGCTCGGCCATCCCCCGGTGCCGGTTAAGAAAATTCAAAACTTCATCGAAAAGAATTAGTACAGCCCCGCCTGCAGCTCTAAACACGCGCCCCAGGGCTTCCGTGCCCGGTGGAGTACTTTGAGCCGCCGGGCCCAATTCTCTAACCCCGCTTTCTCCGGCCAGCTGCCAGGCAAGATCAATCCAGGGTGTCTCGCGTCCCTCTTGGGGATCCCAGGCATTTCCGACAAAAGCTGCAACTTTCGCTGCAGGCACCTGGCTTAAGCCGGCATCCCTAATTAAATCGGCCACCCCCGGATATTCTATAGCAGACGGGCTTGCAGTAGCCAGGTGATATAACGTCGTCAGGGTATGGGTCTTGCCTCCTCCAAACTGGGTAATCAAGGTCATCACCGGAGCGGTATGCGAAGTCTCACCGGCCAGGCGCCGGAGCGCCATCCCGGCATGCTCGCGCAGAGCCCGGGTAAAGAAGGTGCGGGCAAAGAACTGCCCCGGTTCCCGGTAATCCTCGGGGGCGCTTCCGGCGATAACTTGCTCCAGGTGAATAGCGAATTCATCCGGGTTAAAAGAGCGTCCTTCTCTGACTTCTTTACGCGGTACGGCTACTTTGTACCATGGTTCCATGTAGGGGATCACCTCGGTCTTATTTCACTTTTTGCTAATCCATAGAGTTGCATGTTTAAAATTCCATTCCTCAACCGGCCAATGCTTCCACATACTTTTCCCGCTGTGACCACAACGCGGGAACAACCTTATAGGCCTCCAGCGCCTCTATCACGTCACCGCCTATTGTTCTGTGCTGATCATTTAGAAAAGCATAAGCTTCCGATTCCTCGCCTCTTATTTCATGCGTGTCTTCCAAAATAAAGAGATATGAAGATATGGTATTTCTATCAGGAGCATTGATCGCTTGTACTATACGTTCGGGGCGTGTTCTTGATTTAGGTATTAAAAAGTCAACCGCATGATCGTACCCGGAGCGTCCTGAAATTTTAACACGGGGACTATAGCGCACATCATGCTGATCCAGGTAGTCGCGGACATCTTCCCAAAAGAAATAAGCAACTTGCGGTCGGGCCATCACAAACATATCGTTGATGGAAATCATGGCCTGAATCAACGAGTGTATCTTTTGACCGAGGTTTCGAGAAGAAGCTTCAACAAAAAGACGTTTACCGTCTGTCTTAACACCAAATCCGTTTAAAATTGATTGCAACACGGCTTTACGTTTCGGTGTAACCACTTCTAACCCACTTGTGCGAAGATCTGCGAGAATGTAACCGTCATCGCTGAGAATAATATTTCCATTTTTGTTTGAGGCATAGATTTGCAAGTGGTCGTTATGTCTATCCAAAAAAGGCGTCGTCAATTCACACGATTGCCCAAGACTCTCTACACTCAGCCCCTTGCGCAACCACGCCAGATATGCATCAATCATTTGGCGGCATTCCTGTAGGTTCAAAATAACACCCCCTGATATGGAGGGATCTCCTCTATATGACAAAAGCGACAGAAATCTTTAAATGCAGCTCCTGCATTCTCGACATCATGAAACTCTTCCGGATCAATTGGATATGCCCATTTGTCATCGAAGCTTTCCCTGTAAATGTGTAAATGAGTGCCATCAAGTATTTGCCCATCCGGATTCGTATGTGGCGCTCCGTTAATATCCAAGCGTACTAGTACGACAATTATACGCCCCCTGGTCTGCATTTTATACTTTGAAAGGCGCATTGTCCCGCGCCAAAGATCAAGCAGAAAATGCTCGCGCTTATCTTCACCAATTAGTTCATGTGTTTCGTCAATTC
>JAAYGO010000191.1 GCA_012727685.1 Bacillota bacterium | reverse complement strand
TGCACAAATTTAACGAGTGCTATCTCTATTACTCATTCTACCAGGATGAACAAGATCCCCATGTCAAGTCCATCTGGGAGATGCACCTGCAACAGGAGATTGCGCAGCTCCACCGGGCGGCGCAGCTTCTCATGCAGCACGAAAATAAACAATGGCAGCAGGTTGTGGGCGACGGAACGTTCCCCAAGCTGCTTCAATTTCACGACACCAAGGACTACGTGCGCAAAGTGCTGGCCGAAACGGTAGAAAACACCGGCAACCGCGAGCTGGTCGTTAATGTGAATGACCTGCCCGATGATCATACTTTCTTCCGGTATCAGGAGGCCGTGAATCATGACGGCAAGGCTGTACCCAGCCATAATGTCGTTGCCGAGCACCAGGCGAAAAAAGGCGAAGACTACCGGTATGAAGAGAAGCCTAATCCGATCGCCTCTTTGCGGGACAGGAAGCATGACAATATCACGCTGGGAAGAACCAGGCAAAGGAAAATGGCCGGCGTGCATTAAGCGATATTTCTCTGCAGTTTATACGGCAGCCTATATGATCGGCAAGGGCATGCTCCGGCAACCTGGCGGTGCAAGCCGTTTCGGGGTTCAAGGGGCTGCTCCTTCGCCTCGAATTATAATGAACCAATTTTGGTTTATTTTTTTTTAATTTACTTAGCAGGAAAAGTGCGATTTTACAGCGAATGAACAAAATAATAAGCATAGACAGCAGGAAGAAGAAAGGAGGCGATGAGTAAGGCTACTAGATATTATTAAGCTGAAAAGAGGGCAAAAAGGGGCATAGGATTGTAAGTTTTTAACGGACCTGCTATCTGCTAGAGTATTGTGGAAAACACTGAAGCGTGTGCTGCGCACAAACTTTGATAGGGGGTTGTTTTATGAAAAAGCTTTTCGCGCTGTTGTTGGTTGCCCTGATGCTAACAGCATTCCTGGCCGGATGCGCCCAGCAAGAAGGTGCCAAAGAAGGCGGAGAGAATGGAGAGGCGGTTGAAGAGGAGCCCAAATCCACATACCCGGATCGGAACATTATCGCCGTAGTGGGTTTCAGCCCCGGAGGCCCCACCGATGTGATTGCCAGGGGGGTTTTGCCGATCGTGCAAGAGATATTTGGCGTGGGTATCGGCATCAATAACATGGCCGGCGCCGCCAGCGCTCCCGCGGCGGAGCATGTCCTGGCGCAAAAGCCCGATGGCTACACGATCTTCTTTGGTTCCGAGATCATGTCTGTATGGCAGGTCATGGGAACAACGAATTTAAGCCCGACGAAAGATTTTATTCCCGTGAAAATCGTCAGCGAAGCCATACCGGTCATGGCTGTGCCGCCGGATTCGCCTTTTAATAGCGTCGAGGAACTGATTGCCTATGCCAAGGAGCATCCCGGCGAATTAAGGATCAGCACCGCCGGTCCGGGAACGGTGCCCCACGTCTCCGGGCTTTTACTGCAGCAGTACCTGGGTGTTGAATTCACATTTGTGCCCTATCAGGGGGGCAAGCCGGCCGTCATTGCCGTGATGAGCAAAGAGGTCGATGCCACCATCGAAATGGTTCAATCCATGGTGGCCGAGCACCAGGGCGGACAATTGAAAATCCTGTCTTCGTTCACCAATGAGCCGATTCCTGGGCTGGAGGAAATCCCGCCGGTCGGCAAGATCTATCCGGAGCTGAGCCCGCACGTGCCCTATGGTCCCTATTTCGGCGTGTTTGTGTCCAAGGATTGCCCGGCCGAGGTTGTGGAAGCGTGGGAAGCCGCCCTCGATCAGGCTATCGAAGACCAGCGCTGGATCGATTACACCAACCAGTTCTACCTGGTACGGGTGAATTACAGCGGCGATGCGGCGCTCGACTACCTGGAAAAATGGACCTCCAAGGCGGCCTGGTTGCTCTATGATTTCGGAGCAGCGGAGAACTCGCCCGAAGAATTCGGGATCAAGAGACCCGAATAAACACTGAGGCATTAGTATTTACGAAAAGCACGGTTTTGGTTGAGCCTTTATCACCCGTAAAGGCTCAACCATTATTTATCACCCGCAGGAAAAAAGCAGGTAAAAACGAATGATATAGTAGTAGTCATTCTGGTTTGGGAGAGGGGATTAGATGAGACGCGGAATTAATATATTGCTTGCTCCCTACTTTATTCTTGTTCCAGTAATGATCGCCATGTTCTACAGCTTATTTGAGTTTGTCTTCAAAGACAAATTAGAGCTGTTTTCGATCACATCTCCGCTGGTTTTTTGTTTCCTGGTGGCCATTTGCCTCCTTGTGTTTATCGTTTTAAGCCTCATCAGTGATTTTAAAGCGCTCAAGCAGAAGGATAGTCCTGAAGACAGCCCTTCTTTTGTCGATAACGAGGATTTATTGAGAATAATATTGTTCGTCGCAGGCCTGATCGTCTATGTGCTCATTCTGCCCGTTCTGCATTATCAGCTCTCGACGATCATTTTAGTGGCCGTCGCGGCTTTTTTGCTGAATGATACCGAGAAAATCATGCCGCGGTTGTTAAAAGCCTTGGGCTCAGCGATCATATTTGTCCTGGCAGTTTATCAAATATTCTACCGCATATTTGCCGTAATCTTGCCTTAGCAAGGGGGGAACGAAATGACATTGACCTTGGTTTTGTATACAATTGTTGGAGCGGCCATCGGATTGCTGATGGGCTCCTTGCCGGGCATCACCGTGACCATGACCGCCGTCCTGGTCGTTTCGTTGACCTACGGGTGGCCCATGGCGGAAGCACTGGCCTTCATCGTGGGCGCATTTTGCGGTGGGGTCACCGGGGGCTGCATCTCGGCCATTGCCTTGAACATACCCGGCACCAGCGCGGCTGTAGCCACGGCATTTGACGGTTTCCCCCTGAAGGAAAGGGGAGAGGCGGATAATGCGTTGAGCCTGGGCCTGGCGTCAAGCTTCCTTGGCGGGCTGATCGGGCTGGCGATCATGCTGGTATTGGGCCCCGTCATCGGCACTTTCGCCCTGAGGTTTGGCTCCCACGAATATTTTCTGATAACCTTGTGGGGGCTGACCCTGGTGGCCGTTTTAAGCAGGGGCAATATTGTTAAAGGCTTATGCAGCGCTTTCTTCGGTTTGTTCGTGGGCATGATCGGCATGGACCCGATCATGGGCATGCTGAGATTCACTTATGGCACCGGCATCTTAAAGGGCGGGATCGATTTTGTCGCCGCCATGATCGGCTTGTTCGGGATGAAGGAAGTGTTCAAGCAACTGAGCAAAAAGTCGAGTTTTAATATATCCGGCACTAGCTATAGTATCAAGGGATTGCTGCCGAAACCGCATCTGCTGAAAAGGGTCTGGCACACGATCCTCTGGGGCGGGCCGCTGGGCACGCTGATCGGTCTGCTGCCGGGAACTGGCGGTGACGTGGGCTGCATCGTGGCCTACGGGGTCGCCAAGCAGGTCACGAAAAACCCGAGTCGGCCCTTTGGCGAGGGCGCCTATGAGGGTGTAGCCGCGCCGGAGGTGGCTAATAACGCAGCTATCGGGGGAGCGCTGACAACCATGATGACCCTGGGGGTTCCCGGTGACTCGGTCACCGCCGTAATCCTGGGTTCCTTTTACCTGCATGGCTTGCTGCCCGGCCCCACCTTCATGCTGACGGAGAAACATTACTTTTATTTAATCGCTGCCATTGTCCTTGTCGGGACCATCATGGCCTATATTTTCGGCATCCTGGGCAGCAATTTGATCTTAAAAGCGATCAACCTGCCCAAGTGGTTTTTGGTCCCCTTTATCACGACCCTCTGCATCGTGGGGTCATATGCGATCAAAAACAACATGTACGATGTCATCATCATGATCGTATTCGGGATCATCGGCTATTTATTTGAAAAGGGAGGTTTCCCCGTGGGCCCCGTTGTCCTGGCCATTATCTTGGGGCCGATGATCGAAAGGAACCTCAGGCAGGCACTGATCGCTTCCGGCGGCGTGGTTCCGTTTTTAACTGCCCTGGTTACGAAGCCGATAAGCCTGATCCTCTTGATCCTGATAATCCTTTCATTTGTGCTCCAGTCTAAAGTGATGCGTGCCGCCGAGAACAAAGTCAAGGATGCAAAGGCGGGATAAACAGAGGGTTGGAGGCATACGCTTTAGCGGTATCAAAACAATCGCTTGCGAACGCCGGGCGAGGAAATCGCCCGGCGTTTTGGCAGGTGCGCCCGGCATGTGCCGGAGGCTGTCTCAAAATGTCTAGTCAGGTTCAAGGTTGAAACCTGGCCGGAAATCTGGAGGGGTTGAAGACCCGCTTACTTACAGACGTAATCCTGAGCGCAGCGCATGCCATCCTGAGCGCAGGCAAATGTCATCCTGAGCGAAGCGAATGATCTCGCTGCCTTCCGGCAAGGTTTTTGGGCAAGATAAAAAGGAGACCGCCTTGCCTTGACGAAATTGCTTCAGGAATCTTCTTGTCGATATAAAACTTTGCCGGTGATAGATACTATGAAAAGAATTGAGCTCTCCAGCAGCACCGAGGCCTATATCTGGGCGCCCCGGGTTCTGGCCGGTGCCCAACTGGAAGAACAAACCGCAGCGCTGCTGACCATCAAAGGGGGGCTCATCGCCTCTGTTGCGCATGTGCCGCGGGGGGAGCTGCCCGGCCGGATCACCAGCCACCCTGGTTTTTATCCGCTGGCCGAAGGCACGATCCTGCTGCCCGCCCTGATCGATGCCCACGTTCACCTCTCCCTGGACGGGGAGTCCGGGCAGGAGAGAAGCCGCCCCGATGAGAGCGGGGAAGCCCTTCTGCCCCGGGTGCGGCGCCACTGGGAGGCCTATGACGCCTGCGGCATCGGTGCCGTGCGCGACGGGGGGGATCGCGCCATGGCCGGGCTTCGCTTGCGCCGCCTTCTGGCAGAAGAGGGCGCAAGCGGGCCGTGGATAGTGGCGGCAGGGCAGGCCATCTATAAACAGGGCGGCTACGGTTCCTTTTTAGGGCCGGGCTGCTCATCCATGGAAGAGATTTTCGCCTCCCTGCAGCGGCTGGCCGCCGCGGGAGTGGACCAGGGCAAGATTCTCCTCTCCGGAATAGTCAGCTTTGAGGAGTACGGCCGGGTGGAGCGCAGCCGCTGGACCCTGGAAGAGCTGAAAGCCGTGGTCCGGGAGGGGCACCGCCTGGGCTTGCGCATGATGGCCCACGCCAGCTCGGCGGAAGCGGTGGAACTGGCGCTGCGCGCGGGGGTGGATTCCATTGAACACGGCTACTTTATTACCGGGGAGCAGCTCCGGGAAATGGGCGCCCGCCGCATTGCCTGGATACCGACCATCATCCCGGTGGCGGTGCAGGCGCGAAATCCCCTGAGCCGCTGCCGCCCCGGCCGGAGGGCCATCATCAGCCGGATCTACCGGGAACAGATGGCTAAGCTGAGCCTGGCTCTGCAGGAGGGAGTGTCCCTCGGCGTGGGGACCGATGCCGGGGCTCCGGGGGTCCGGCACGGCGAAAGCCTGCTGGAAGAGATGCTCCTATATCGCCGGGCCGGTTTGACCAACCGGGCGATCCTGCAAGCGGCTACGGCAACCAACGCCTCCATCCTGGGCCTCGATCGCCATGGCATGGGAACCCTGAAAACCGGCCGGAAACCCCGCCTCATCGGGGTGGCGGGCAATCCGCTCGCTGCGCTCGAAGCCTTGAAAAAGGTTGACTATTATTTTTACTAAGGCCGGCGGGAAATGCTAAAAAGGCAGCCCGCTCGTTTTGTCTCCCTGGCATTTCCAGTGGCGGCCTGCGTTTTTACCACAGTTTTACGATTTTATCACATTGGAGCGACAATAAGCAGGAATTTCCGCGGTGGAACCCGAAAACAAATCAATATCGTGTGCCTTTTTTAAATTTTTTGTTGCTGCTTTTTAATCCTGACAGGAATGATCCTGATGGTTTAAAAAAACAGGCCGCAGGCAGGGCTGGCTGCCTGCCTGCATAAAGCCTGACAGGAATGATCCTGATGGTTAAAAAAAAACAGCGCTGGGTAAGATCCATTCAGTACTATAACCTGGCGTTTTCCTTTGGGCTTACCATGATCGCGGCTATTCTCCTTGGCCTTTACGGAGGCTGGTGGCTGGATCGACGCCTGGAGACTTTCCCTCTTTTCATGTTACTGGGAATTTTTCTGGGGATCGGCATCGGCTTCTACAGCTTATGGCGCGAATTGAATGCCTTAAATGACTTAAAGGATCGGCAATCGGAAACGGAGTCGGAGCAAGAAAAAAATGAACAGCGCAAATGAGTTTAAAACCACAGAAAAAATCATGGCCCTCCTGGGCTTGGGCATTTTCGCCATCTCCTTGCTGCTCGGCTTCCGGCTCTTTGCCCTGGGAGTGATCCTGGCTGCCTTTATCTCCTGGTTGTTTTTTCGCTGGCAGATCGTGACCCTAGTGGGCGCGGCAGGGCTTCCTCCCCGCAAAGGAGCCAACAGGCTCATCGCCCGCTCCATTGTAAGGCTGATTGTGCTTTTAAGCCTGCTGGGCTTATCGTCCCTGGCCGGAGAACTGTTTTTATTCGGGGTCTTGACCGGCTTTCTGCTCCAGGTTATGGCATACACCGGCCAGGCCCTATACTTGCTGGGCAGGCTCTCGAAAAGCCACAGCGAATAGCGAGGCAATACGTTAGAGGAAGGAGGCATGCCGGAATTGGGTTTGGAAAATCTGCAGCATCTCCTGGAACATGTAAGGCCCACGGTATTGTTCCATATCGGTGAGATCCCGATCACAACCACGGTGTTCAACACCTGGATCGTGATGCTTATCCTGTTCCCCACGGCCTATCTCGTCTCCAGGCGTTTACAGGCCAGGCCCCGGGGGATGCAAAATTTATTGGAGCTGCTGGCGGACTTTTTCAATGGCCTTCTGGAAGATAACATGGGCAAGGAAGGCCGCAAGTTTCTGCCGCTGGTGGGAACCCTCTTCCTGTTCATTTTATTTCTCAACCTCTCCTGGTTTATTCCCGATATGAAACCGCCGACCACCGACCTTTCGACTAC
>JAAYGO010000108.1 GCA_012727685.1 Bacillota bacterium | reverse complement strand
CTCTCCCTCTCCCTCCAGAGCGCGATGGGCCAATCCGGCGCTAATCGCATATTCCATGGCTTCACCGTGCGTAGCGAGCTGGGCAAAGGCCGGCGTCAGATATGCCTGCAGCGGGTTAACCTTGTGGACCGGAAGGCCCAGTTTCTCTTCCAGCGCTTCGAAAATGCCCGGCAGGCGTGCCCCCCGCCCGTTCAGGTAGATCACTTCCACTTCTGCCGCCCCTTCCTGGCTCTGGTAATAATTGATGGAAGAGCGGATCTCGGCGGCCAATTCATCAAACCAGCCCGGCAGCGGCGTTTCGTGCTCCGGTCCCAGGTTGGAGAGGGCGGGCAGCAAATCCTCCAGCAAACATCCCAGCCCATCGGCGATCTCCTTTAATTTTACCGGCACCAGGCGGGCCAGGCGGGGCCTGCCACGGGTGGTGATCAGGATGGAACTTAAGCCGTTGGCCGCGTTGACCACCGCCGCGGTGCTTGAGGCAGCCTCCGCGGGCAGGGTCCGCGCCAGGATGAGTGAAGAAACATCGATATCCCGCGCTTCCAGCCCGGCCAGGTAGAGCGTTTCCAAAAAGCTTTCAAGCATCTCGCGCTGGGCCGCCACCAGCAGCACCTCCAGGGCTTCCCCCGACTCGTTAGCCGTCTCGCCGATGACCAGGTAATCGAGAACCACGCTGGCCAGGGGGATCGGCAGGTACTCCTGGGCGTGGAAGCGCACCACGTTGTCCAGCTTATCCGCAGGGACCTTCGGGATGACGGCGGAGCGCACCAGGACTCCCTGGTTGGAGATCCCGAGCAGAACCTCCCTGCTTTTGATCTCCCGGGCCTCCCACAGGGTCCGCAGCGCCCTCGCCACCTCTTCCGGCTGCAGGATCATGCCTTCTTCCACCGCTCCCGGCGGCAGGATGATGCCTCCCAGGGTGGCCAGCTTCGGGTGAGCAGCGCTGCCCGCCAGCTCCACAACGCGGGCGGCGCCCGTATCGATTTCGAGGCCGACAGCTCTTCTCGCCGTGTTGAACACTTAATTTTCCACTCCTTTAGCGCCAGTGCGCTTCATCGATGCCCGCGGGCTGTACCCTCCAGCCCCCGGCTTGTCTCCCTCAGGCGGGGACGAATTCACCCCGGCAGGCTGTCCCCTTACCCGATTCCCCTTTGCTCACATCGCATAAGAGGCATGGTGTCCCACTCGCCAGCCTGGTTTCCATAATCAGGAAACCTGCGTAATGACGGTAAAGATCGGCAGGTAGAGGGCGATCAGCATCCCTCCGACCAGGATGCCGACCCCGACCATCAGCAGCGGTTCTATCAACGCCGTCAACCCCTTGGTGAGCGTGGCCACCTCTTCTTCGTAAAACTCGGCCACCTTGTCCATCATGACGGGCAGGTCGCCGGTCTCTTCCCCTACCTTGATCATCTGCGTGACCATGGGCGGGAAAACGCCGCTCTCTTCGAGGGGTCCAGCGATATTTTTGCCTTCGTGTATCTTTTCGCCCGCCATTTTCACCGCCTCGATGACCAGCACATTGTCCGTAGTGGCCCCGGCAGCTTCCAGGGCCTGGACCACGGCGATTCCACTTGATAGCAACGTGGAAAATATGCGGGCAAAGCGGGCGACCACTGTTTTTTGAATCAGCGGCCCGAATACCGGCAGGCGGAACTTGATCCGGTCCAGGCGGTCTTTGCCTTGCGGGCTTGTGGCATAGCGATACAGTCCGAATACGAGCAGGCCCAGCCCCGGGAGAACCAGGTACCAGTAGCGACGCATCAGTGTGGACAAGCCGATAATGATCATGGTCGGCAGGGGCAATTTAACCCCTTCGGGGAAGAAGCCCAAGAAAATGGGTACCAGGAAAAAGAGCATGGCCATAAGCACGATCACGGCGAAGACCAGCACCCCGATGGGGTAAAACATGGCCGAACGCACGTTATCGCGCAGCTCTTTATCTTTCTGCAACTGCAGCGCCAGGCGGCCCAGGGTCTCCTCCAGGTTGCCGCCCACCTCTCCGGCGCTGATCATGCTCGTATAGAGATTATTGAAGATCGCCGGGTATGCTTTCAGGGCTTCGCTGAAACTGACCCCGCTCTCCACGTTGCGCGCCACCTCGGTTAAAGCCTGGCCCATGGTGGCATTGCTAGCCTGCCTGCTCAAGGTAAAGAGGGCGCGGGTCAGGGGAATGCCGGAGTTCAGCATGGCCGCCAGTTGGCGGCTAAAGAGGCTGAGATCGCCCAGCTTCACGCGGGGGGAAAATTTGAACATGGTGCTGAAGGGCGACGGTTTGATCTCCTTGATCTCCGTCACTATTAACCCCATGCCGCGCAGGCGCTCAATCACCTTAAACTCCTCTTCTGCTTCGAGCCTGCCGGTTACGGTTTCACCGCTCCTGCTTATCGCTTCGTACTGGAAATAGCTCATTTAGGCTCCCCCGCTCCTGCATTTCCCTCATTATAATTTAGGGGAATAGGCAAACGATTGCTTCTGCAGCAGCCTTTCCAGCTCGATCCGGTCCACGCACCGCTCCAGCGCTTCGTCACGCGTGATTTTCCCGCTCAAGCATAGCTGGGCGAGGGCCTGGTCCATGGTGCGCATCCCGGCAGCCTGGCTTGTCTGCATCACGGTATAGAGCTGGTGTTCCTTTCCTTCGCGGATCAAGGTGCGCACCGCAGCGTTGACTCCCAGGTATTCCGCCGCCAGAACGCGCCCCTTGCCGTCGGCGGTGGGGATCAGTTGCTGCGAGATCACTCCCTGCAGCGAACCGGCCAGTTGCTGGCGGATCTGGTTGCGCTGGTGTTCCTGGAATACATCCACGATGCGGTTTACCGTCAGCGGCGCTGTCTGGGTATGCAGCGTGGAAAAGACGAGATGGCCTGTCTCCGCCGCGGTCAGGGCGATGCTGATGCTTTCCAGGTCACGCATCTCCCCGATCAGGATTACATCCGGGTCATGGCGCAAGACATGCCGCAGGGCATTGGCAAACGAATGCGTGTCGAGCCCCACTTCGCGCTGCTTCACCGAAGATTGTTTATGGTTATGCAGAAACTCAATCGGATCCTCTACGGTCACGATGTTCAAACTGCGTTCCCGGTTAATCAAATCGATCATGGCGGCCAGGGTTGTCGATTTGCCGCTGCCGGTGGGCCCGGTGACCAGGACGAGGCCGCGAGGTAAAAAGCATAAATCTTTTGCCGCCGGGGGCAGCCCCAGGGTGTCAATGTCGGGCACCTTAAAGGGGACGATCCGGAATGCCACCGCCTGGCTGCCGCGCTGATACATGACGTTGCCGCGGAAACGGGCGACGTTATCGACGGAATATGAGAAATCGAGTTCAAGATCGCGCTCCAGGCTCTGAAGCTGTTCGGGACGGAGAATCTGCCCGAGCAGGGCGCTGATATCTTTCGGGGTTAATACCGGCTGGTCTTCGAGTTGGACCAGGGTACGGTTAATCCTGAACAAGGGAGGAGCTCCCGGCGCCAGGTGCACGTCGGAAGCGTTTAGCTCCACGGCCAGCGTGAGCAGGGCATCCATGGTGATGGGATAATTGCTGTTATCGCCCATTTATAGAAAACTCCTTTTCCTATTCGTGCATGACTGGCAAAGGTTTTTCCTTCCCCGCCGGTGAACAGGCAGGCGGCAGAGCGCCCGGATAGGCGACCGGGGACGGCTATGGCTCCTGGATAAAGTCAATCATTTTAACCATTTCGCGGATCAGGTTGATGTTGTCTGGGGTGGTCTCCACCCAGAGGACCAGCTCGCCGTTCAAGGGGTCACCCCTGCCGGAAAGGTCACCGGATATATGCATGGTGCTCTCGGGAATGTCGGTCAGCTCCACCAGAAGCTGTCTTTGCGCCTGCAGCCTGGCATAAGCGTTTTCCCCGCTGGCCGCGGCTACCGGGATTTTGATCAGCGGCTGGATGCTATCCAGCTCCCGGATGGCATCCCGGACCCTGTCTTCCAGGACGGTGGGAGCCACCACCAAGAGCTGCCGTGTAAACTCGGGGTAGTTTAACACCACCGTGCTCACATTTTGAAAACCGAGGGCTGCCAGCCGCTCCGCCATATCCTTGGCCACGGTATTGTTGAGGTAGTAGACAAACATGGTGAACGCGGCGCCATCGGCAGGATCGGCGTTTTCCGGCACGTCAACCGCATCGATGACCTCCTTGATTTTCCCCAGGGCAATTGGTGTGCCCTGCACCCAGATGGCCTCCGTGTTCACATCGACAGAAACACTTTGCAAAGGTATGGCCAGCTCATCGATCAGCTTGCGCAGCGTTTTAGCCGAAATGTAGCGCAGGTTGAAGCGCGTGAGGATCATCCGGTTATAAAAGT
>JAAYGO010000147.1 GCA_012727685.1 Bacillota bacterium | reverse complement strand
CAAAGCCCTGTCAAGATTATAACATATTACGTAAACGCCACATTTTTTTAAAGAAACAATCACATTCAAAGGGTATTGATAGGGATAGGGGCTTCGTTTCCCGGAATTCTATCACAACCCGCTATCAAATGGAGGGCAGTTTTTGCTTTATGTTCAGTACTGCCGCAAAGAGATCACCGCGTTCACGGAGCAGGGCCGGGGTATTCTTGATGGAAAAGTCACCGGGTTTAATCTTCCACGATGCCACTTCTTCCCAGCTTAGCGGCATTGAAACGGGAGCGCCCGGCAAGGGGCGGGGGCTGTAAGGTGCGGCCAGGGTTTTGCCGCGCCCATTCTGGAGATAGTCAAGGTAAAGCTTTCCGCCGCGCTGCTCAACCTTGCGCTCCAGGGTGGTTATGGCGGGCAGCAGCCGGTGCACCTGCGCGCATACCGCCTCCACGAAACGGCGCACCTGACCGTAGGCATAGAGCGGCTCAAGGGGAACATAGATCTGCAGGCCGCTCGCTCCCGATAACTTCGGGAAACTCTCCAGGTTGAAATGAAGCAGGACTTCGCGCACGGTGAGGGCGACTTCGCGGATCTGGCCGGAGGTGGTTTTCTCCATCGGATCGAGATCAAAGACGGCAAAATCAGGTTTTTCGAGGGAACCGATACTGGAGAGCCAGGGATGCAGCTCCAGGCAGGCCTGGTTGCCCAGCCAGACCAGCGTCTCCACGTTTGCGGCAACAACATAGCGGGTTTCTTTGCCGTCCCGGTGCTTAATGGCAATCGTGTGCAGCCACTCCGGGGCCCCCTCCGGAACATTTTTCTGGTAAAAGGCTTCCCCGTTAATCCCGCCGGGAAAGCGCTGCACCACCAGGGGCCTGTTCTGAAGATGCGGCAGCAGGAAAGGGGCGACTTCAATATAGTAGCGAATTAAATCATGCTTGGTATAGCCCTGCTCCGGCCAGAGAATCCGGTCCAGGTTAGTCAGGCGCACCCTTCTTTGATTTATTTCCAGTACTGGCATCTAAACACCCCTACAATGCCGCCTCTTCGGGAGGCCGGTTGCTGAAACCGATCACCACCGGGGCGCGCAGGCGCAGATCCGCCGTCCATTCGGCGAATTCGATCATGGCGGTAAGCCTGGGCTCGAGCCAGAGGATATTCTTGCCGGCGGGCGGGTTTATAAAAGGCGGTTTGCCGGCCGCTTCCCGGGCTGCATAAGCTTTCAGCAGCTTTAAATCATTACCGGTCAAGCCGGAACCGGCCCGGCCAAGATAGAGGAGCCTGCCGTCTTGATATGCGCCCAGCAGGAGCGAACCGACTGTCCCCTGCTGCACGGTGACCCCGCCCACCACGCAGAGGAGGCGCCGCCGCGGTTTGATCTTGAGCCAGTAATCCGATTTAACGCCAAAAACATAGGGGCTCTCCTTCTTTTTGGCGACAATCCCCTCCAGCTCCATCTCGACAACCTGCCGGTAAAGCTCGAGCCCGCTCGGAAAATTATCGTTAAGATAAAGGGGCTTTTCCGCGGTAACGCTGCCGGCAAGGATCTGCAGGCGCTCCTTCAGCGGGAGACGGCTTAAATCCTTTCCGTCAATGTAGAGCAGGTCGAAAACGCAATAGGTGCAGGGCATCTGGCTTGATAAGGCTTTGATCACACTTTCCCGGCCGGCCAGGTCGCGCCGCAGCACCCGGGCGAAGCTGGGCTTCCCCGACTTTAAGACCACGATCTCGCCGTCCAAAAGGGCATCTGTGGCTTTGATCAGGCGGGCAAGGCTTTGCAGCTCCGGGTATTGCGCGGTGCGGGGATTTCCCTTGCGATTCTGCAGCCGGATGGCGCTTCCCTCTTTGAAGACCAGCATCCTGACCCCGTCCCATTTCACCTGGAAATAATGGGCATCGCTGTCAAAAGGTTTGGGGGCGGAAACCGGCTCCATGGGCCGGATCAATTGAAAAAAGCGCCCGAGCGGCGGTTCAAGCCTGAGCTGAGCCAACTTTTTCTTTCTGGCGCGGACGCCGGCCGGCTCCGCCGCCGCCCCCTTTCCGGGTAGCGCTGACGCTGGCTTTTAAGGCTTCCATCAGGTCAACCACTTCGCCCTTTTCAGGAGAAGGCGCCAGGTAAACCTCCTCCCCCGCAATTTTACCCTCGATAATTTCGAGCAGGGCGCGGCGGTAATCGTCAGTGTATTTTCCCGGATCAAAGGGCGCGGTCAGGTTCTTGATCAGCTCCTGCGCCATTTTTAGCTCATTTTCGTGGATCTTCACGTCGCGGTTCCAGGCCGGCAGGGCGGCAGTGGGGCGCACTTCATCGGGGTAAAACATGGTTTCCACCACCATGTGATCTTCATATATTCTCAACACTCCCAGGGCCTGCCGCGACCGGAGCACCATCCGGACCACCGCGACCATTCCGGCCTCAACCATGGCTTGCAGCAGCAGCTGGTAAGCCTTTTCACCGGTCTCCGCGGGGACCAGATAATAGCTGCGATCGTAGTAAACAGGATCAATCTCTTCCTGGCGCACGAAGTCGACGACGGCAATACTTTTTGTCGACTCTTCGGGGATGCGGGCCAGGTCGCTGTCGGCGATGATGACAAAGCGGCCTTTCTCATATTCATATCCTTTTACAATTTCATCTGGAGCCACCTCTTTTTTGCAAGTAGGGCAGACCTTCCGGTACTCGATGGGCGTCCGGCACGGTTCATGCAACTGGCGGAAGCGCACATTTTTTTCCTCCGTGGCCGCAAAGAGGCGCACCGGGATATTAACCAGGCCAAAACTGATGGAGCCTTTCCAGAGCGGGCGCATGGTTTCATCACCCCGGGGTTGATTTGATAAGCTAGCTTTAGCTTTCCCGCCCCATTTTGCCCTTATCCCTGGCAAAGCAGGCGCCTCTTTACGCTTCCTTACGGCTGCCAGGTGACGGGCACTTGCCCGAAGAAAAAGGGCACGGATTACCATGCCCCTCAAGAACCAGTGAATCGATATTCCTCTCCAACTCTCTTTCCAGCCTGCAGCCTTAAATGCCAACCCCCAATCTGGTTACAGCAGCGGTGGCGGCGATAGCGCCGTCGGCGGCAGCGGTAATCACCTGGCGCAGCCCTTTCAAGCGCACATCACCGGCGGCATAGACCAGCGGCAGTGCCGTTTCCATGTTTTCGTTGGTGATGATGTAACCGCCTTCATCCAGGGGCAGCTCATCCCTCAGGAAAGCGGTGTTCGGCTGCCGGCCGATGTAAATGAATACCCCGCTCACCGGCAGGTTCCGCTCGCGGCCGTCCTGGATCAGGGCGAGGGCCTCCACTTTACGCTCTCCGGCAATCTTCTGCACGGTCGTGTTCCAGAGCACTTCTACCTGGGGCAGCGCCAGCACTCTTTCCTGGAGCTCCTTGACCCCCCGGAAAGCATCGCGGCGGTGAATCAGGTAAATCTTTGTCGCAAACCGGGCCAGGAACAGCGTTTCCTCCAGGGCGGCATCACCCCCGCCGACCACGGCGATCTCTTTGCCGCGGAAAAAGGCGGCGTCACAGGTGGCGCAGTAGGATACCCCCCTGCCGCGCAGGGTCTGCTCGCCATCCACGTTGAGCATGGCCGGCACCGTGCCGGTGGCAATAATCACGGCCCGTCCGGCGATCTCCTCCCCGGCTGCAAATACCTTTTTTACCTCTCCTTTAAGCGATACCTGTTCCGCTACCACTTTTTTCACCGGCACCTTCCAGCGCTTAAGCTGCTCTTCCAGGAGTTGCCCAAAATCCGCACCGGTAATCCCCTCCGGAAACCCCGGGTAGTTGTCGAGCCTTTCGGTGGAGACAATCTCGCCGCCCAAAAGCATTTTTTCGAGAACAACAACCGAGAGACCGGCCCTGGCGCCGTAAAGGGCTGCGGTAGCCCCGGCAGGGCCGCCCCCCACAATGACGAGATCGTAAAGGAGTTTTGTCATGGACACACCTCCGCTTTGCTGTCTAAACCTATTGTATCAAAAACCGGGTCAGGGTATTGCCGTAGAAGTTAACAATAAGGACCAGTATGACCGTCCCGGTCTCCGTTCTTAGGAAATGAGGAGGCTTAAATCGAGGGATTTAAAAGAGTGGGTCAGGGCGCCGCTGGAGATGTAATCCACGCCGGTGGCGGCTACCTCCCTTAAGCGCTCAAAGGTAATGTTGCCCGAAGCTTCGAGCAGGGTTCTACCGGCGGTGATCTCGACGGCCCGGCGCATCATCTCCACGTCCATATTGTCAAGCAAGATCAGGTCCGGTTGGGCAGCCAGCGCCTCCTCCAGCTCCGCCAGGGTGGTAACCTCGATTTCGATCCGCAGCGTAAACGGTGCCTTTTCCCGTATCGCCTGCACCGCGGCGCTGATTCCGCCGGCAGCGCGGATATGGTTTTCCTTGATCAAGATGCCGCCGTCCAGGGCCAGGCGGTGATTGCAAGCCCCTCCGGTGAGGACGGCGTATTTTTCCAGCAAGCGCAAGCCGGGAGTGGTTTTCCTGGTATCGGCCAGCCGGACCGGGTATGCTTCGAGCTCCTTCACCCAGGCTGCCGTTTTGGTGGCAATGCCTGAAAGGTGCTGGATGAAATTTAAAGCAGTCCTCTCTCCGGTCAAGATCGAGCGCAGAGAACCGCTCACGGCAAAAACTGGACAGCCCGGTTCAACCTGCGCGCCCTCGGCAACGAGGCGGCGGCATTGCACCTGGGGATCCAGCACCTCAAAAACAGCCTCCGCCACCGGCAAGCCGCAGATTACTCCCTTTTGCTTGGCGAAAATCCGCGCCTCTCCGGAGGCCTCTGGCGGCACTGCGTACTGGGTCGTTAAATCTCCGGACCCAATATCTTCTTTAAGAGAGCGTGTTATGATATCGCGGAGCATGAAGATTGAAAGCATCGACTACTCTCCTTTTACTCCATAAAAAATGGTTGGGGGTAGGCAATGGTCCCTTCTCCAACAGTTTCCCCACCGGCCTGGAAACAGATATGAGTTTTTCCCAGATCAGGGTCAAGATCGGGATAATCCTCCCGGTAATGGCAACCCCTGCTTTCACGGCGCGCCAGGGCGGATTCGACCATCATGGCCGCCACCAAAAGCATGTTCTGGGTTTCGGTGAGCTCTGTTTCGGTAAAATCGTATGCCAGGATCTTCCACCAGGATTTAATCTTTTCCCGGGCTTCCTGCAAGCCAGCCGCAGTGCGGACTAAACCGGCATGTTCCCACATCAAATCCTGCAGCAAAGGACGGATCTGACGGCAAAGCTGCTCCTCTGCAGCGCCTGCCTCTCTTTTCAGTCCTTTTCCCTTTTCCAAATCATCGCTGTATTCCGGATATTCCGGCGCCTTTACCGCCGCCGCTGCCAGGGCCACGCGGCAACCGAAAACCAGGCCCTCCAGCAGGGAATTGCTGGCCAAGCGGTTCGCGCCGTGCACACCGGTAGAGGCCACCTCGCCCACGGCAAAAAGATTCTCCACCGCTGTCCGCCCGTCCAGGTCCACCGCGATGCCGCCGATCAAATAATGGGCCGCCGGCGATACCGGAATGCAATCGCGCTCGAGATCATAACCCCATTCGCGGCAGCGGCTCGAGATGGTAGGAAAACGTTTCTCCACAAAACTGCTGCCCAGGTGCCGCAAGTCCAGGCATACCTCCTTGCCGGTCCGCAGCTGCTCCGCCAGGATCGCCCGGGAAACCACGTCCCGGGGGCCGAGCTCTGCCAGGGGATGATAGCGTTTCATGAATCGTTCGCCGTCGGCATTGACCAGGTAGGCACCTTCCCCCCGGACAGCCTCCGAAATTAAAAAAGGGCTCCCCTGCGGGGGGAACAATACAGTCGGATGAAACTGGAAATATTCGAGGTCGCGCAACACGGCCCCGGCTTTATAAGCCATCGCCAGCCCATCCCCGGTAACGGCGGGTGAATTGGTGGTGCACTTGAAAATCTGCCCGCAGCCTCCTGAAGCGAGGATCACCGCCCGTGCCAGCATGGCCAGGCGCTGATTTCCCATCCGATAGATGAGCCCGCGGCATTGACCGCCCTTTATGATCATCTCTTCGGCAAGGGCATCCTCAATAAAAATAACGCCCTTGCTTTTTGCCCGGAGCAATAGCGCTTCAACCAGCTCTCTCCCGGTGGCATCGCCGCCGATATGCAAAATCCGCTTGCGGGAGTGTGCCCCTTCCTGGCCCAGGTCGATCAGGCCGTTGCGGCGATCAAAATCAATTCCCATGGCCAACAGATCCTGGATTCGTTCCGGAGCTTCCTCCACGAGCACGGCAATCGCTTTCCGATCACCGGAACAGGCCCCTGCTTTCCAGGTGTCTTCAAGGTGCAGGCTGGGAGAATCCTCTTTCGAAAAAGCAGCCGCGATGCCCCCCTGGGCAAAAAAAGTGTTTCCGGCAATCAAATCCTGCTTGCTGAGCACTGCGACACGGCCGTTTTCAGCGAGCTTGATGGCTGTAAAAAGACCGGCGATCCCGGAGCCAATAATAACGAAGTCAAAACTTTCATTTGCCGGCCGCATCGCTGCCTCCTTAGTGAATCTCCAACATGCGCTGCAGCGCCCGGGCTGCCTTCTCCCTGATCTCCGCATCCACGGCAACCTGTGTCTCCATCTTTTCCAGGGAGCTGATGACCTTTTCGACGGTGGTATATTTCATATTCGGGCAGATTAAACCCGGTGACAGCAGGTAAAAGGTCTTATCGGGGCACTCCTTTTTGAGGCGGTAAATCATCCCCATTTCAGTGCCCAAGATGATTTCCTGCCTGTCGGTTTCCTTGCAGAACTTGATCATGCCGCCTGTCCCCAGGGCGGCATCTGCCAGGGCCATCACCTCCGGGCGGCATTCGGGATGAACGATCACCACCGCCTCCGGGTGCGCCTGCCGCGCTTTTATAACATCCTCGGGGAAAACGCGGTGGTGCGTGATGCAATAGCCATGCCAGGGGATTATCTCTTTCTTTGTTTTCTGGGAAACAAAATGGGCCAGGTTGCGGTCCGGAACAAAGATCACCCGGTCCTCTTCCAAAGCATTGACCACTGCGACCGCGTTGGCAGAGGTGACACAGACATCGCTTTCCGCCTTTACAGCTGCGGTTGAATTGATATAGGTGACTACCGCGGCATCGGGATACTTTTCCTTAAAAGCGCGCAAGGCTTCCGGGGTGACCATATTGGCCAGGGGGCACCCCGCCTCCTTTTCCGGCAAGAGCACCGTTTTATCGGGCGCTAAAATCGCCGCGCTTTCCGCCATGAAGTGGACCCCGCAGAAAACAATGACCGCCGCATCGAGACCGGCGGCCAACCGGCTCAGTTCAAAGGAATCGCCGCAGTAATCAGCAATTTCCTGGACGTCTTCATTCTGGTAGTTATGGGCCAGGATGACTGCATTGCGCTTCTCTTTTAAGCGGGCTAGCTTTTCTTGCATTTCAACCGTTAGCATTGTTTAAAGCATCCTCTCAGTTCCCCTGGTAATCATAAACTGGTAATCGTAAACATAGAGATGATGATTGGTGACTGCCCCTGTAGTATAAGCTTAAGTATAAGCATATTATGACGGAAATGCTTGACTGTTGTCAACCTCGCCTTCACAAATGCAGATATTTTTTTAAGCGGTTTTCCGGCACCGTGTGCACGCGGTGTATGCCGGCCGGAGAGGCGCGGTAAAATAAAATCACAGCGCTAGATGCCGCCGGCATCGAAACAGGCTTTTGCGGGCTAAAAGGTCCCATCCCAAGGACATTGGAAACAATGTTTTGATGTTTTAACTGATCGCCTTTCCCGCAATAGCCAGCAAATGAAACAATATGGTATAATTAAGCAAGGCCGAGCATCATGCGCAGCAGAAACCGAAAATGCTAGAACAAATGATGGGAGGGTTATTGATGAAGGCAGAGGTTGAAAAGGCTTTGGAAAAAATCCGGCCGGCCTTGCAACGGGACGGCGGAGATGTGGAACTGGTGGAAGTCAGCGCAGACGGTACCGTCAAGGTGAAGTTGACCGGTGCGTGCGGAGGATGCCCCATGGCTACGATGACCCTGAAACAGGGCATCGAACGGATATTAAAGCAGGAAGTCCCGGCGGTCAAAGAGGTTTTATCAGTTTAAAGATGTAAGCCTTAAACCCGGGGCGGCCCGGGTTTTTTTATTTTTGCGTTTTAAACGGTATTATATTATGGTAAATAAAGAAATAAAAAGGAGCTTAAACAGGTAAACAAAGTTTTAACAAGGAGAGTCAAAAGCTATGCCGGAAATATACCTGGACAATAGCGCCACCACCCGCCCCCTGGAAGCTGTAATCGAGCTGATGCAGCAGATTTACCGCAGCGCCTACGGCAATCCTTCCTCACTCCATGCCAAAGGCGTGGAGGCGGAACGTTTGCTCAAGGAAGCGCGCGCAAGGCTGGCTTCCCTTTTAAACAGCCGCGAAGATGAGATTATCTTTACGTCAGGCGGGACTGAGTCCAACAACCAGGCCATCAAGGGAGCTGCGCTGCGCCACCGGCGGCGGGGCAACCATATCATTACCACCGCCATTGAGCATCCTTCCGTGCTCAACAGTTGCCGCTACCTGGAGAGCCTTGGTTTTAAGGTCACCTATCTTCCTGTTGACAGCGCCGGCTATATTGACCTGGGTGAGCTGCAGCGGCTGGTGGGGGAGCAAACGGTCCTGGTGACCCTAGCCCATGTCAATAGCGAGATCGGGACCATCCAGCCGCTGAGAGAAATCGGAGCCATCATCAAGGAGCGCAACCCGGCTACCTTATTCCACGTGGACGGGGTGCAGTCTTTCGGCAAGTTGCCGGTGGATTTGGCGCAGTGGCAGGCCGACCTCTTCTCCTTTAGCTCGCACAAAATTCACGGCCCCAAAGGAGTCGGTGCCCTGTGGGTGAAAAGGAAAACCCTGCTGCAGCCGCTCCTTCACGGCGGCGATCAGGAAGGCACCCTGCGCCCCGGCACGGAAAATGTACCCGGCATCGCCGGGTTTGGCCTGGCCGCCGTGATGGCTGCGGAAAACATGGCCGCCAGCGCCGCTGCAGTCCGGGAATTGAAGCAGCTTCTCTACCGGGAGCTTGTCCAGGCCGGTCTGGAGGTTGAATTGAACGGCCCCCCCCTTGCGGAAGGATCGCCGTACATCATCAATCTCTCTTTTCGCGGCGTCATGGCCGAAACTCTGCTGCATGCCCTGGAGGGGGAGGGTGTATTTGCCTCTTCCGGTTCAGCCTGCCATTCGCGCCGCCCCGAACCGAGCCATGTCCTGCAAGCCATCGGGGTGAAGCAAGAAGGGCTGACCGGCGCGCTCCGTTTTAGTTTTTCCCGGTTTAACACTACAGCCGAGGTAGCCGCTGCGTCGGCAGTGACCGCAAAAGCGGTGCGAGAGCTGTTCAACACCGCCCGCTAAAAGCTTGTCTAACAGGAGGCTATACATGCAGCGCAAAATTCTAATCCGTTACAGCGAAATCGCCCTTAAAGGTAAAAACAGGCATTTTTTTGAGCAAGCCCTCTCCCGCAATCTTAAGCAGGCGGTTAAAAATACAGGCACGCAAATCGTCCGCCTGCATGGACGCTTCCTCGCCGTGGCACCGGAAGGGAAAACCGCGGCGGTAATGGAAAAGCTGCAGAAGGTTTTCGGGGCCGTCTCCTTGAGCGAGGTTTTTCCGGCCTCCCGGGATATGGCCGGTATCAAGGAAACAGCGGCAGCCGTTGTGGCGTCGCTGCCCCGCAACCTGAATACCTTTAAGGTGGAGACTAAGCGGGCCGATAAAAGCTTTCCCCTCACCTCACCGGAGGTCAACAATGCCATAGGCGCATTTTTACTGGGCCAATTCCCACACCTGAAAGTCGATGTCCATCAGCCCCTGTTTACCTTGTTTATCGAAATCGGGCCGGAGGAAATACTGCTCTACCACGACTCCATCGCCGGACCGGGCGGCCTTCCAGTGGGGGCCAGCGGGAAAGGGCTGCTGCTGCTTTCGGGAGGCATCGACAGCCCGGTGGCGGGATGGCTGGCCATGAAGCGGGGACTCTCCATTGAGGCGCTCCATTTTCACAGTTTTCCGTTTACCAGCTTGCGCTCCCGGGAAAAGGCGGCCGATCTGTGCCGCATGCTGGCCCGTTACGGTCATGCCGTGCCATTCAACCTGCTCAGCTTGACAGAGGTGCAAAAGGAAATCCGGGCTCGCTGCCCGGAAGAGCTGGCTATAATCCTCTTGCGGCGCATGATGATGCGGGCGGCGGAAGCGCTCAGCCGCAAGCGCGGTTTGCAGGCGTTAATCACGGGGGAAAGTTTAGGGCAGGTGGCCAGCCAGACTCTGGAAAGCCTGAATGTGATCAGCGCCGCAACCCGCATGTTGATCTTGAGGCCGCTGATCGGCATGGATAAAGTCGAAATTGTCAACAGGGCCCGTGCCATTGACACATACGAGATTTCCATCCGTCCCTATGAGGACTGCTGCACCCTTTTCGTTCCCAGGCACCCGGCAACCAGGCCCACCCTGGAACGGGTCGAAAAGGCGGAAGAAGCTTTAGAGATCGAACGCCTGCTCGAAAACATTCTTGACACCCTGGAAACGGAAATCATTACCAGTTAAAAGGAAACGGCTGCCGCGCAAGGTAATAAAGGGCGACCATAAGCCCGATGAAGGCGACGGCTAAGACAGCGCGGAAAAAGGATCCGATCCAGCTTCTCTTGACATGGGAAAAGCGATATGTAGAATAGCCAAACGATGTGTATATTTTAGACCCGACCAACAGGTAAAAGAATGCTAACAAAATCGCCGCCAGGGAGGCCGCCTGCCCCGCGGTAAAATGCCAGAGAAAAGGTTCGCTTTCCCGGAAAAAATCGACGGCTATACTGAGCAGGCTGTAACCCACTAGAAACCAGATAAATAACTCTCCCTCGAACGCTCGCTTCGCCTTGCGCCACCGGAGAATAAAGAACAGCACCAGCAGCAAAACGATCATATATGCTCCATCGGGATGATAATATTTCCCCGCATATTCAATCCCCCAGGGGTAAGGGCTGGCCATCAACTTTCCCCTTAACAGGGCTCCCGTGTTGCCGATGGCCAGGCTTAAAGCGAAAGCCGGCGCAGCGGCGTCCAGGTAGCACTCGATGATCACATGCTTGCGGGCGGACCAGAAGAACAGTGCGAGCAATGCCGCCAGCAGGCCGCCCCACAGGCTCATCCCGCCGTCCTGCAGCCATAGGAGGCGGGCTGGATTTTCCAGGTAATACCCAAAATCAAACAGCACGGCGTAGGCCAGGCGGCTGCCGGCTAGACCGCCCGCAAAGGCGACAATGACAAAGTCGATCATTTCCTGATCGGAAAGGCGCCTGGCCTTCCCTTCTGCAAAGAACATGATCAGGAAGATGACAACCGCAATAAAGAAAGTCAGGCTGAATACGGGAACGCTAAATGGACCCCACTGCCAGATGATTGTTTCCAAGCGAACACCGCCTTTACATATGGCCGCCGCTAATCGGCCATCCTAAAATAAATCTTGATTTTTAATTAAAGCGAGGAGAGCGAATAAAAATGAGAGCGCGCCACGTAGCGATCATTGGCGCCGGCAATGTAGGCGCTACCACGGCCTATGCACTGCTGCAATCAGGCCTGGTGGAAAAGCTTTCCCTGATCGATATCAATAGCGCCAAAGCGGAGGGCGAAGCCCTCGATTTGCAGGACGGCGTCTCATTTCTACACCCCACCACTGTCCGCTGGGGCGATTACGAGCTCTGTCGCGGCGCCCAAGTTGTCGTCGTCACCGCCGGAGCCAATCAAAAGCCGGGACAGACGCGCCTGGACCTGCTCGAGCAAAATGCCGCCATTATTAACCAGGTCATACCGGCGATCCTGGATCAAACCGACGAGGCTATCCTGCTCATGGTCACCAATCCGGTTGATCCGCTCACTTACCTGGCCATGGAAATCTCCGGATTGCCCCCGGGGCAGGTGATCGGATCGGGAACAGTGCTGGACACGGCCCGCCTCCGCAATCAGCTCAGCATGCACTGCCGCATCGACCCGCGCAATATTCACGCCTATGTGATCGGCGGTCACGGCGAAGGCGCTGTTCCAGTATGGAGCGCCGCTCAAATCGCCGGTATAAAACTGGAACAGTACTGCCGCTTTTGCGGCCAGGGCTGCTCCGCCCAAGACGAAATCGGCAGGCGGGTGATCAATACGGCGGAACGGATCATTGCCCGCAAGGGGGCGACTTTTTATTCCATCGCCCTGGCGGTGGTGCGGATAATCCGGAGCATTCTTTTGGACGAAAACTCCGTCTTGACCGTTTCCACCCTGGTTAACGATTTCTATGGCATCAGCGGCATCTGCATGAGCCTGCCCGCCCTGATTAACCGGCAGGGTGTAAATGAAGTGCTTCCTCTGGAGCTGGCTCCGGATGAAATTGCCTCCCTGCGCCAGACAGCCGCGATCCTTAAAAAGAGCCAGCAGCAAATCAGCCGGGCAGCCGCACTGGAACCGGTCTAAGCTATGGCCGTTCTTCGCCGTAAAACATATACGGGAGGTTTTCCCTTCGCAAGGGCTTCTTCCAGACAAAATTGCCGCCGGTCCAGGGCTCGCCCTCCAGGGTCACGATAACCCGATCGATCTCCGGCAGCTCCGTGAAAGTGTAAACCAGCGATCTAACCATCAACAGTGCCGACCGCTGCCCGGTAAAGGTTGACCCTGCCAGATCGATGGCCAGCAGTCCATCTTCCAATGAAAAGCTGAGGACACGGTTGTCGGCGGGGAATACAGCCCCACAGTTTTGGCCGTAATTCAGTTTAAGCAGGTCTATGATCTGGTAGAATGCGAGGTTTTCCAGTGCTTCCCCAACCGGATCACTTAAGCTAATTCGCACCGGCTGCAGCCTGCCCTGTTCCCAATGCATATTTTCCGGTTTAAGTGCCGTCAGATCATTAAAATATAAGGTATATACAAGGGTTCCGCCCGCTTTATTCAGGGGAGTAAGCCAGTAATGCTCTGCACCCTGCCAGGGGCTGTTGTTTCTAAATAGCCATACAGCATCAATTTGCGGATGGGAGGTAAGGGACTGCACCAGCGACTGAACCAGGAGCGACTCAGCCAGATAACCGGTCTGTGCGGGGAAAAGGGGATCGTCGCATTGCCAGTGAATCACGCAGAGCCGATCCTTAATATAAATGTCCTCAATTAAGACAGCAGTATCGATCACCGGCCCCACACGATATTGATGCTCCTCATTCGGCAAGGGGCCGCGCAGCAGCGCTGTCAGGATTGCCCGGGCTGTTGCATCTGTCTGGGGAACATACCTCGTCACGGGGATTAACGGCTCTGAATCTGAAACACCCGGTTCATGATCTAGATTGCGAAAATAAAGAGTCATTTTAAACCATTCACCATCATTATAACCGGGCAATTCCTTTGCTTCTTCCAATTGAGCATCGACCCTGCTGTCAACAGGCATCGCACATCCTGAGAATTGGATCAACCCAAAACAGATCAACAGAATGGCAACTGCCCCACGCCTAAACACAAATAGACCTCCTCTGGATCATGGGGTGTCAAAATAAGGCAGACTGACCATCAAAGCTCTCTAAGAAGATTATAACCCGGGAGGCAAGGAAGTGACAAAGCTCTTTTTAAATATTAACGTAAATTAACGGTTGTTAATAAAGGTTTCAATATCATTAAGTATTTATCGCAAGAAAATGAGCGGTAAAAACCGAAGATTATACAGTCATTGTTCCACTGTAAATTGGGATCCTCAGCCACATTTTTTACTGTAGCCACAGTTTTACTGTTATGGTAGAATCGCCATAAAGAATCATAAATTAACGGTATAGAGTGGGAGTTGAAAAAATGGATCAAAAAGATACCCGAACCTGGGGGATGCTTTGTCACCTGACTGCACTTTCCGCTTTACTCGGTGTTCCCATGGGCAGTATTCTTGGCCCTTTGATCGTTTGGCTGATTAAAAAAAATGAATCCCCCTTCGTAGACGACCAGGGAAAAGAATCGCTTAATTTCCAGATATCCTTTCTGATCTACTATTTCATCGCCGGTCTCTTAATCTTTTTACTGATCGGTATTTTATTGCTGCCCGCCCTGATGATCCTCAATCTCGTCCTGGTAATCATCGCCTCACTCAAAGCAAATGAAGGCATCTCCTACCGCTACCCCTTCACCATCCGTTTCCTGCGCTGAGGTGCCGGGCCTTGACATTGTGACATAAAATATCTCTTATTTCCATAATAACCATCTTGTTGTTTTTAATGTCACAATGTCAAGGCCCGGCACCTTACAACTTGCTTCTTTACGACGGCATAGCCCAAGTTTTCATAAAAGCGGTGACTCTCGCTGCGGATTACATTGGAGCGGATTATCACCTTAGCCTGGCCATTTTCCCAGGCCCATTGCTCGACATATTTAATCAGCTTTCTACCGATCCCCATGCCCCGATGGTTTTGATCGACGACAATCCCTCCCACTTCGGCGATCAAATCTGATTCGGGTAAAACATAATTGTAGACATGGGCCCACCCAATCACTGTGCCGCCCTGACTTTCGGCCACAAAGAGGGCATGATCGCTGCAATTAAGGATATATTCCAACCGCCGGCTTACCTCCTCTGGTGTTGAAGGGTAACCCAACTGACCGCACAGAACGGCGATATCATGTGCATCTTTAAATGTTGCCTGCCTGATGGTGAACATGAAGACCACCCTTTTATAAATAATAATGCGCTCAATCAGCCGCAATTATATTCAGTTACTACGCTAGCCCTTGTCCCCCTGCCGGATGCCCTGTGCGGTTTGCCTCCGGTCACGCTCATCCTTACCACTATCCTTATTTCAGACTCAATCGTCCGAAATATTTTGTTTTATTAGCTTTGGATTTTTCTCTCCAGCTGCCGGTAAAGCGATCTGGTGCCCGCAGGTTCAGCTAAGTTAATTATAACCGTTTTCGATTCTTTGCGCTGAATGATTATGAAAGGCTCCAAATTAGAGCGCATGAACAGCAGAGCTTCTCCCATTTCTCCGGCAAAATGCCCCTTGTGGATCGACCCCAGACTCAAACCATTGGTTCTTTTGTCCAGCTCTGGAATCGTATTGCTTAACTCTACGTTTTTAATATCAGAGTAAGGGATAACGGTGCCGTAGGCACCGGTGATTCGCAACGCATTTTGCTCCAGAATAAATTCTGCTGGTTGAGCGATCCAAAATATAAGACCAAATATCCCAATTAATATCACCGCACTGATAGCCAGTGCTATTACGCTGGCTCTCGTATTTGATGCTTTTCCCCTAAACTCTCCAGGCGGATAATGATGCGGGGGTGGATTAAATCGCCTGGCAGCAAGCACTGAATAAAAAACAAGAATGATGAAGATAAATATACCGACTTCTATCCCCCAAAGAAAACCTGCCCGTTTAAGAATGAGCCCGAGCAGGGGTGCTGCGGCCATAATCATTAACTGCCGTCCCACAAAGTCTCCGATACCCTGCTCAGCCATATACTGCTGTTCCTCTTTTGTAGCTGTATTATAGCCGGCAATTAAGAAATAGGCTTTTAAATATTTGATCACCACACCAAGTAAAAATATAAAACCCTCATGGCCAGAAAAATAATTGCTTCCGCCAAACCTATTCATCTCTTTCCTTTATTGTTAGATATTCTTCTGCCTCACGACTAAATCATCTCAAATCGTATCATTTTCCACCACCTGTTTGAAGTGAAAAATTTAAATAGCATAGCTAAAGAGTCTACTGCGAACTGTAACATAAAAAGAAAAAAAATATGCAGGATAACAGGCAGTCAGATTAAAAATAAGATTTTATGCGCCGATTTACAAGGTTTGTTATTATAAAAGTAAAATGCGGGAGCGTATCGTTTACTATGGAAAAGTAATTTCTTCCCTAAATATTTGAATGGCCAATCATTAAAGAAGGAGGAGGAGATCCTTATTGTCTAAAATAAAGATCGCCATCGCCGGTGTCGGGAACTGCGCCAGTGCATTATTACAGGGAATTGAAATGTATAAATGTTCACCGGAAGAGAGCATCGGACTGATGCACTATGACCTTGGCGGTTATCGACCGGGCGATATTGAAGTAGTGGCCGCTTTTGACGTGGATCAGCGCAAAGTGGGGAAAAATCTCAAAGAGGCGCTTTTCGCTAAACCAAACTGCGCTACTGTTTTCTATGACAAGCTGCCGGATTATCCTGTCCAGGTCCAAATGGGGCCCGTCATGGACGGAGTATCCGAACATATGGCGGATTATGATCAGGATAAAAGTTTTGTGTTGGCCAACCAGGAACCCTGCGATGTAGCCCGGGTTTTAAAGGAAAGCGGCGCCGAAATACTGATCAATTATCTGCCGGTGGGCTCTGAAAATGCGACAAAATATTACGCTGAAGCCTGCCTGAAGGCCAATGTGGGGTTCATTAATGCCATGCCGGTCTTCATCGCGTCAAACGAAGGCTGGCATAAAAAATTTCACGATAAAAATATCCCGCTGATCGGCGACGACGTGAAGAGCCAGGTGGGAGCAACCATCATTCACCGCACTTTGACCAAGTTGTTCGAAAATCGGGGCGTCGTTCTTGATCGCACCTACCAATTAAACTTTGGGGGAAATACCGACTTTTTGAACATGCTAAACCGAAGCAGGCTCAAGTCGAAGAAAATATCAAAAACCCAATCCGTGCAATCAGAATTAAAAACAGCACTGGCCGATGAGCAAATTCATATTGGCCCCAGTGATTATGTTCCATGGTTGAATGACAATAAAATCTGTTACATCCGCATGGAAGGAAGAGGTTTTGGCCACGTCCCGCTTACCATAGACGTTAAACTATCCGTAGAAGATGCACCGAACAGCGGTGGAGTGATGATCGATGCCATCCGCTGCATGAAGCTGGCTTTCGATCGCCAAATCGGCGGCGTACTGCACTCCATTTCCGCTTATACGATGAAATCACCGCCGGTGCAATACACCGATACGGAAGCTCAAAAAATGGTGGAGGAATTTATAGAAGGCAAAAGGGAACGTTAACGCAAGGTGCCGGGCCTTCATGAGTCAAGGGGACTGAGTCAAAGTCACCGTCCCCTTGACTCACCCTTGACTCAATTGCTAGTTCAGGTACGGAGAGCTACCCGGAGTGACCAGTGATTCGACCCCAAAAAGGTCAACTAAAGCTA
Organism: Bacillota bacterium; assembly: GCA_012727685.1. Classification (GTDB taxonomy): domain Bacteria; phylum Bacillota; class Dethiobacteria; order DTU022; family DTU022; genus JAAYGO01. The sequence goes on along the minus strand of JAAYGO010000147.1, from coordinate 90 downwards.
AAAGGTAACACGAATCATAGCTAATAAATAGTCACAACGAACCGGCCTAAAAATTGAGTAAAACCGCAAAAAGGCTTTAAAATACAGCGT
>JAAYGO010000257.1 GCA_012727685.1 Bacillota bacterium | reverse complement strand
CCAGAAGTTGCATAAATGCAACATCGGAGGAAAAGATAATAAAAAGCTTTTGATAGGAGGACGGCTGATGTCTGCAGGGACGTTTGTTTTACTGGCGGTCTCCGTTTTGATCTTCCTGGGCCTGGCGCAAAGGGTGCTGGACCGGCTGCGGCTAACCGACCGGGCTGCCCTGATTTTCATCGGCGCCATGCTTGTGGGAAGCTATTTGCCCGAGATCCCCTTGACCGATACGCTGGCCATCAACATCGGGGGCGGGCTCATCCCCCTGATCCTGGTCGGCTACCTCTTCGCCAAGGCCGGCACCGCCAAGGAGCGGAACCGGGCGGCCATTGCCATTTTGGTTACCGCTGTCGTGGTCTATTTTGTGATGAAAATAATCCCGCTGGAGCCCACCTATGCCGTTTTAATGGATCCGTTATACCTGGTCGCCCTCTTCGCCGGTATCGCCGGCTACCTGGCCGGGCGTTCCCGCCGCGCGGCATTCATGGCCGGAGTAGGGGCGATCGTTTTAAACGATATTTTTACCCGGATCGAACTCTTTTACCGGGGGGCGAGCAGCAACCTGGTCATCGGCGGGGCCGGCATCTTTGATGCCACCGTTGTCTCCGGGCTGATTGCCCTCGGCCTGGCGGAGCTGATCGGCGAAATCCGCGAACGCCTCGGCGGCGGGCCCGGTGACGAGCGGCAGGGCGAACTGCTGGAAGGGCTCACGGAACCGGGGGCGGAAGCCCAGCACCGGGATGCGGATCATCCTGAAGATGAATCAGAAGCTTAAATGAGCTTTTAAGGAGGAAGCGATATTCATGAGAGCGGTGCTAAGCTGGGTTCTACTAGGCATGATGGTGATTCCCCTGGGGTGGTTTACGCCTGCGGCCTTTGCGCAAGAGCTGAATTTTTTTGATCTCCACAACCTGACAGAACGGGAAGACGGCTATTTTTCCATGGTTAATCGGGACGATAACGCGCTGGTGCTACGCACCGCCCGCATCTTGCATGTGGGAACCGAATTTATTGATCGCGACAACCGCCGCTTTCGCGTTACCGCCATTGAAGGAGATATCGCCTGGGCGGAGCAGCTAGAAAAAGAGGGCCCGGAAGCGGCTCCCGCCGGCGGAACTTTGGCGGAAGCTTCGGAGCTGCCGGTCCAGGGGGATCAGCAGCAGGATATGGATGAAAAGGATAAGGAGAAGAAGGATAAGAAGGATAACCCGAAAGTAGGGATCTACCACTCCCATGGGGCCGAGTCCTATGTCCCCTCGGATGGGACCGACAGCATCGACCAGGGCGGCGGGATTATTGACGTGGGCGGCACCCTGGCAGAATCATTAGAGAAGAAGGGCATTGAAACAGAACACGAGACCGAAACCCATGTGCCCCACGACGCCGGCGCCTACCAGCGCTCCCGCCGCACAGCGGAGAAACTACTGACAGAAAAGGATGCCGACCTGCTCCTCGACGTGCACCGCGATGCCGTCCCGGCGGAGAACTATGAAGAGGAGGTCAACGGTGAAGAGGTAACCCAGATCATGCTGGTGGTCGGCGCCGAAAATCAAAATTTCGAAGCCAATATGCAGTTAGCCCGCGATTTGAAAGAGATCGCCGATCAAAAATATCCCGGCCTGATTAAAGGGATCCTGGCTGCGCCGGGCAGCTATAACCAGGATTTATCGTCGCACGCGATCCTGATTGAAGTGGGAGCGCACGAAAACAGCAAGGAAGAGGCCCAGAAAGCGGTCGAACTGTTTGCCGATACAGTGGATGAATACCTGAGCGGCGAGGCGGCACCTGTGCGGGAGGAGCGCTCCAGCCGCACTGCCGGCAGCACCGCCCTGATGGTGGTGGTAGCCGTACTCGCCGCCGTTTTTGTTTACCTGCTCATTGCGGCCGGAAGCTGGGCGGAGCTGAAAAGGAAGACGGCCGCCTTTTTCCGCCGCGAATTCGCCGACCTGCGCCAGCGCGTTGGACAGAGGCGCGACGATGACGATAACCGTTAAAAAGAAGGGCCAATCCTCCCATGGAACAATATTTAACGGCTACCATTCTCGGCGTTGCTTTTGGGGCCGCAGCCCGCGGCCTGATGCTGCGCTCGGACTACCGCCAGTTCCCGGCGTTTCCCCACGGTTTTGTCACTCACCTCTCCCTGGGATTTATCGCCGCCGTGCTGGGTGCCCTGGCCATACCGGCCTTGTGGGAAAAAGAATTTACCGCCGTCACCTTTCTCTCCCTGGCTGCGACCCAGTTTCGCGATATCCGGGAGGTTGAACGGAAAACTTTAACCAACCTGGACAAGTCAAACCTGGTGCCCCGCGGCCCGGATTATATTGAAGGGATTGCGCGCGTATTTGAAGCGCGCAATTACCTGGTCATGCTCATCGCGCTCGTCACCAGCGGGATTAGCTATTTAATCGCTCCCTGGGCGGGGATTTTGGCCGGTTTGGTGATGCTCGCTTTTAGCATGAGCCTGATGGGAGGCAAAGTGCTTAGCGACATCGCCATCGTGCGCCCCGGCAAGATTCACTTTAAAGGCCCCAATGTCTTTGTGGATGAAATACATTTTATGAACCTGGCCCGTGAAGAGGTGCGGCGGATGATCATGGAGCGCGGTCTGGGTGTGATTATCGAGCCGAAGGACGATGACGCGCGGGCCACCCTGGCCAACAATGGCCAGCGGATGGCCATTGCCCACGATGCTGCGATCCAGTTGGGGATCTACAAAGACGTGGATACGGCCGAATTTACGCCGCTCTTGCGGCGGAACCTGGATTCGGGCCGCATCGGCCTGCTGATTGTCCCCCAGGAGCCGGATATGGATTCCCTGGTCGAGGCGGTGAAGCGGGTCCCGATCCTGGAGAGCGCGCGATCGCGCCCCCTGCAGTCCCGCCCGGGCCGTAAGGCCGCCGATTAACATGGCGATGGATTGCCCAACCGCATGCCTGCCCGCAAATTGGGGACAGACAGGCACGTCCCCGCCAGCGGGGGCGCCAGCATGGTATTAATAAAGCTTTGCCTTTTGTCACTTTTCAGAGAGCAGGTTGGCAGGCCTGCCCCCATGCCAGTAAAAGGAGTGGTGTGATGAAGCAATCTTTAACCAAGTTTATTCTGGCCATCATTACCCAGGATCCCGGCCTGGTGGCGGGAGGCGGGGCACCGGTTTTTATTGCCCGCGATCGCAACGAGCAGGACCGCATCGCCCTCTACCTGGCCCGCGTTACCGAGGGAGTGGTGCACGACCTGGAAAACGGTGTTTATGTGCTGGTCAAGCACTGATTGATTTTACCGATTGCTTGTAATGATTAAACCGATGCGCAAAGATGAGCAAAAAACCCATTTCAATCCGCTGGACTTCATCTATTACAGCCGGGGCAGCGTCATTCCCGCCGTTCTTGCCGCCGCCAAGCATTGCTATCCCCGGTGCGGTTTCGAGCACTGTGCCGCCCTGGCCTCTGCCTGGCTGCGAAAACAGCGTTCCGGCAGGGAAAGAACAGCTTGTTTTTTCAAGCTTTACGGCCGGGACAGGGAGGGGGCAAACCTGTATGTGCTTTGCACCGCCGTGCCGCCACTCCTGGTCGAAAGAACCCTTTCCGGACTGGCCGCTGCTTTGTATGAAGGCGGCAGGTTGATCGTGGTCTCCCCTTTGCCCGGGTGGCGCTACAAGCGCCGCAGGGGAGGGCCAGCGGCTGATAGCTGCAGCCTGGCCAGTTTTTGGACAGAGATTGAAGCGGCGGTAACCCGGGCCCGCCTCCAGGCCTCTATCCCGGTTAACGAAAGATTATGATGATCATTTTTCAGTGCTACGGCGGCACCCATACTTCAGTGGCTGCGGCCTCCTACTACCTCGGCTTGCTGCCGCGCCATCGCCCGCCCCACGCAGATGAACTGGTAGCCCTGCCCCATTTCGACCGGCTAGGCCACAGCAAGATGGGACATTTGCACTATGTGGGTTCAGATCTGGGAGACAACCCTGTTTTTGTCCTGGGCAGCGGCCGCTGGAGGCGGCCGCTGCAGGAGATCATCAGGGCTTACCTATACCGGGACGGGCGCCCGGCAACAGCACCGGTCGCGCTGATCGACTGCGCCATTACCCTGACCGCGGCAACCCGGCTGGGAGGCTTCTTATCCCGGCGCCTGGGTTGGACTTCCCTGGGGCGGCCTCTGGTCTGCCGCGGCATTCGCCGCGCCTACCGATCCATCCTTGCGCAGGTGGAAGATTTCGAGAAAAATACCAGCAAATACCTGATCGCATATTGACACCGGGTCTTCCTTTCTGGGATAATGGAATCGATTCACTGGAACGGGAAGGAAGCCTAAATGAAGGAAGATCAAGGATACCTGGTGTGCCGGGTAACCGCCGGTTCTCCGGCCGCCGCCGCAGGCATTACGGCGGGGGCGAGGCTGCTGCGGATGGACAACCGGGCGATCAAGGATATCATCCACTATAAAATCATGGAAGCGGACGAGCAGGTGACGCTGCTGCTGCGCGACCCGAACGGCCGTTTGCGCCGGCTGACCATCAGCAAGGAAAGCAACACGCCGCTGGGATTGCAATTTGAGCCGCCCACCATGGCGCCGGTGATGCGCTGCCACAACCGCTGCCTCTTTTGCTTTGTCAACCAAAACCCGCGCGGCGTCCGCCCTTCCCTCTACCTGAAGGACGACGATTACCGCTTGTCGTTTCTCTACAGCAATTTCATCACCCTGAACAACCTCGACGAAGCCGACCTAAGGCGCATTATCAGGCTGCAGCTCAGCCCGCTCTACATCTCTGTCCACGCCACTGACCCGCAGGTCAGGCGGCGCCTCTTTAGGACGGCACGGGCTGACCGCGGCCTGCGCTATCTGCGCGCCCTCACGGCAGCCGGGATCAGGGTCCATCTGCAGCTGGTGCTCTGTCCCGGCTACAACACTGGAGCGGTGTTAAAGAAGACCATTGCCGATTTATACCGGCTCGGATCGGCGGTGCTAAGCATTGCCCTGGTGCCGGTAGGCCTGACCGCCCACCGCCCGCCCGGCGCACCGCCGCTGCGCCGCCTCACCCCGGCGGAAGCGGAGGCGCTGATCAATATGGTGCGGCGCTACCAGCAGATTTTTTTACACGCGCGGGGCAGCCGGCTGATCTACCTGGCCGATGAAATCTATAACCTGGCCGGGAAGCCGTTCCCCAGAGCAGAAGCATACGAGGGCTTCCCACAGTTGGAAAACGGGGTCGGCCTGGCCAGGCAGTTCCTCGACGAACTGGACGCCTTGCCGCGGCCGCCGCTTACAGGGCCACTGCCGCGCCCCTACCGGGCGACCCTCGTCACCGGCAGGGAAGCGGCTCCGCTACTGCGGCGCCTGATCGGCCGCTTTAATGCTGTCCCCAACCTGCATCTAGAGCTTGCCGTGGCCGAAAACAGTTTTTTCGGCCCGCCGGTAACGGTGACCGGGCTGCTGGCCGGTTCGGACCTGCTTGCCGCCCTCAGCGGCAAGGATTTGGGAGAGTCCCTCTTCATCCCCAGGGTCCTGCTCAAAGAAGGAAGCGGCCTCTTTTTGGACGACATGACCGTAGAGCAGCTGGAAGAGGCCTTAAAGGTGCCGGTGCGCGCCGTGAGCGGCCCGGTTGAACTGGCCGGCTGCCTTGCGGAGGCCGCCTGCCAGGGGAGCGAGCCCGCCGGCAAGGAGGGAGCCATGGCATGAACGGCAATATCGTGGCCATCGTCGGCCGGCCGAACGTGGGAAAATCAACCCTCTTTAACCGGATCACCGAAAGCCGGAGCGCCATCGAGGAAAAAATGCCCGGTGTAACCCGGGACCGCCTTTACGGCACCGCGGAATGGTGCGGCCGCAGCTTTGCTGTCGTCGATACGGGCGGCATCACCTTCGGCGGCGGCGATCCGATCTCCAACCAGGTGCGGCGGCAGGCGGAACTGGCCGTGGCGGAGGCGCAGGTGGTGATCTTCTTGCTGGACGGCCGCGAAGGCGTGACCGCCCTGGACAAGGATATAGCCGAACAGCTTCGCCGCAGCGGTAAAACGATCGTCCCGGTGGTCAACAAGATCGATCATCCCGCAGGCGAACTGGCGGTGGCCGCCTTTTACGAACTGGGCATGGGGGAACCGCTGGCCATCTCGGCGGCGCATGGCCGGGGCACAGGCGATCTGCTGGACCGGGTTTGCGCCCTGCTGCCGCCCGGAGAAGGGGAAAGCTACCCGGAAGATGCGGTTAAAGTGGCGGTAGTGGGCCGCCCCAACGTGGGCAAATCCTCGCTGGTCAACGCCGCTCTCGGCGAGGAGAGGGTGATCGTGACCGATCTCCCCGGCACTACCCGCGACGCCATCGATACTTACTTCACCTGCCAGGATCAGCGCTATGTGTTTATCGATACCGCCGGCGTGCGCAGGAAGAGCCGGATCAAGGAGGCGGTGGAGTATTACAGTGTTTTGCGCGCTTTAAAGGCCATCCAGCGCGCGGATGTAGTCCTGCTCGTCTTAGACGGCAGCGGGGGCATTGCCGAACAGGATTTAAAACTGGCCGGCCATGTTGACCAGGCCGGGCGGGGGCTGATCATGGTGGTGAACAAGTGGGACCTGGGCGGCAGGGAAGAGGGGGCCCGCGGCAAGTGGCTTGAAAACTTAAGCCGCGCCTTTTCGTTCGCCCCCTACGCGCCCGTTGCCTTTGTCTCGGCCTTGACCGGGCGCCGCATCGAGCGGCTTTTCCCCTTGATCCTCCAGGTCTGGCAGGAGCAGCATAAGCGGATTGCGACCCCGCTGCTCAACGAGCTGGTGCAGGATGCCCTGGCGGTCAATCCACCGCCCACCTTCAAGGGCAAACGCTTGAAAATATACTATGCCACCCAACCATCGGTCAGGCCGCCCACCTTTGTCTTCTTTGTTAATGACCCGCAGCTAGTGCATTTTTCCTACCGGCGCTACCTGGAGAATCGCCTGCGGGAATCTTTTTCGTTCAGCGGCACGCCGATCCGGATTAAATTGAAACCGCGGCAGGAGAAAGGAGATCAGTAGATGGTTGACATCGCGATCCTGCTCTTTGCATACCTCATCGGGTCGATTCCCTTTGGCTATATCATCACCCGCCTGATCAGGGATGTCGATATCCGCCATTACGGCAGCGGCAATATTGGAGCAACCAATGTGCTGCGCCTCCTCGGATGGAAGCTGGGGCTGCTTGTCTTTCTCCTCGATGCCGCCAAGGGAGTGGCAGCGGTCCTTCTGGCCGGGGCCATCAGCGACCAGGACGCGCTACCGTTCCTCGCCGGGCTCGCCGTATTGCTCGGCCATTGCTTTCCCATTTTCTTAAAATTCAAGGGCGGCAAGGGGGCGGCGACAGGTATCGGCGTAATAGCGGCCTTGAGCGTCTGGGCAGCCCTGCTCGTCCTGCTCCTCGCCGCCGCTGTTATCGCCGCAACCCGCTATGTCTCCCTCGGCTCCATTCTCGGGGCCATGAGCGCACCGCTGATATTCTGGCTGTTGGGCTATGATGCTGCCCATATCTATTTCGGCATCGTTGCGGCGCTGATCATTGTGCTGCGCCATCACGCCAATATTGCCCGCCTGCTCAAAGGGACCGAAGCCAAAATCGGGCAGCGGAGCGGGCCTGCCGGGGGAGGGAGCGAATAAATGCGGGTGGCGGTAATCGGTGCGGGAGGCTGGGGGACGGCGCTGGCGATTTCCCTGGCTGGCAAGGGAACGCAGGTAAACCTCTGGGTGCGCAACAGCGCGCTCTACAAAACGATCGTCTTAAAGAGGGTCAATGAAACTTACCTGCCGGGGGTGAAGCTGCCCCCGGCAGTGCGGCCCACCCTGGAGCTGGCCGAGGCGCTGCAGGAGCGGGAGATGGTGATCCTGGCGGTGCCCTCCCATGGAGTGCGCGACACCGCCAGGGCGATGCGCGGGCTTTTGCCTCCCCAATCCATTTTAGTCTGCGCGGCCAAGGGGCTGGAGGAAAACAGCTACCTGCGCATGTCCCAGGTGCTGGAACAGGAACTGGGTCCCTCCTTTGCGCCGCGCCTCGCCGTGATCTCCGGGCCGAACCACGCCGAAGAGGTATCGCGGGGGATTCCCACCGCCACGGTGGCCGCTTCGACCAGCGGCGATACGGCCAGGCTGGTGCAGGAAGCTTTGACGAGCCCATCTTTCCGCGTTTATACCAACCCCGACCTGATCGGCGTGGAAATGGGCGGGGCCCTGAAAAATATCATTGCCCTCGGTGCAGGGATCATCGAAGGGCTGGGGCTGGGGGACAACACGAAGGCCGCCCTGGTTACCCGGGGACTGGTGGAGATGACCCGCCTGGGGACAGCCCTGGGCGCCCGGGCGCGCACTTTTACCGGCCTCTCCGGGCTGGGCGATCTCTATGTCACCTGCAGCAGCGTGCATAGCCGCAACCGTTACGTGGGCCTGCAAATTGGCCAGGGCAAAATACTGGGGGAAATCCTGGCGGGGATGAAAATGGTCGCTGAAGGGGTGCACACCACCCGGGCGGCCTGGGCCCTCTCCCGGCAGACCGGGGTGGAAATGCCCATAACCGGTGAGATCTACCGGGTTCTCTTCGAAGGCAAATCGCCCCGCGCCGCGATAGAGGAGCTGATGCAGCGCTCGACCAAGCCGGAGATGGAAGAGATCGCGTTTTAAACCTTTTCTGCCGGCAAGGGCTGCCAAAGGCGCCAATGAGCACGCCTGAAGCGGCTCATTTTTTATGCCCCTGCAGTAATAAAGCTCTGCCCCGGTCATATATATATATTGTTAGATTGTCGATGCTCCTCCTTACTTAAAGGGGAGAGGAAAAAAGAAGGTAAAGGAGGGATGAACGGTGGAATTTGACCTGTTTAGCGATCTGGTAGAACGGACCGGGGGCGATATCTATTTAGGGGTAGTCGGTCCGGTGCGAACCGGTAAGTCCACATTTATTCGCAAATTTATGGAGCTATTTGTCCTGCCCAAGCTCGAAGATCCCCTCGAACTGGAGCGGGCACGCGATGAGCTTCCCCAGGGCAGCGGCGGCAAAACGATCATGACCACGGAGCCGAAATTTGTCCCTGACGAGGCAGTCGAGATCATCGTTGGTGAAAATATCCTGATGCGCGTCCGCCTGGTAGACTGTGTCGGTTATACCGTGGAAGGGGCTTACGGTTACGAAGATGAAGAGGGCCCGCGCATGGTTTCCACTCCCTGGTTTGATTACGATATTCCCTTCCAGGAAGCTGCTGAACTGGGTACCCGCAAGGTGATAACCGACCATTCCACCATTGGCATCGTAATCACCACCGATGGGTCTATTACGGAGATCCCCAGAGAAAACTATCTCGAAGCCGAAGAGAGGGTCATCGAGGAGCTTAAAGAACTGGGTAAACCGTTTGTCGTGATACTCAACTCGGCACACCCTGCTCTTGAAGAAACCCGCCAACTGCAAGATGAGCTTTCTTTTAAATATGATGTTCCGGTCATCACCTTGAATTGCCTTGAACTCAAGCAGGCCGATCTGGATGTGATCTTGGAAGAGGCGCTCTACGAATTCCCGGTGCGGGAAATAACGGTGAATACGCCGCCGTGGGTCGCGGTCCTGGATAAGGGTTTTTGGTTAAAAGATCATTTTGACCAGTGCATCGAGGAAAATGTGGCCGAGGTATTAAAAGTGCGCGAAGTAAATAACCTCCTCGAGAAGTTTAAGGAGCACGATTTCATTGAGGCGGCCATCTTAAGGCAAATCAATTTGGGCACGGGAGAAGTGGAGATCCAGTTGGAAACCCCGGCGGGCTTGTTCGAACGGGTTTTAGGGGAATTATGCGGCGAGGAGATTACCGGGGAAGCCGATATCATGCGGGTAATCAAGGAATACTCCGGCGCCAAGCGGGAGTATGATAAGCTTGCCGAAGCCCTCTACCAGGTATCGGAAGTCGGTTACGGGATCGTGCCCCCCGCCCTGGAAGAGATGAAACTGGATCAGCCGGAAATAATCCGCCAGGGCGGCCGTTTTGGCGTGCGGCTGCGGGCCAGCGCACCCTCTCTGCATATTATCAAGGTGGATGTCAAATCGGAATTTACCCCCATTGTCGGTTCGGAGCGGCAGAGCGAGGAACTGGCCAATTATCTCATGGATGAGTTTGAAGAAAACCCCGAAAAAATTTGGGAATCGCAGATCTTCGGCAAATCGCTCTATGAACTGGTCCAGGACGGCATTACCGGCAAACTGGGCAATATGCCGCCAAACGCCCAGGAGAAGCTGCAGGAAACGCTGGAAAAGATTATTAACGAAGGCAGTGGAGGCTTAATCGCGATTATCCTTTAAGAAAGATACATCGACCAGGATAGGCTGCATACATAAGCTTAACGGGGCTGTCTTAAAAACGAAACAGCCCCTTTTATCTGTTCCCCATTCCTAGGGCATCTCCCCTTCAGGCAGGAAAGCGGTGCCACGGTCGCGAACCTAGCCAGTTATTGAGGCTGAATAAGAGGTGAGCGGAAGTGATCAGAAAAGAGCTGCTGGAGCTGCTTTTCGAAGCGGCCAGCATTCAGCGCTGGAATGATCATATCAGGCCCGAACATTTTACGGAACTGGACAAGCAGGCCCATAAGATGATTTATGCCTATATCCTGGCCAAAACCGAGGAAGACACACATCACCTCCGGATTAACTGGCGCAAGCTAATCGAAGGGGGCCTCTTTGAATTTTTGCACCGGATCGTGCTGACCGACATCAAACCGCCGGTATTCCACAAGTTGATGGCCCAGAAAGGGGAGCAGCTCAACCGCTGGGTCCTCGAAAAGCTGGAGGCCATGCTGGCCCCGCTGGCCGGCGACTTCCTGCTGAACATGGAAGAGTACCTGTTTGATCACAGCAAGTATTTACTGGAAAGGAAATTGTTAAAGGCGGCCCATTACCTCGCCACAAACTGGGAATTTAAGATCATTTACCGCCTCAACAAGGGACTTTACGGGTTGGCGGAGACAAAGGCTGCCATTGAAAATCAGCTTGAAGAGCACTACGATCTGGCCGGAGTGCAAAAGCTGACCCTGGGAAAGAAGACCGGCAATTTCCTCGACCTCGTGGGGCAACTGCGCTTTCAACTGCGCTGGGCCCAGACACCGCGGCTGCCCAAGACATCGGTGATCGGCCACATGCTGATCGTGGCTATCCTCTCATACCTCTGTTCGGTGGAAGTGGGAGCCGGCGACAAGCGGGTCTACAATAACTTTTTTGCCGGCTTGTTTCACGATCTTCCCGAAGTGCTCACCCGCGATATCGTTTCCCCGGTAAAGCAGTCGGTCGCCGGGATTGAACAGTTGATCAAGGAGATCGAACACCGCCAGCTTGAAGAGCGGATCTTCCCCCTGCTGCCCCCCGCCTGGTATAAAGAAATCAACTATTTTACGCAAAACGAGTTTAAGAGCAAGATCATGCGTGAAGACGGCCAAATCGTGATCGTGGCCTCGGCAGAAATAAACGAAAAGTACAATGACGACCGCCACAATCCCCTGGATGGGGAGTTGATCAAGGCCTGCGATCAACTGGCCGCCTACATGGAGACTTTTCTCTCGATCACGCACGGCATTATCTCGAAGCCCCTGGTGGAAGCGAACCGCCATCTTTACGAAAAATACAAAAATATCACCATCGCCGGCCTTGATTTTGGACAGCTATTCAGTTACTTTAAAATCTAAACCAAAAGGGTTTCCTCTTCATATACTCGAACAAGGGGGAGAAAATCGGATTTGCTTATATCCTAAAACAGCTGCCTGCGGCCCCGGGCATAGGCCCGGAAATCCTTGATATGTTTGACCGCGATCACCAGGCCGAGCAGCGCCCCGAGCAGCACCGCGGTCCAATCGCGGAACAGCACCCAGAACAGGGCCGGCAAAAGGGCCGCCGCAAGCCCCACCCCGGTGCCGGTATCGTGCAGCGCCAGGGCCAGCGCCAGCGCCAGGAGCAACATGAAAAAGAGGCACGGCCGGCAGAGGACCAGGAATGCACCGAAGGTGGTGGCCAAACCCTTACCCCCTCTAAAGCCAAGGAAGGGGTTGAAGTTGTGGGCGAGAACGGCCAGCCAGGCAGCGGTGAGCATGCTGTAAAGCCCACCCCCTAAAAGGGAGGCCAGGTAGACGGCGAGGGCCCCTTTACCCGTATCCACGGCAATGGTCAGCAAGCCGGCCGCCGCCCCGGCCTGTTTCATCGTGTTCATGCCGCCCACATTTCCCGAACCGACTGTCCGGATGTCCACTTTCTTAATGAGCCTGCTGAAAATATAAGCTGCCGGGAAGGCGCCGAGCAGGTAGGCAATACCCGCGGACAAGTATTCAGCCATGGAACTGCCAACCCTCCTGACCAGACCCTTTATCTAAAATGAACGGTGATCGGTCAGATTCTTTTTCGCCTTTATCCAGCGGTTTCCTGCTTTCTTTTGAGAAGTCAGAGGTGATTCGACCCCAAAAAGGTCAACTAAAGCTAAAAGGTAACACGAATCATAGCTAATAAATAGTCACAACGAACCGGCCTAAAAATTGAGTAAAACCGCAAAAAGGCTTTAAAATACAGCGTTTT
>JAAYGO010000289.1 GCA_012727685.1 Bacillota bacterium | reverse complement strand
TGGATTGAAGGGAAATGGGATAGGTGAGTGCTGCTATACTGGTTCCGCTACTGCTTCTGTTTATCCTCGGAGTGATCGAAAAGCATCTACACCAGCGGGCTGTCAATGCCGTGCCCATCCGGATCAATGTGAACGGGATCAGGGGGAAGTCAACGGTGACCCGCCTGATCACCGCCATCCTAAAAGAAACGGGAATCAGGGTCGTCGGCAAGACCACGGGGACGGCGGCGCGGATGATTTACTGGCATACGGACCGCGAAAAAGCGATTGAGCGCAATCCGGAAGGTCCCAATATTAAGGAACAGAAAAAGGTCGTGGCCGAGGCCGCCCGTCTCAAGGCGGAAGCCCTGGTCAGCGAGTGTATGGCCGTTAACCCCGATTACCAGGTCGTGTTTCAGGAACAGTTGCTGCAGGCCAACATCGGGGTCATTGTCAATATCCTTGAAGACCACATGGACGAGATGGGGCCGACGCTCCAGGAGGTGGCCGAAGCCCTTTCGGCAACGGTCCCGCACCGCGGCGCTCTTGTTTTGCTCGACAACTGCCCCTTTAGCGATTATTTAAAAAAAGTCGCCGCCGCCAGGAGGAGCAGGGTGATCCTGGCTGATACGCGAAAAGTGCACCCGCAATATCTCGAGCAGTTTGATTATCTCCTCTTCCCGGAAAACGTGGCGGTAGCCCTGGCCGTGGCCGAATGCCTGGGCATTGATGAGCAAACGGCGCTGCGGGGCATGCTCAAGGCGCAGCCCGATCCCGGGGTCCTGCGGATCCTCACCCTGAATACAGGCCATCAACAAGAACCCACCTCTTTTGTCAACGGCTTTACAGCCAATGACGCCGCCTCTACCTTAAAGATCTGGCGCCATCTCCAGAAATCGGGTGTGGCCGCCGGTAAATCCCTGGTAATCATGAATTGCCGCCGGGACCGGGTCGATCGCACCCGGCAGTTTGCCAGGGAAGTGCTGCCCTTGATTCCGGCGGAAACCCTGGTCCTGGTGGGGGAAATCACGGCGCCGGTTGTGGAGGCATACCGGAAGCAGTTAATCCCGGCCGGGCGCCTGCTTAATCTCGAAGGGAAGAGCGCCCCCGCGGTATTCGCGGCGTTGCAGGACTTGATCCCGCAGCACGATCTGCTTTTCGGCGTCGGCAACGTGCACGGCGTCGCCGAGCCCCTTCTTGCACTGATCGATACTCTTGTGCGGCGCGAGCCAGGCCAGGCGCAGAGCCCGAAAACACCACCACGGCGAAAGGCGGCCGGTTTTTATGCCGCCCATGCCACGGCAGGAGGAAGGACAAGTGTTTAATACCGATCTTTATATGGCCATCATCATCGGGCTCGTGTTGAGCTTAATTTATACGGAGCTGGTAGGTGTGATGCCGGCGGGACTGGTTGTGCCGGGCTATCTGGCCCTGTTCTTCAATCAACCGCTGAACGTGCTGCTGATCACCCTGATCAGCCTGCTGACCTTTCTGATCGTCAAGTATGTGATCGCCCGCTATACCATTTTATTCGGGCGCCGCATGTTCGTGGCCATGCTCCTGACGGCCATTGCCGTCAAGTTTGCCTTTGACTGCGCCTACCCGCTGCTGCCCTTCGAGGTGTTCGAGCTGCGCGGCATCGGGGTGATTGTGCCCGGCCTGATGGCCAACACCATTGCCAAGCAGGGTGTGGCATACACCTTGAGCAGTACCTACCTGCTCGGCGGTTTAACATATTTAGGGATGCTGGTTTACCACCTGCTTTAAGGAGCGCCACTGGAGAAGATGAGAGTAAAGCTATCGCCAAAAGAGAAAATGGCGTGGTTTATTAAAAGGAATAAAAAGAAGGCCGGCCGCCAGGCGGCACTGGCGCTGGCGGCGGTTTGCCTGTTCATCGCCCTCCCGGCGGCCGTTGATCAGCCCGCTGCCGCCGGCTTTGACCGTGATGCCGATACAAGCCTGGTGCTAACCATGGTGGGCGATCTCATGTTTGATCGCCACGTGCGCGAGGCGGCGGAGCAGCACGGATACGGGTCGCTCTTCCGCCATGTTGCGCCTCTCTTTTTGCAATCCGATTACAGCACCGCGAATTTTGAACAGCCGGTGGTTTTGGATGAAGGGTATCCGCGGGCGCCGCACCTGATCAGCTTCAAGGCTGACGCGGCCGCCGTAAAGGCACTCAAGGATTTAAACTTTACTACTGTGAACCTGGCCAATAACCACATGATGGATTACGGCGCGGCGGGTTTGCGGGACACCTGCAGCACATTCGCGGAGGCGGGCCTGGGCGTTGTGGGGGCGGGCCTTGACCTGGAAGAGGCGATGCAAATTGATTACCGGGACATTAACGGGGTCAAGATCGCCACCCTGGGCTTTTCTAATGTCTTTCCCCTGGTGCGCGAAGCAGCCGGCAAGCCGGAAGAGCTTGGCTCCGCCGATTTTGCGGCCGCCCCGGGGCGGGCCGGGGTGCTTACCGCCAAGCCTGCCAATTTTGTGCCCCTGCTGCGGGAAGCCCGCCAAAACGCGGATCTGGTGATCGTGCACCTGCACATGGGGCAGGAGTACAACAGCGCCATCAGCGATGAGGAGCGGGAACTGGCCAGGACCATGGCCGACCTGGGCGCCGATATCATTGTGGGACACCATCCGCACGTGCTCAAGCCGGTGGAGATCTACAACGGGGCGGTGATCCTGTACAGCCTCGGCAACTTTATTTTTGACCAGGGTTATGCGCGCACCAAGTTGACCGCGGCAGCCCAGTATAAGCTTTCCCGTGACGGCCGCGCTCGCCTGGAGCTGACTCCGCTATGGATCAGCAGCGCCCGGCCGCGCCCGCTCCATAAGCTTTTAAGCTGGGGCTTCGGTTACCAGGCCGAGAAAATCCTCACCAAGGAGCTTGGAGCTGAGCACCGGTGGACTAAAGAAGGGGAAAAGATCGTGATCCCCCTAAACATCGAGAAATAATCATATTATTTTGAGCAAAGGATGAAAGGGCCATGCGCCGCTATCGAATTGCTGTGATCGCTATGTTATATCTGGTCCTGATTGCCGGTTTTTCCCTCTACAGCGTCCATTACGGGCTGCCCTTTGAAGGGCTGCCGCCGGCCGGGTTCTGGAATGGGAGCCGCGAAAGCGGGGCCTCCGGCGTTAACGGCTATGGGGTCAGCGCTTCGCACCACCTGGCCGTGGACGTGGGCATGGAAATCTTGAGACGGGGCGGCAACGCCGTGGATGCGGCCGTGGCAGTCGGATATGCCCTGGGCGTGGTCGAGCCCTATGCTTCGGGCCTCGGCGGCGGCGGGGTCAGCATCGTCTATCCCGCCGGCGGGGGCGAACCGCTCCTCTTCGATTACCGCGAGAGCGCCCCCCTCTCGGGCGGGCTTCCGGCGGGCTATGTGGGGGTGCCCGGTTTTGTGCGGGGCATGGCGGAGTTGCACGAGAAATACGGCCGGCTGCCGTTTGCAGAGCTGATCGAGCCCGCGATCCGGCTTGCGGAAGAAGGCTTTGCCGTGGATCGCTACCTGGCGGAGCGGCTCGCGGATTCCCGCTACCGGCTGCCGGTGCACGAACTGCCCCATTTCTATCCCGGCGGCAAGCCCCTGCAAGCGGGGGAGCTGCTGGTGCAAAAAGAGCTGGCGGAAACGCTGCGTCGCCTCCGGGACGAGGGGCCGTCCATCTTTTACGAGGGAGATCTGGCCGCAGTCATGGCCGCCAGGGTGGCGGGACTGGAGATTGCCGATTTGCAGGCTTACCGGGTGGAAGTGAAAGAACCGGTGCACAAGCAGATTGCCGGTTATGACTTTTACTCCGTACCCGCTCCTTTCTCCGGAACGACGCTGCTGCAAATGGTGGAGCTGGCGCAGCGGCAAGGGCTGCTGGAGACAGACAACCGGGTCGATTATATCGCAGCCATGGCGGAGATTATTCGCACCTGCTACCGCGACCGGGCGGCCCGGATCGCCGATCCAGCTTATTTTGCCGTCGATGATTTGAACCTGGTCGGCGACGGGCACCTGGAGGAGCTGCAGGCCCGTTTATCCGCAGAGACCTCAGGCACGGCTTTCCCCGACCCGGATCTCGAGGAAGATAAGGATGGCAACACGACCCATTTTACGATCGTGGACAGCGAGGGGACCATGGTCTCAACCACGCACAGCATCTCCCAGTTTTTCGGCGCAGCGGTCTATGTGGACGGCTATTTCATGAACAATCAGCTGCGCGGATTCGCCAGGAGTGAGCGCTCGCCGAACCGGCCGGAGCCGGGTAAGAGGCCGCGCAGCTATATTGCCCCGGTGATCATGGCCAGGGACGGCAAGCCCTACATGGGCGTAGGTACACCGGGAGGCAAGTGGATCCCCATGGTTTTAAGCCAGGTAATCGTCAACTTTTTGCGCGGCGGCGATCTGCAGGAAGCCGTGGCTAAATCTCGCTTTTACCTATACGACGATGATCTGCTCTACCTGGATGGAGAAATATCCCGGCAAGAGCGGGAGGAGCTGCGCCGGCGCGGCTACCACGTGTTCGTCCTGGATAAGCCCATTGCTACTGCGGTTCAGGGCCTGGTGCTTGATCACGAGCGGGACCGCCTCTACGGCGCTTCCGAGTATCACCGCGCCGGAAGATGGAGCGTGGAGCCGGTTTCCCGCTAAAAACCCCCCCCTCACCCTGCCCCTCTCCCCCCAAGGGGTGGAGAGGGGATTTTGGAGCGAGGCCATTTGCCGTTGAAAAGAGTGTGAACTGCCTGGCTGCTTGTGAGTCAAAGTCACCGTCCCCTTGACTCAAAGTCACCGTCCCCTTGACTCACAGGCAGGTAATGGCCGCTTTTTGTCGAAGTAAAGGCATGTCCTATTAGGAGCGGTTTACCTTCCCGGGGAGGTGTCTTGGCCGGATGCCGCTAAAAATTTTACATACGGCAGATTTGCATGTGGGCATGACCTTTAATAACCGGAACTACCCCGAAGCGGTGCGCCGCAGCCTGGTGGAGGCCCGCTACGGGGTCTTGGAGCGCCTTGTGGAGCTGGCCAATACCGAGCAGTGCCGGCTTTTGATTATTGCCGGGGATCTCTTTCACCGCAGCAATATGGCCGCCGAAGCGGTGGCCCGGGTGATCAAGATCCTCTCCCGCTTTGCGGGATGCGTGGCCCTCCTGCCCGGCAACCACGACTACTACGACCCTTACGGGAGTATATGGAAAGAGCTGCGCGTCGGCGCTTTCGACAGCCTGATCCTGCTTGACAAGCCCCGCCCCTTTCCGCTGCACGACTACGGCATTGACGCGGTCCTTTATCCCGCGCCCTGCGACCGCAAGCACTCGGCTGAAAACCGGCTGGGCTGGATTAGGGACAGCGAGCGGCCTGCAGGACGCTGGCAGATCGGGGTGGCGCACGGCGCGGTCCAGGGGGTATCCCCAGATTTTAACGATCAATATTTTCCGATGACCGAGGCGGAACTGGCCGGGCTGAAGCTGCATCACTGGTGCCTCGGCCATACCCATGCGCGCTACCCGGACCGGGACGAAGCGGGGAGCCATCCCTTCTTTTACAGCGGTACGCCCGAACCGGACGGCTTCGACTGCCGGCATGGCGGCTATGTCTGGATCGTAGAGCTGGACGAAGGCGGGGCCTGCCGCTGCCGCTCCGTGGAGACGGGCCGCTACCGCTTCCAGGAGCTGGAAAAGAGCGTCTCGAGCGCGGCCGACCTGGCGGCGCTGCAGGAGGAGCTGGCGCCCGGCGGGGATAAGCTCCTGCTCAAGTTAAAGCTTTCCGGCACCCTGCCCGAAGCCGATTTTCAAAGCCGCGGCGTCTGGTTTAAGCAGCTTGGCGAGGCGCTGGTTTACCTGGAGAAGGATGACAGCGAGCTGGCGGTGGAGCTAACGCCGGCCCTGATTGCGCAGAAATTTCCCGCCACCTCATTCCCCTACCGCCTGCTGGCCAGGCTCGCCGCCCGGGACGATCGCGAGGCGCTGCAACTGGCCTATCGCTTGATCGGCGAGGTGACAAAATGATCATCAATAGCGTGAGGCTCTTCCCCTTTGGGGGCACCGCCGACCGCAGCTATGCGTTTGCAGAAGGATTAAACGTGCTTTTGGGCCCCAATGAAGCGGGCAAGAGCACGCTGGTCAATGCTCTTTTCGCGGCCCTTTTTGTGCCGCCCGATGTGCGCAGGAGCGCCGACGACTGGAAGAATTTTATGGCCAGGTGCCTGCCTTACCCGGAGGGCGATACGGCCCGGGTGGAGATCGAGTTCACGGAGAGCGGCGGGAGAAAACTGCGCTACCGCTGTGCCTGGGGAGGCGCCCGGGAGGAGCGCCTCTACCTCGAGGACGGCACGGAGATCAACGAACCGGCGGCGATCCGGGAGCGGCTGAGCCGGGCGCTCCGTTTCGGGCGGGGCACCTACCAGGGAGTATTGTTTGCCCGGCAGGACGAGATGGCCCGCACCGTAGCCCGGCTGCGCGAGAACCCCGAAGCCTGCCGCACCATCGCCGGTCTGCTCCGGGCAGCCCTTTTTGAAGCCGGCGGGGTTTCGGTGGAGGCGCTGGAGGCGGCCATTGACGCTGCGGAAGAGAAGTTGCTGCAGAACTGGGACCTGGAGCGTGACGAGCCCGCCGGCGGCCGCGGGCTGGAGAATCCCTATAAGCGCGGCGTGGGGGAGATCCTGGCCGCCTATTACCGCATGGAGGAGCTGCGCAAGCGCTGCCGCGAGGCCAGGGCAGCAGAGGAACAGGCCGCGGAGCTGGCCGGGCGGCTGGAGGCAAGCGCGGCCGCGCAGGAAGCGCTGCGGCAGCGCCTGGGCGAGATGGAGTGTTTCGAGGAAGACGCCCGGGAGCGCGTAGCTTTGGGGCCGCGCCTGGAGTCGCTGGCCTTGCAGGAAAAACATTTAAAGAAGATCATCTCCGATTGGCCCCGGGCCGAAGAGCGGCTGCAGGGAATAAAAAAACAGATCGAGAATGCGGAAAAGGAGGCGGCCGCCCTCGAGACAGAGCTGCGGGAAGCGGAAGCTGTTATAAGAGGGCGCGCGCAGCGGGAGCTGCTGCAGAGAGCGCAGCCGCTGCAAGCGGCAGTGGCGGAAAAAGAGGCGGCGCTGGCGGCCATGCCCCGGCTGGCGAGGGCTGGCCTGGAGCAGCTCGAGCAGAAGGAGCAGGAGCTGGAGCGCTTGAAGGCGGTCGTGGAGGCGATGAAGCTGCGGGCGCACTTTTCCACCGCGGCGCCGCTCGAACTAACGGTGACTGCAGGCCTGGATGAACCGCAGGCGGTGCGCGTGGAGCGCGAACTGGCGCTGGAAGGAGCGGGACGGTTGCTCCTGGAAGCCCCTGACTGGACCCTGGAAGTCTTCTCGGGCGAGGGGGATGCGGCGCAGCTCATCGAGCAGATCCGCCGGGAGCGTGAAGCGCTGGAAGCGAAGCTAAGGGAGCTGGCGGTAAAAGACCTGGCGGAGGCGCGGGCCGCGTGTGCCAGGCGCGAAGCTGCAGCAGGCGACCTGGGAACCTTGCGCGCCAGGCTGGAGACCCTTTTGGGAGAGCGCTCTTATGGCGAGCTGGAAGCAGCGGTGGCGGCGCTGGGGCCCGAGAAGGCGGTGCGCGAACCGGAAGCGATCCGCTCCGCCCTGGAGGAGGTAAAGGTTTCGCTCTCTACCCTCCAGGTGGAAGCCAAGCGGGAAGCGGAGCAGATCGCGCGCTGGGAAGAGCAATTCGGCAGCTTCGATCAAACTGTGGACGAGCTGGCCGAACTGCGGCGGCAGATTCGTGAAGCAGAAGCCCGGCTGGCAAAGCTCGCGCCCCTGCCGGAAGGATATGACTCCGGTGACGCCTTTTTTAACGCGTTAAAAGAGATGCGCGAGGAGCGCTACAGGCTCAATGAACGGGTCGCGGCGCTGAAAGAAGAGCTGGCGTTGCTGCAAAGCCGGCTGCCGGAGGAGTCAACGGAAGAACTGGCCGAGGCCCTTGGCCGGGCCGAGGCGGAGTGGGAACGGCTGAAGAGCAGGGGCAGGGCCATCCGCGTGGTGAAGGCTGAATTCCAGGCCTTAAAAGAGGAAGTTGACGGGGGCACCCTGGAGCCGCTGGCCGAACTATTTGCCCAAAACCTGGCCATTCTTACCGGGAGGCGCTATACCGCCGCCCGGCTGGACGGCGCCGTGCCCGGCGAGATCATTTCGGCGGAGGGAAAGGCGCTGCCCGTGGAGCTGCTGTCGGCGGGCACCACCGCCGGTGTAGCCCTGGCGCTGCGCCTGGCCATGTGTGCCTATCTGCTGCAAGGGGCAGGCGGTTTTATGGTCATGGACGATCCTCTGGTCAACTTCGACCCGGAGCGGAAAAAAGCGGCGGCCGGGGCCATTCAGGAGTTTGCCCGCACGAGCCAGCTCATCGTCACCACCTGCGACCCGGAAACGGCGCGTTTATTAGGCGGCAATCTCATCCCGGCCTAGCGCATCATATCCTGTATTAAATCACTGTCTAGAAAAGAGCAACGAAAATGGAAAAGAAAAATTCTTCAGCCTCGCTCGATCTAATCCTGCCGGAAGGAAAGGTGTTGCCGGTCAGCAGAGGCCGCAGCCTCCTTGAAATCAGCGCGTCGGTGAGCGGCCATTACCCTGCGCCCATTGTGGCGGCCATGGTGGACCACAAGCTGGTCGAGCTGGCAGAGGTACTTGCCGAGGGGAGCGAGCTGCGCTTCCTCGATCTGACGAGCATGGAGGGCATGCGGATCTATCGCCGCAGCCTGACCTTTCTGCTGATCGAGGCCATCAAGGAACTGTATCCCGAAGCGAACATTAACGTGGTGCATTTCCTGGGAAATGGCCTTTATTGTGAGATCAAGAAAAGCGATCCCCTGGATGCGGAGGCGGTGGCTGAGATCGAAGCAAAGATGCGCCAGCTGGTCAGGGAGGACCGGCCTTTTAAAAAAAGGCGGGTGTCCCTTTCCGAGGCAGCCCGTGTCTTCAGCAGCCAGGGCGACGAAGATAAAGTACAATTGCTTCCCTACTGGCCTGGCGATCATGTCGATCTCTACTCCATCGGCAGCCGGGAAGATTATTTGTGCGGTTATCTGGTGCCGCGCACGGGCGTGCTCAAGCATTTTGCCCTGAACGATTACCAATCGGGCCTGGTGCTGCGGATGCCCGAGGAGAAAAACCCCTATGTAATTCCTCCTTTCGTGGAACAGAAACAGCTCTTCGGGATTTTTCACGAAGCCGATCGCTGGGGCACGATCCTCGGTTTTGATACGGTGGGGGCTATGAACAGCCTGATCGAGAGCGGGATGGGGCCCGAAATCGTGCGCGTGGCCGAAGCGCTGCATGAAAAGAAGATCGCCCAGATCGCCGATCTGATCTGCGAGCGCCGGGAGGAGATCCGCGTCATCCTTGTGGCCGGGCCTTCTTCCTCGGGCAAGACCACCTTTGCCCAGCGGCTGCGGGTTCAACTTCTGGTAAACGGGTTGCGGCCTGTTCCCATCTCCATCGACGACTATTTCCTGGATCGCGAACAGACCCCCCTGGACGAATTTAACGAGCCCGATTTCGAAAGTTTAAAGGCCATCGATCTCTCCCTCTTTAATGAACACCTGGTGCGCTTAATTGCCGGCGAGGAAGTGGAAATCCCGACCTATAATTTTACTACAGGCAAGCGGGAATATGGCGGGCGGCGGATCAAGCTGGGGCCGGATCAGCCGCTGATTATCGAGGGGATCCACGGGTTAAACGAGGAGCTAACGAGGGCGATCCCGCGCCGCAGTAAGTATAAGATCTATATTTCGGCGCTGACCGCTCTAAACATGGATCGGCATACGCGGATACGCACCAGTGATACGCGGCTGCTCCGGCGGATCGTCCGTGATGCGCAGTTTCGGGGCAACGACGCCCTGGAAAGCATCCGGAGATGGCCTGCGGTGAGGCGCGGTGAGGAGAAAAATATTTTTTGCCTGCAGGAAGAAGCGGATATCATGTTCAATTCGGCCCTGGTCTACGAACAGGCGGTGATTAAAAAATACGCTGAGCCGCTGCTGAAAAAAATAGACCGGACTGCGCCGGAATATGTTGAGGCCCGGAGGCTGCTCCATTTATTGTCCTTCTTCAGGCCGCTGGACCCAAACGAGCTGCCCACCAACTCGATCTTGCGCGAGTTTATCGGCAAGTCATGCTTCTTTGGATAAGCCCCATGCCCCCGTCAAATAAGGGCTAGACGTCCATGCCCCCACAATACAGGGGCACCATCAGGGTATGAAAACACTTTTGCCTCTTGCCGCTGAGAGCTGGAGCGACAATTATCAATCTTAATCGATTTCCAGTACTGAAAGGAAAAGGTCCACCAGCTCCGGGTCAAAACGGGTCCCGGCGCTGTTGATGAGCTCTGCCGCAGCCGCAGCATCGTTCATTCCGCGGCCGCGGGGAGGGGGGCTGACCATGTCATTATAGGCATTGGCTATGGCCAGGATGCGGCACTCGATGGGGATGGCCTTGCCCTGCAGGCCGAGGGGATAGCCGCTGCCGTCCCAGTTTTCGTGATGGCGCAGGATCAGGTCGGCTACGTGGGAAAGGTCCGGTGAAGAGCTGGCGATGCGGAACCCCTTTTCCGGGTGCCGGCACACAACTTCCCATTCCTCTTCCGTGAAATTATCTTTTTTGACCAGCAGCGTGTCGGCGATACCGACCATGCCCAGATCTTGGACCTGGGCCAGTAGCTGCAGGTCCGTAAGCTGATGCATGTTCAAACCGGCCCGCTGGCCCAACTTCCAGCAAAGCTCCTGGATCCTTTCTGTTTGTTCGGAGGAAAAATAATCGTGTTCAGCCAATCCGGCCAAGAGGGCCCTGACGATGCGATTGCGTGCTTTTTCGCTGTTATTCAGCTTATCGCGGTACATGAGGCTGTCTGCGGCGATATAGGTTTCTTCGAGCGATTGAGCGGGTCCTTTGCTTACGGCCATCCCGATGGACATGCTGATCGGTAGATCCCAGTGCTGCCGGTTGTAGTTCTCGATTTCCATGCGAATGCGCGCCGCCACCTTTTCCATGGCCTTCTGGTCCGTGCGGGGCATGAGCAAGACAAACTCGTCCCCGCCCACCCGGGCGATGATATCCGACTTGCGCAGCGCTTTTTTAAGCACCAAAGCGCAAACCTTAAGCATCCTGTCTCCTTCCTTATGCCCGAGAATGTCATTGATTAGCTTCAGCCCATCCAGGTCGGCCGAAATAATGGCTACCGGGTATTCCCGATCCCCTTCAAGCCGCTGCAGTTCATTCTCATAATAAGCCCTGTTATAGAGTCCGGTAAGGGGGTCGTGCAGGCTTATATATTTTAACCGCGCTTCATAGGAGAACCGTTCGGTAATGTTGCTGAAGGACCAAACTCTGCCGATGATCTCCTGCCCCTCCATCAGGGGGCGGGAGTAGCGTTCAAATACCCTTCCGTCCTTGAGGTGGAGGATATCGATATGATCAGCGGTGGAATTGAAAAGGGTGTGGTTTTTTTCCTGGAAGGCTTCCGGATCCTTGAGCTGCTCGAGGAGGTGCTGCAGCAGGGCGCGGTCGTCTCGCCTCGCCCGTAACAGCGGCGGGACCTGCCAGAGATCGAGATAGCGATTGTTGGCCATCAGGACCCTGCACTTTCGATCTACGGCCAGGATGCCATCAGCGGTAGACTGAAGGATAGCTGCAAGCTGGCTTTTGCTAAGCTGTGGTTTTTGAGGGTTAAAATAGGCATTTTCTTGCTCGTGGGGCATTAAGTCTGCTCCTGCTAAATTATTAAAAACTGATTTTCAATTACAACAAATTCTATATAGAACTTAAAAATCCTTTAAAAATTTCCAGGGATGAATCTTGTCTTATTTTCCCGAACAATCAGTTATGCGCGAGCCCTTGAATGCCCATTGACCTTGCTGTAACATGGCTATGAGGAAAGTGATGAAACAAAAGAGGTGAAAGATGTGTTGAAAATCGTAGTGCTGGATGGTTACGCCTTGAATCCGGGCGATTTAAGCTGGGAACTTTTTGAAGCAATGGGCCATTTAACCGTCTACCCGCGCACGCCGCCGGAGCTGGTCGCGGAGCGCGCCAAAGAGGCGGCGATTGTGCTGACCAATAAGACCAGGTTGGGGGAAAAGGATTTCGCCTCGCTATCCCGGCTGAAATATATTGGCGTGCTGGCTACCGGCTATGACGTGGTCGATGTGGCGGCGGCGCGGCGCCGCCACATTGTGGTGACCAATGTCCCCGCCTATTCAACCCATTCGGTAGCGCAACTGGTCTTCGCCCTGCTGCTGGAGCTCTGCCACCATGTGCAGGAACATAACGAGGCCGTTAAGAAGGGGGCCTGGTCGGCCTGCGCCGACTATTGTTTCTGGAACTATCCCCTGATCGAGCTGGCGGGCAAGAAAATGGGGATTGTCGGCTTTGGCCGCATCGGCCGGCAGGTGGCGGCCATTGCCGCCGCCTTGGGGATGGAGCTGCTGGTGCATAGCCGCTCGGCAGTTGATCCGGGCGGCCTCGCTTTGCGCGTGCTTGGCCTGGACACTCTGCTCAGCGAATGCGATGTCCTCAGCCTGCACTGCCCGCTAACCCCGGAAACCGCCGGCCTGATCTGCGCGCGGACACTTTCGTTAATGAAACCGTCCGCTTTTTTGATCAATACCGCCCGCGGCGGCTTGATCGTCGAGCGGGATCTGGCCGATGCCCTCAACCGGGGGCGCATCGCCGGGGCGGCGCTCGATGTCCTGGCCGTGGAGCCGCCTCCTCCCGACAACCCCCTGCTGGCGGCCGCCAACTGCATTATCACGCCCCATATCGCCTGGGCCACATTCGCGGCGCGCGGCCGCTTGATGCGCATCGCCGCTGAAAACCTGAAAGCATTTCTGGATGGCAAGCCTGTAAACGTAGTCTAGACCAAGGGTATCTAGACCAAGGGGACGGTTCTCCTGGTTTGATACCAGGAGAACCGTCCCCTTGGTCTACTTATGTAACATTCTGGGTGATTGTTCGTTATAATTAGTGAAAGCAGCAACCGGCCGGAAAGAAGGTCTCGTTTAATGATCGGTGTCCGTGCATTGATCGGAGGTAAAAAAAGTGCTGAAAAAGCCATTGAACAGATCTGCCTGGAGACGTGGGAACCGCTCTACCGCTACATATATTACCGGGTGCAGAACCGTGCCGAGGCAGAGGATATCCTGCAGGAAACCTATGTCAAAGCTTTGACCTACTTGCAAGCGCACAAGATTCCCCATGAAGAGCTGCTAAAGTTTATGAAGGCAGTGGCCATGAATGAAATGCGTGACCGCTGGCGGCGCAAAAAGAGACAGGGGTTGCCGGTTGATTTTGACGCGATTAACCCGGAAGATGCCGGCAGCGAAGATCAGGAATACGCTGTTACCTGGCGCCTGATCCTTGAAAATGCCTTGCAGCAGTTAAGCGTCGAGCAGCGGGCGATTCTGGATTTGCGGATCATTAAAGGCTATTCGGTAGCCGAGACGGCAAAACTCGTCGGGAAAACGGAAGCCGCGGTGCGCACGGCACAGCATCGAGCTCTGCAAACCTTAGCGCAGCTCCTGGAGCAGGATCAATATTGAAGGAGAGGGTAATAATGGATAACCCTGAACTGAGGATTTCAGCTTACATTGATGCCCTGAATGAGGAAAAGGAACCTACTGAAAATCTGGAAATTGCATCCCCCGGTTTGGAAGAAATATTCCAGACCATCAGGCTCCTCCGCACCTGTAGAGAACCGGCCATGCCGGATCCCGGCTATCCGCAGCGGCTGGTGAAAGCGGTAATGCGCCGGTTAAACAAGGCCGGGCAGAGCGGTTGCCGCTCCGCTAAAACAGGTGCGGATAGGGCGACTAAAGGCAGCCGCCGGCGTGTATGGGCGCCTGCCGCAGCGCTGGCCGCCTGCCTGCTCATGGGAGTTTTACTTGCCAACCAGGCCGGTTTCTTTAAGCGGGACCTGGTTTACGCCATGGAAAAAGCCCTGGCCCGGCTTGCCGATTATCATGGTGTCCTTGAAGTTCGCTCGGAAAACGAGGCCGGGGAAATTTGGATCAATCGCACCCTGGAGATCTGGTCGGACGGAGAGCGCTACGCGGTGCGGCAGGAAGACGGCACTCTGACGGTAAACAATGGCGAGCGCAAATGGCAGCTCTCGCCGCAAGAGAAGACAGTGACCGTGCTGCCTTTGCTGCCGGACAGGATGGAGTTTGACCTGCGGGGGGAGGCCGCCCGCGCCAGGCAATACCCGTATGCCGCAGCCGGCGAGGAGACGGTTGCCGGCCGCAAGGCGACAAAGCTGGAAATTGCCCCGCCGGGGGGACTGCCTTATTGCCTGTGGATTGATGCGGAAACCAACCTGCCGGTGCAGCTGCAAACAGCCATGCACAAAGCGCTGCAGACGACCTATACCTTTGTCAGTTTTGTGCCGAATGCGGCGGTAGATCCCGGGCTGTTTGCTTATGAAGTGCCTGCCGGATATACGGTAGTGGAAAATGATCCGGGGGTGCTGGTGGCCACGGTGGAGGAAGCGGCCGCCATCAGCGGCTTTATGCCCCTGCTGCCGCGGGAGGCGCCGCAGCGCCTCCTCGCTTTCCAGGACCGGATCGTCCTGGATTATGGCGACACGTCGATTGTCCAGTCGCCCGCCCGGGGGACTTTCAAGCCGGAACCCAATGCCTCCCTCGGCAGCGCGGCCGGCGGCCCCCTCGAAGTGTGGTGGGAACAGCTGCGCTGGCAGCAGGAAGGGCTGGAGATCGCGGTGGAGGGGCCGCGGCGGGTGGAGCTGACACGGCAGCTCACTGCCGACCTGGCCCTGCCAGATCGCGAGTTGGAGCTGGCCGCCAAAGCCCAGGTTAAGGTTGAAGTGGATCTTGAAATTGCAGCGGCCAGCCAGCGGCAGGTGGACGGGGGCAGCAGCCCCTGGCAGCTCGATCCCCTGCAGGTGGCCCTTACCTTTGTCAATCTCATGGTCACGCCGGAAGGAATCAGCGGCGAGCCGCAGGTGCCGATGGCTGCCTTCAGCCAGGTGGCGAACAACGGCGTCGAGGCGGTGGTGGCGGTAGACACCGGCCCGGTGAAGCACGTTTACCTGAAACGCTTAATCCGGCAGGATGAAAGCGGGATCTGGTCCGTGGTCGGCTACGATCCCCGCTAGGCGAAGAAACCAAGGGGACGGTTCTCCTGGTCTATCTGACCAAGACAAACCGGTAAACCGAGGGAACAGGCAGCTGATCAAGGGGATGGTTTTCCCGGTACCAGACCAGGAGAACCGTCCCCTTGGTTTGCCGGAACAATTTGCCCTACCCTGCAGTCTATATTCATTGGGGATAACGCCCGGCAGCCCAAGTGCAAAATACTAGATAGTGATTCGACCCCAAAAAGGTCAACTAAAGCTAAAAGGTAACACGAATCATAGCTAATAAATAGTCACAACGAACCGGCCTAAAAATTGAGTAAAACCGCAAAAAGGCTTTAAAATACAGCGTTT
>JAAYGO010000024.1 GCA_012727685.1 Bacillota bacterium | reverse complement strand
TCGCCGTAATTGTCCAGCTCTTGTTCGGTGTAATCGATGCAGAGCTCTCTGAATTGCTGCTGCTCTTCTTCGGTCGGAATATATACATCCAATCCCATTTCGCGCATCGTCTGCTGATCTTTCTCCCGCTGGTTAAGATAGTGCTGGCTCACCTTTTGGTATGACTTCTGGAGCTCTTCGACCAGAATTTGCTGAATGTCTTCCGGCATGGCGTTCCAAATGTCCAGGTTGATGGAGAGAACGGCATGACCCTGCGGATTGTTGATGGAGGTGTAGTACTTGCAAAGGTCGGTGAGCTTGTTGTTGATCACCGCGTTGGGCATAAACATGATTCCATCGATGACGCCTTTATCGAGGGAGGTATAGAAATCAGGCCAGGCTACGTTAACCGTAGCCGCGCCGAGCTGATCCAGGATCGCCGCAATTCCCGGGTCAGGGGCGCCGACGAGCATCCCTTTCAGGTCTGCCGGCGATTTAACCGTCCGCTTGGTATTGAAGATATCAAAAGAGCCCACATATGCAAAGCCCAAGATTTTTTGGTTAAACTTCTCTTCCATAATGGAGGAAAACAGTTCGACCAGGTCTTTTTCCGCCGCGATGAATGCTTCCCCGCTGTCAAACAGGTACGGCAGGACAAAGGCATTGAAGCGCGGATCCTGGCCGGCGTATGCCGGAAGGGCGGAATCGAACAATTCGACGGCACCGGTTCTGACCGCGTCAAGGTATTCCGGCACGTTGACCAGGGTACCACCAGGATGAACCTTTAAGACATACCTTCCGCCGGCGCGGGCGTTAAAGTTTTCCGCCATTTCTTCGTTCCACACGGTCCGTTCATCGCCGGCAGGAGTTCCCATGACCAGCCTTAACTCAATTGCTTCTACCGCCTCTTCCGCCGCCCCCTCTTCTACCGTACCCTCCTCTGTTTCCTTGGGGGAGCAGGCAACTAGCGCTGCAAGAAGAAAAAAGAGCACCAAAAAAGCAACCCACACCTTACCTGTTTTCATCTGTCCGTACCACCTCTCTACATTTTTCACTTAGCATATAAAAGCTACCTTAATTTTTCCTTAGGAGTAACTTAAAATATACTGAATTTATACTCTATTTTTATTTAATCTATTTATATATATACCTATTTGCCATTATTTGTCCAATTCAGCGACGTTTCAGTAAGATTTCAGTAAAATTTAAGGCTTTCGCTTTAAGATGATTCCATCAGCCGCTAAGAGGAAGCTCTAATTCCAGGAGAATAAGGGAGCATAACGGAGGTCGGTCATGGGCTATTTTATCGGCATAGATGTCGGGGGTACTTTCACCGATGGTGTGGCCATGGATGAAGAGGGACGTCTTTATTATGGAAAATCTCCCACCACGCCGGATGATTTTACCAGGGGGATCATCAATACCCTTTCCGCCCTGGCCAATGAGTGTGAAACTACGCTGGAGAAGCTGCTGCAAACAACGGAGCGCTTCAATCTCAGCACCACCACCGGCACCAATCTGGTTGTGGAGCAAAAGGGCGCCAGAACGGGCTTGCTGGCTACCAGGGGGCACGGGGACGCCCTTTTTATCATGCGCGGCTCCGGACGGCTGGCCGGCCTGGAAACTGAACTCTACTATCATCCGCAAGCCACGTATAAACCCGCTCCGCTGGTGCCGCGCCACCTGGTCAGGGAGATTGACGAGAGAATTGACTGCCAGGGCCGGGTAATCGTCCCCCCGAACCTGGCACAGGTGGAGACCGCCGTGCGCAGCCTGGTCGAAGAGGAGAAGGTGAAGGCCATCGCGGTGGCATTTTTATGGTCTTTCCGCAACCCCGCCCATGAACAGCAGGTTGAGGCCTTGATCCGCCGCATCGCGCCGCAAGTATATGTTTCCTGCTCGCACAAGGTTTCACCCCGCCTCGGCGAGTACGAGCGGACGGTGGCCACGGTGCTTAACAGCTATATCGGTCCGCTCACGCAATCTTATTTGACCGGTATCTCCCTGCGGCTGCGCGATGCGGGCCTGCGGCGCCCCTTGCTGACCATGCAGGTATCCGGCGGCGTTCTTCCGGCAAGCAGGGCGGCAGAGCTGCCGATCACCTCCCTGGGCTCCGGGCCGGTCGGAGGATTAATCGGCTCCACCGAATTTGCACGCAAAACCGGTTATAAGAATGTGATTGCCACGGACATGGGCGGCACCTCTTTTGAAGTGGGGCTGATTGTCAAAGGCGAACCGCTGCTGACCGATGAAAAGATCATCAACCAGTACCGTTACAGGCTCCTGCAGCTGCAGGTCAACTCCATTGCCTGCGGCGGGGGCACCATCGCCCGCCTCGATCCCTATAGCCGCTCCATCCGGGTCGGTCCCGATAGCGCCGGCGCCAATCCGGGCCCGGTATGCTACGGCCGGGGCGGCACCGAACCTACAGTGACCGATGCCGATGTGGTTTTGGGGCTCCTTTCGCCCGATTCCTTCTGGAGCTGGCGCATGAAGCTGGATCGCGAAGCCGCCCGGGAGGCGATTGGAAACCTGGGCAGGCAGGTGGGCCTCTCCCCGGAAGAGACCGCCGCCGGGATTTTGCGCATCAACAATACCAAGGCGGCGGAGTTAATCCGGCAGCAAACCATTGCCCGCGGCTTTGACCCCCGGGATTTCGTTGTTTTCGCCTATGGCGGCGCCGGCCCCCTGCATGCCTTTGATTTTGCCCGGGAACTGGGGGTGGCAGGCGTGGTCATCCCGCTGGGGAACGGAGCTTCCACCCTCTCGGCTTACGGCTGCGCCACCTCCAACATGGTCCGCTTTATTGAAAGGGAGCAGCTCTTCTTCTACCCCTTCCCCCTGGAAGAGTTAAACCGTTTATTGAGCAGCATGGAAGAAGAAGCAGTCCGCTCCATGGCCGAGATGGGGCAGACGTCAGAAGAGATAGCCCTGGAGCGGTTCGCTTTACTCCGCTACAGCGGCCAGTGGCTGCACCATTTACCGGTAAAGCTACCCGGCGGCCTTCTTGGGCCGGAGCAGATAGAGCAAGTTGTCGATTCTTTTAAGGAAACTTACGACAGTCTTTACGGCCGCGGGGCCGGACAGATCGCCCAGGGCCTGGAGCTTTTTGCCGTGCGCATTCGCGCTACGGCGGCGCTGCACCTTCCCGAGCGAAAGCCAGATGCAGAGCCCGTAGCCGCAATTGACGGTAGGGCCTGCCGCGGCAGCCGGACCATCTTCTGGCCGGATCAGATGGCGGAGGTAAAAAGCCGGATTTTCGACGGCCGCCGGCTCCGCTTTGGCAATCGCATCGCCGGGCCCGCGGTGGTGGAACTGCCCTTTACTTCCATCCCCGTCGCCATCGGCCAAACGCTGACCGTGGATGCCTTTGGCAACCTGCTGCTTCACTTTAAATAAGGAGTGATTCGACCCCAAAAAGGTCAACTAAAGCTAAAAGGTAACACGAATCATAGCTAATAAATAGTCACAACGAACCGGCCTAAAAATTGAGTAAAACCGCAAAAAGGCTTTAAAATACAGCGTTT
>JAAYGO010000237.1 GCA_012727685.1 Bacillota bacterium | reverse complement strand
GCATCGCACTGCTCCTCCGGCCGGCCGGAGGGGGGTAACACCCCTCCGGCTCCGGCTTTCACTATTATCACTACCGCTTCATGTTGATCACTTCGAGCAGGATCTCGTCGGAAGTCGTCACCACGCGGGTATTGGCCTGAAAGGCGCGGCTCGTGGTGATGAGCTCGGTAAATTCAAAGGAGAGGTCCGCGTTGGACATCTCCAGGGCTGAGGACTGGATCAAACCCCGTCCCTCCGTACCGGGCAATCCTATCCGGGCCTCACCGGAGTTGGCGGTTACCTGATAAAGGTTGCCTCCCTCCTTGGCCAAACCCTCGGGGTTGGTAAAGTAAGCCATGGCGATCTGCCCCAGGGTCTCCACCATGCCGTTGGTATAGGTGCCGATCACCGCACCGGTCCGGCTGATGGCGAAGGAAACCAGTTCCCCGGCGGGGAAGCCGTCCTGCTCGCGGACCAGCATGCTGCTGCTGCCGGCCAGCTGGGTGACGCTGGAGAAATCAGGGGTAATCGAGATAGGCTCGGCGCCGGGAGGATTGTAGGCCAGGGGGTTGATGGTGGACGCAGCCGCATCGAAGCTGCCCTGGGCCGTAAAGACCAGGGTGCCGCTGCCGATGGAGTTGCCATCGAGCAGCGCCTCGTACTCCCAGCTGTTTTGGCCTGCCGGCGTTAAGCGGTATTCAACCGTGTAGCGCCTGCCCAGGGAATCGTAGATGAAATACTCATAGTTGTAAGTTTGAGCGGCTCCACCAAGAACCCAGGCGCCGGCATCAAGGTTGCCGGCAAACTTGACCTTTGAAGTGGCCTGGGCTACCATCCGTTCCCCAAGGGGGATGTGCAGCGGCGCCAGCTCGCCGGTCACATCTGCTGCGGAACCGGTCCAGCCCATCAGCTTATACCCGTTGATGTTGACCAGCTCACCGTTGGCATCGCGTCCGAAAGAGCCATCCCGGGTATAATAGAGCCGGCTTCCATCGGAAACGATAAAATAGCCGTTGCCCTGAATGGCCAGGTCTGTCTCCCGGTCGGTATTGGTAATCGGTCCCTGGAAATGGTTGTCAATGATCCCGGAAATGCGCATCCCCATCCCCACCTGGGAGGGGTTGATCCCGCCGCGCTGGGACGGCGCCGTGGCGCCCTGGATCGTCTGGCTGAGCAGATCTTCAAAGCGAATTTGAGACTTTTTAAAAGCTACGGTATTGACATTGGCAATGTTGTTGCCGACAATATCGAGCTTGGTCTGGTGTCCCCGCAGTCCGGTGACCGCGGTGCTCAAGGATCTGATCATAATTTGATGCCTCCTTTTATATGCGCTTAAACATTCCGGCAACTGCAGCGCGGCAGCCCTGCTTCGGTCTTTCCGCAGAGCAAGGCTTCCTCAAGGAGGTCCGGCCTTATTTTACAATTACCGCGCTGTCGATTCCGGTAAATATCTGCTCCCCTTCCGCGGCCCCGTCCACCGCGGTGATGATGGTCCGGTTGGTCACGCTGGCCAACAGGGCAATTTCACCGTAGAGGAGCAGCGAAGAACGGGCTCCCTTGGCCCTGGCCTTCTCCATTGCCGCCGTGATCTTGCGCAGGTCTTCTTCCTGCAAGTCAATGTTGCGGCTTTCCATCCGCGCGCGGGCATGGGCCGAAAATACCAGCGGCGGGCGCTGCACCTGTTCCAGAACCTCGTGGAAAGAGAGGGCTTCTTTCTTTCCGGGGGCCGCCTTTCCGGAGGCGCCGCCCGCTTTCCCGGCCGGGGCGCTGCCCGGCAGATGCGGAGTGACTCGATTGACCATCGCCCTATTCGTCTCCTTCCCCGGGACTGCTATCTACTCCGACCCGGATCACGGCGCTGAGCGGGTAATCGGCTCCCTGCACGGTGAGATACGGCGTGTTGTCATCGTAATGGATCGCCGTGACAATACCGCTGACCTCCGACCCGTCGGCTCCGACTACCGTGACCTTGCTGTTGAGCAGGTTCAGCGCGTTGAACTGCTCCTGAGCCCTGCTCTGCAGTTCCACGGTCTGCTGCAGCTTTACCACCTGCTCCAGTAAAGTGAACAGGGTCATCTGGGTGATCATCTGGCCGGTATCCTGGCTGCCGGACATGGGGTCCTGGTAGCGCAGCTGCGCTACGAGCAGCTGGAGAAACAGGTCTGTCCCGAAGATCTGCTTCTGCTGGTTCCGGTTAGTCTCTGCAGGTACCTGCGCTCCTGCCTGTGAAACAGCGCTGACACTGTCCACTGCTAAAACGCCTCCTTCTTAAGCCCGGTAATCAATCACATGGCCGCCGCCCCAGGCTGTCTCCGGCAGCGGTTCTCTCTCCAGGGCAGGCCCCGCGCTTACCGCCGCACCACCGGTGCGGGGACGCCACGCTGTACCGGGGTAGTCTCCGGCGCTGTAGTGCCGGCTGCCCTCTCCATCCCGGCCGGCGGCAAACAGATCAAGCTGCTCCAGCGGCAGGTTGCACTGCTGGAAGCGCTGGCGCAGTTCGGCCATGCTTCCCGCGAGGAGATCCCTGACTACCGGCAGCTCGGCGATGATCGCCGCGCTCAGCTTCCCTTTCCGGGAGAAGACGCGGATCGTCACCTCGCCCAATTCAGGGGGGTAGAGCTGAAGCCGCATCTCCGCGGGGAACTCGCCCCTCTCCCGGATGTAAAGCAGCCGGCCCTGGAGCTCCTGCAGGAGATTGTCCTTGAAGCCGGGTATTGCCGGCCGGATCGGCTCCCCGGGTTCCGCTGCCGCTTCCGGCGGGGCAACTGCTTCGGGCGCCGGCTGCAGCACCGCTGCGGCGGGGTCGCTGGATGCGGCACCGCTCTCCGGCAGTTTCGTGCTGGGCTGCAGCTGCGGTGCCGGAGTTGGCTCCGCTGCCCTAGTGGATCCGCTCTGCTGCAGGTCCGGTCCTGCCTGGTTCCTGGAAGGCATGCCCCCTTCCTGGCTCCTTTCCGCCTCCCTGGCGCCGCGGCTCTCCCCGCGGGCGGCCGGCTCAGTTGCCGCCTCCGGCAAAGCAATCTCCCTCTCGCCCTTTTCGCCGCCGGTGGAATCCCCGGCTCCGCCAAGGCGATGGGACCCCGCGCGCTGATCAGGCACGGCGCCAGCGGCAGCTGCGGCAATCGCCCCTTCCGGGGCTGGCCCCTGCGGGATAGGCGCCTGGGCTTTTAGCCCGCCCGCCGGCTCCTCTCCCCTCCAGTCAACAGGCCATTCAGCAGGCCCTTCTCTTGAAGCCTTGGCTGCCTCCGGCAGCGATGCCGTGCCGCCCTGGGCCGTCTCCGGCAGCGCTGGCGTGATGCTTTCCTGGGCCGCCTCCGGCAAAGCTGAGGTAATGCCGTTTTCTGCCACCCCTGCTCCGCCCGCACCGGGCACCGCCGGATCAGGCACAGCACTGCCCGCAGCTGTCGCCCCGGGCAGTCTTCCCCCGTGGGCGCCATTCGCTTCGGCCGGCGCCGCCCGCTCCGCCGCCGCCTCTGGCGGGAGCGTGACCAGGAACGGCAGCCACGCGGCCATCAGTTCACCGCCGCCATCTCCGGCCAGAGCCGCCTGCTCCGCCCCGGCCAGGTCCGGCGGCATCGCTGAGACTGCCCCGCCGCCGGCCTCTTCGCCCGCGCCGCATCCATCCCCGGCCTGCTCCGCTCCAGCCTGCTCCGCCGGCAGGGAGGCGCAGAGGCCGGCCAGGATGGCGGCGAAGTCGAGCATGCCTTCACCCTCCGGCGGGCGATTGCCCGGAACGAGGCACTGTCCCGTGGGGGAGGGAGCTACCGTTGCAACTTTCAATCAAATCACCTCCTTTCGCTGGAAAAACTCTACAACACCGCTTCCTTAATGTCCGCCGCCGCGCTCTGCAGGCGCAGCGGGCCATCATGGCGGTGATGGGATTGAACCACGATTTCATCGAGAAAACGGTTTTCGGCGAGCTGTTCCTCTCGCCGGAATCTTTCCTGCGCCTTTTCCCGCAACAGCTCCATGATCCGCCGCTGTTGCCAGGCCTGCTTCACCGCCAGCCGCTGCTCCTCCACCCGCTGCCGCTGCTGCTGCTCCACGCAACGCTGATCTTCCAGGCGCCTTTCCGTGAGCCGGTGGTATTCGCCGATCAGCTGGAGCAGCGGCAGATTCAGCCGCGCCTGCAGCTGATTGCGCCAGCAACCGGCGGCCGCCTCCGCTTCCCGGGCCAGGGCGGCCGTTTTCGCGGCCTCCAGCTCCAGGTCCTGCAAGCGCAGCGCCAGCTCCCTTTTGGCTTCCTCCTCCAGGGAGCGGCGATATCTGAGCAGCCGCTCCAGGCGAAATTGAAAGCGGGCCATTTAAGCCTTTCAAACCTCCTCCGGTGCAGCGGCCAGGCGCTGCAGCATCGCCAGGGTCTCGGACCCGGCATAGTGCTGGTCCGGCTCCTGGTTTAAAAACTTGATGATTTCCGGCCGCTTGCGCACCGCCCGGTCCACCTCTTCCCGGGTGCCGAAAGTATAAGCGCCGATATTGATCAGATCTTCCATCTCCTCATAAGTGGAGAGCAGCCGGCGCAGCTCCCCTGCCGCCGCGCGGTGTTCTTTGCTTGTCACCTGTGGCATAAGGCGGCTGACGCTCCGCAACACATCCACCGCCGGGTAGCGGTTCTGGGAGGCCAGCTTGCGGCTGAGCACGATATGGCCGTCCAAGGTACTGCGCGCCGCATCGGCAACCGGCTCCGTGAAATCGTCCCCGTCCACCAGGACATTGTAAAAGCCGGTGATGCTGCCCCTGGGTCCCATCCCGGAACGCTCCAGGTAGCGGGCCAGCATGGCGAACACTGAAGGCGTGTAGCCCTTGGCCGTGGGCGGTTCCCCCACCGCCAGGCCGATCTCCCGCTGGGCCATGCAGAGGCGGGTCACCGAATCCATCATCAGCACCACCCGCTGTCCCTGGTCGCGGAAATACTCGGCAATGGTCATGGCCACCAGGGAGCCCATCACCCGTTCCAGGGCCGGCCGGTCGGAGGTCGCCACCACCACCACGGAGCGGCGCAAGCCATCTTCTCCAAGTTGGCGGTATAAAAAGTCACCCACCTCGCGGCCCCGTTCCCCGATCAGGGCGATCACGTTGACATCGGCCTCGCTGTAGCGGGCGATCATCCCTAAAAGAGTGCTCTTGCCGACGCCGCTGCCCGAAAAGATCCCGACCCGCTGGCCCTCGCCGCAGGTCAGCAGGGCATCGATGGCCTTCACCCCCGTATAAAGGGGCTGCGTGATCGGGCGGCGCTCCAAGGGGTTGGGAGGGCTGTTGTCGACGGGATACTCCATCCCTTCTCCCGGCGGCAGCGGCGGCAGGCCGCTATCCAAAAGGCGGCCAAGACCGTCCAAAACCCGCCCCTTCAGGCCTGGCCCCACGCGCAGGCGGAAACTTTTGCCGGTGGGCAGCACCGGGCAGCCGGGCGAGATCCCCTTCAGCTCTTCCAGGGGCATGAGCAGGGTGCAGCGATCGCGGAAACCGACCACCTCGGCATTGAGCAGGCGCCCATCCATGGTTTTGACCCGGCAGATCTCGCCGATAAAGGGACGGATTCCGGTGACCTCCATCACCAGCCCCACCACCTGGCGCACCTTGCCGGTCACGCGCCCTCCCTGGAAGGAGGCGAGGGTGGCGAGATACTTGCTATGATCCAGCTCCAGACTAATGCCTGCCATAAGGCGGTTCTTCCTCCGCAGCGATCAATTTGCTCTCCTCCCGCCGCGCCAGGTCGAGCAAAAGTTCTTTCAGGCGCCGGCCTTCTTCATGGAGCAGGTATTCCACGGTGCCGTTCTCAGATTCGACCCGGCAACTGCCCCGCTCCAGGGCCCCGTCCGGTAAAAACTCGAGGCGGTTGACCCCGGTAAATTCTTTTTTGATTTGCTCCTGCATGCTCAGGCAGGCCCCCAGGTCTGCCGGGCTCACAAAAACGGTAATTCTTTCACCGGTCATGAGGCGCATCGCTTCCCGCACGATATGGATGATCTTGTCCGGTGCCAGTTCGAGCTGCGTCTGCAGCAGCCGCTCCGCCGCCGCCACCGCCAGTTCCACCACTTTAGCCTCGGAGGCGGCGACGATCTCCCGGGAGCGCTGGCGGGCTTCCCGCAAGCATAGTTCCGCCTCTTTAAGCCTGGCCTCAGCCTCCCGGCGCAGGGCGGCAATCTCCGCTTCGGCCTCTTCCCGCCCCTGCTTGTACCCCTGCTCGTAGCCAACCCGGGCCCATTTTTCCTTTTCCTGCTCCGCCAGGGCGGCGACTGCGGCCGCGATGGCCGCCCGGTCGGGCGTGACGGCCGGCGCGTTTACAGTGGCAGCCCCTTCGGCTGAAGCAGCCGCGGAAGGCGCCTCCGGCACGAGTGCTTGCGCCGCGCTCCCGGGAGCGTCCGGTTTCTCGGGAGCGTCCGGCTCCATACTCCGGTAAAGGACTTTCCCCTTCACCGGCGGCTGCTTGTAAACCCTACGCAATAACGGCATCCTCGCCACCCCGCGAGATGATGATTTCACCGCTTTCATCCAGCCTGCGGATCACCATGACCACTTTCTGCTGCGCCTCTTCCACGTCGCGCAAGCGCACCGGCCCCATGTACTCCATGTTCTCCCTTAATATTTCGCCGCCGCGCTTGGACATGTTCTTAAAGATGCGGCTTTTTACCTCATCGCTGGCGCCTTTTAGCGCCAGGGCAATGTCATTGTAGTCGATCTCGCGCAAGACCCGCTGGATCGAAGCATCGTCCAGGCTGACGATATCCTCGAAGATAAACATCTGCTGCCGGATCTGTTCGGCCAGGGCGGCATCTTCTTTTTCCAGCTCTTCCAGAATTACCTTTTCCGTGCCCCGATCAACCTGGTTCAATATTTCCACCACGGTGGGGATTCCCCCGGCTATGGTAAAATCCTGTTGAAAAATGGCGGAGAGCCGCTCCCGCATCACGCTTTCCACGCCTTTTAAGATCTGGGGCGAAGTGCGATCCATCAGGGCGATCCGCCGGGCGATATCGCTCTGAATATCCTGGGGCAGCTCCGAGAGCACCATGGCCGCCTGCTCCGCATCAAGGTAGGAGAGGATAAAAGCAATCGTCTGGGGATGCTCCTGGCTGATCAGGTTCACGAGCTGCTTGGCATCGGCGCTGCGCACGAAGGTAAAGGGCTTGACCTTGCTCGATTCCTTCAGGCGGCGCAGCACCTCCGCTGCTTTCTGCGGTCCCATGGTGCGCTCCAGGATCTCCTTCGCCGAGTCAAAACCGCCCTTCAAGATATACTGCTGCGCCTGGTGAATGCCGATAAATTCGCTTAAAACCTGGTCCAGGCTCTCCTTGTCCACGCGGGTGGTATTGGCGATCTCCGCGGTGATTTTTTCAATATCTTCCTCGCCGAAAAACTTGAGCACCTTGGACGAAAGACTGGGCCCGAGTGCAAGGAGCAAGATCGCCGCTTTTTTCAGCCCCGTCAGGCGTGTTGACCGCTGTGCCAATGCGTCACTACTCCTCCAACAGCCATGTTTTTATCAATTGGGCCACGCTGGCCGGCTCTTCTTCAGCCAGGCGGCGCAGCTCTTTGCGCCACTGCTCTTCATCGGCCGGCGGCGCCGCAGGCGTGGTCTCCACAGCCGCGGCCTGCTCTAAAAAGACCCGTTCATCCCCGCGGTGGCGCAGCCGGGGGCGACGCCCGAACAGGAACACCAGGAGCAGGAGCAGCAGCAGGAGCAATCCCACAGCTACTGCCGCATAGCCAAAATAAGAGGCAAGCGGGGACGGCGCAGGCTGCTCTTCTCCCTCCCATTCCTCTCTCCAGGAGGAGTCAAAGGGGAGCAGCTGCACGGTAACGCTGTCGCCCCGCGCTTCATTCAAACCGAGGGCGGCGGAGACCAGGGACGAAACCTGCTCCGTTCCTACCGGAGTAGCGGTCTGCTGGTCGATCACCACCGCTGCCGAGAGGCGCACAATCTCACCCGGCGCTGAGGCTATAAATTCGCGGGTTTCCCCGATCTCGTAATTGATGGTCTCTTCAATCCGTTCATAGCTATAGTCGCCGCTAGCAACGGCGCTGTAACCGGGAATATTCGAATCACCGACCTCTCCGCCGGGAGCGACCCCCTCGGAGCGCTCTTCTACCCGCTGGGTGGAGCGCTCCACCGGCTCATCATTATAGGTCACCCTGGTGGTTTCCCGCGTATTGAAATCGAGATCCGCCGTGACCATGGCCAGCGCCTTCCCCGCGCCGTATATCTGTTCGAGAATGGCGCGGATGCGGTTTTCCAGCTCGCGCTCAAACTGGCGCTTCAGCGCCATCCGCTCCTCCACGGCCCCGGATAAGGGCAGATCCGCCATGGCGGAAAAAGCATCGTGGAGGATATTGCCGCTGGAATCGACAATGTTGACGTTCTCCGGCTGCAGCCCTTCCACGCTGCCCGCCACCAGGCTCACGATACCGCGCACCTGGGACTCGCTGAGGGAGGCCATGGGCGCGAGCCGTAAAAAAATAGAGGCCGAAGGGGTGCCCCGCTCCCGCAGGAAAAGACTTCCTTCCGGGATAACCAGGTGCACCCGGGCCTGATCGATCGCTTCAATGCTGGTGATGGTGCGGCGCAGCTCTTCCTCCAGGGCGATCTGCCACTGCACCCGCCGCTCAAAATCACTGGCCACGAGGCTGTCGTTTTCAAAAAGGGCAAAGCCGGCGCCCTGGGCGTAGAGATTAGGGGAAATGGTCAGGCGCAGGCGGTCGCGCTTGTCGCGCGGCACCAGGATCGTGCTGCCGCCGTCGGTAATTTTGTAGGGAATCCCCTCTTCCTCCAGCATGGAGGCCACTTCATTTGCCTGCAGCGGATCGAGGCGGTGGAAGAGCACCTCCATGGGCACAGGGATCAGGCTGTCCGCCAAAAGCCAGATGATCACCACCGCCGTCAAAGCGGCAACGGCCATAATGGCCAGGCGGGCCGGCCTTTTCAAACTCTTCCACAATGAGCCCATGCGGTTTCGGGTGGCATGCACAGGCGCCTCTGTTCTAATCTCCTCGGCCATGGTGCTGCTCCCTCCTGCCGATTACCTCCTGCGACTGCGATTGCTTCTGCCTCTTTCGCACTTCCTCACTCCCGCTGCCGGCTAGATCTGCATGCGCGAAAGATCCTGGTAGGCCTGGATAAGCTTGTTCACCACCTGCACGGTCAGCTGCAGGGATAGTCGCGCTTCCTCGACCTTGAGCATGACCTGGTGCAGGTTGTCTGTATCGCCGCTCAAAAGCTCCATGGCAGCCTGGTCTGCTTCCTTCTGGAGCCGGTTCACCCCGCTCAAGGCGTTTTGCAGCATCTCCCCAAAAGAAAGCTC
Organism: Bacillota bacterium; assembly: GCA_012727685.1. Lineage (GTDB taxonomy): Bacteria > Bacillota > Dethiobacteria > DTU022 > DTU022 > JAAYGO01. The sequence goes on along the minus strand of JAAYGO010000237.1, from coordinate 3,997 downwards.
CTGCTTTTCGGGCGAAGCTGCGGTGCGCCCGGCACTTAGCGTCTTGGGCGCAGCAAGAAGTGTACCGCTGATTGCTTCCATGCTCTTAATTCCTCCTAAGCTTGAAAAGCGAGCAATGAATTCAGTCCCCTCGCCATAAGCTCCCCAAAGGGTGAAGAAGGGATTATGGCGACATCATGTTCATCCTCTGGATGCCCTCGCCTGGTGGCCCCACTGGCCTGGCGGGCCCTCTCCGAATGGAGGGCACCACGCTTCTAGCGTCCAATCTCCAGGGCTTTCAGGTAAAGGCTCTTCGCTGTATTCACCGCCGTGGCGTTTGCCTCGTAGGAGCGCAGGGCGGTGATCATGTCGGTCATCTCCCGGGCCAGCTCGATATTGGGGTAGCGGACGTAGCCGTCAGCACCGGCATCGGGATGCTCGGGGTCATAAACAAGCTGCGGCTCACCCCGGTCGGCGTAAATGCGCTCCACGCGCACCCCCCGTCCCGGAAAAGCGCCGCCCTTTTGGTTTGCGCCGCGGGTCCTTTGCGCGGCGAGCGCCTCGGCAAAGACCACCGTGCGCCGCCGGTAAGGACCTCCCTCCGGAGTGCGCGTGGTCTGCATGTTGGCCAGGTTGCCCGCGATCACCTCCAGGCGCAGCTTTTCTGCGGTCAGGGCGGAGCCGGAAATTTCAAACGCGGTAAAAAGGGACAAACTTAACGCCTCCCTTCATTGATCACAACACGCCAGTTGTCCAGGCGGCTGTTTAGCTGCTGGATGTAGGCGTTGTAGCGCAACTGGTTCTCCACCAGTTCCAGCATCTCGCGCTCCAGGTCCACGTTGTTCCCGTCGAGGCGGCGCGCGGTATGCTTTTCCGTGATTACCTGCGGTTCAGCCGCGGCGGAAGGGGGCTGCAGGTGCCGCTCGTGGGTGCGCGCCAGGGGCAGTTGCCCTGCCGCTCTCGCCTGCTGCAGCCTCTCCTCAAACGACACGGACGAACGCTTAAAACCCGGCGTATTCAGGTTGGCCAGGTTGTGCGCCAGCACGCGCTGGCGCAAGGAGGCAGCATCCAGTCCCCTGGTCAGCCAGAACATGATCCGATCATTAAACACGGCCATCTTAAAGCCCCCTTCAGTCTTTAAGAAAACGAGACAACCCGCCGGTTGTCTCGCCGAATAGTGCGAAACCAAGGACCATTAATCCATCTTTCTCCGGACCGGCAACCTGGCGCTCCCTTGACAAAGGCCCCATGGCTTTGCCTCCCCGCCTGACAACGGGTTTGCTCCTTCGAAATCCAGAATTTGAGAATCAAAAAACCCTGGAGCCGCGACAATAGTATCCGGTGCCCCTCTAGACCACGAATATATGCACCTGTCCTTTCCTTTGAGCTGTCGCCTTTAATTGTTACGTTGCTGCACCAAATCATTAAAATCAGCGGCTGCTTCGTACCGGGCAGTTCTGGCTCCAAAACATTATTAGAAAAAAAACTGCACTGTAGTCATAAGTTTCCGATATTTAATAAAATACTCCTCAGTTTATTGATCTTCCCCATTTTTACCTTAATTTAATTATTTGGTCAAATGTTATTCTACAAAAAGTTTCATAAATCCTTCTTTTTAATCAACAAATTTTTCATTTTCGTGAAGATCAATCTTCCTTTTTCGACTAATTTTGCAGGTTTAAAGAACAATACCTGCCTGATCCTGGGGCAGTCCAAAAGGTGGTTTGGTCAGGTTAAAACTTGAAAAAGCTTAGGCGAAGATGCTGAAGAGGAGAGCTCTGGGGAAGAGGATCAGGGTGAGGGGGCGAATTCGGCTGCCGCAATGGCATAAAAACCGGCGGCTTTGAAAGGTATGCTTTTCCCGGGAAATATAGTCAGGGTCCATTAAAATAATTGCCCGGGCCATAACGCTAGCCGGACAAAAAGGCGCGGCAACGCCGCGCCGGAATAACGCTTTCAAAAAAAGCAGCTTTTAGATTGCGCTGCCCGCAGCCTGCGGCTGCTGTAGCGCCGCCTGCCAGGCTTCCTGAAGGGTGAGCAACATCTGCTCCACTTCATCCAGGTATGAAGGCTCTTTTTGCACGTTGGCCTGCACCAGGCGGTGATGCATAAATTCATAGAGCAGAAAGAGGTTGTGGGCCAGATCCGGCACAGCAGGGTTAAGGGAGCCGATCAGCTCGCACAGGATATCCTGCACCCGCCCCAACAGCCGGTTGGTCTCCGCAATATCGCCTGTGAGCATCGCCTCGCGCCCCTGGCGCAAAAACTTGAGCGCCCCGCCGTAAAGCATTAACAATAGAGTCCGCTGATCGGCAGTTTCCACCTGGGCCTGCCGGTAGCTCTGGTAAGGATTAGGCCTAGACGCCATTTTCAGCACCTCTGATTATAATTAGGGCTTCCTGCACAAGCCCTTGTATTAAAAAACTAAGCTGCGACTGGCAAAAACCGGCTCGCCGGCAGTAAAAATTTCGCTTTGAAAGCGCGAAAAACGTTCTTTGAAAAAAAGACAAAAAGACCCCGGTACAAGTGGGCCAAGTTCATCACTATCAGGTTGATCATGATTGTCGTTTCACTGGTTTCTTGCAGCTTCTCCTTAATCAAGTCTAACCCGTATCGTCGTTTTCCTTCACCGAATTTGCCTTCGCTGCAGATGCGGTCGAGCGCGTCCTGATGAGCCTGCTTTCTGGCCGCCGGATCCGGTTCTTTCGGCGGCCGGCCAAGCCTCGGGCCACTAATGCGGATGCCTTTTTCACGGCAGTAGCGGATATTATCACGGGTGCGATAAATCTTGTCCACATGAACCGATTCCGGGTAGTAACCGTGGCGGAGCTTGTATCTTTCAATGGCTTCTTTGAGGGTCATTCCTTCGTTGAAATTGTCCCAGGAGAGTTTTTCCATGTAGACGAAACCGTCTACCACGCTAATCGCCAGCTTGGCCCCGAACTCGACGCTTGCCCTGGCCTTGCCCCGCACAATCGGTCGCACATGGGGCTGGCTGATGCTGACAATACGGTTCTCCACACTGTGGGTTTTATGGTCATACATGTACTTTTGCTGGCGGTAGAGCTCTTTGATGGTCTCAAGCTCTAATCCCTGAGCGATGGTGAGCGGGCTTTCTATGTAATACTCTTCCAGCCGCTCAATGCTTTTTAAGTTGCGGCACACGTAGCCGAGCTGCTTGCGAAGCGCCTTACGCAACTGGTTCTTGCGCGGTTTGCGCATCTTCGCTGTTGCCAGGTAATCTTGCCGCGCCCGCTTGCGGTAGGTGCGGGGTTTGTCGATCCTGCCTTTTAAAGGCTCATAGAGGATATCAATGAAGCTTTCAGTTTTCTCACGAGCTTCGTTCAGCAGGCTTAAGTCGGTGGGATAGCGGATGTCGGCCGGGACGCAGGTGGCGTCCATGACCAGCTTGCCCTTGTTTTTCGGTTTTTCGCCGGAACTGTCCCGGTCCGTATGGCCCCCACCTGCAGCGGGCGTATCGTCATCATCTTTTTTATCCTGCTTGCAGATGGTTTCATTGATGGAGTTTAGCTGCTCTAAGCTGAAACGCTGGCGGAAACGGGTCATCAGAGATGGGTCGAAAGGCTTTTTGTTGGTGTATTGTTTGAAGCCTAAAAAATACTGTAGGTAAGGGTTCTCCTGGATCTGCGCGACGGTTTCTTCGTCACTCACGCCTAAGGTTTCTTTGATTATCAGAGCGCCGAAGGCCACTCTAGCCGGTTTGGCCACATTGCCGGTGTCACTCGGGAAAAGATCGGAGTAGTCGCCTTCAATGTCGTCCCAGGGAATCATTTGAGCCTTGATCACCCAGCGGTTGTCGGCCGCCAAGGCGCCGTCAAAGGGTAAGATGAAGTCTTCTATGGTTTGCTGGTTGTCTTTTTTTCGGTACAATTGCATCACCTCAAGTGCAAGGTTTTGGAGGGATTTCTATGGTTTTCCTTGCACTTATTATATCATAAAAAGGGCAAAAAGTCCTTATTTTAAAGGCTTTCCGGCTTGCGCAGGAAGCCCTATTTAG
>JAAYGO010000154.1 GCA_012727685.1 Bacillota bacterium | reverse complement strand
GTCCATGAGGAACCTCTGCCTCCTTCGGGGGGTATTCATTCTTAGGCGAATGTGAGGTTCCTCTTCTATTCCTATATGGAAATATCCTCCATAAACCTACGATAATTTTACACTAACGAAATCGTTAATCGTTGACAGTAAACTGTCCATTTAAAATTTTTTTCCCCGCCGGCCGGGAGCGCACTTGCTCTCATCATTGTTCCCTCCGGGTCAATCCTTTTTTACGGCGCCTTAATAGAACCCGCCCGATATTTCACTTAAAATTCCCGCAATCAGCCCTCCGGCGGCGATCCAGATTACCAGCATCACGGCGGAAAAAATCAGGGACGCCCGCGCGAAATTCTTCCTGTTCAAGTTGACCGAGCCGCCAAAGCTCCATACAAACAGCAGAATGATGTTCAGCAGGGGCACGCACAGCAGCAAGAACATCCCAATGTACTGCCCGACGCTCAGCGGTTCGCTTGCCGGCTGCCCGGGATAGGCCTGTGGCTGCGCCGGAGCATAAGCCTGGCGTGGCGTCACTGCCTGCACCGGTGGCGTGTAGGCCGGGGGCGGTGGGACAGGGTGAACCGGAGGCGGCTCCGCTGCAACCCTAGGGGCGGGCTGTTCTGGCTCGATTTTTGCTCCGCAGCTCCCGCAGAATTTTGCTCCTTCCAAAAGTTCCTTTCCGCATTTTTCGCAAAACATGATTGTTCCTCCAATCATTCAATCATTTCTACCCCTCAGGGAAGGATAATTTCATTAACACCATAGCTCCTCCAGCCTAAATTTTAGTGAAGGGGGCCTAAGAAAACATCCACCTAAAGGGTGAAATGATAGAAAAAAGCCTCTCATGCTTTAGGATGAGAGGCAATTTCCAACCTCCAGGAGGGCCCGGCCGCGGCCGGGCCCTCCTTTCCAAAAACAATACTAAATAATGGCGGCGCGGGCGAAGGTGCGGTTGACCTCGGTAATTTTTACTTTCACAGTGCGGCCGACCGCGTCACCGGCCCCCTCCACGTTGATCACGTAGCCATGCAGGCGGGCGATGCCGTGGGCGGGGTGGGCGCTGTGGGGCTCTTCGATCAAAACGGAGAGCTCTTCGCCGGCCGATACCGGAGAGGCGAGCGCCTCAATCTTTTTCAGCGACCCCTTGGCCACGATGCGATACTTCTCAATGTGGATATCTTCCGTGCCCCGGATAAAGATATGGCGCCCCAGCTCTTCTTCCAGCTTTTTCAAGTTGCTGCCGCCGGTGCCGATAATGATCGCCGCCACCTCGTGGTGCATCTCCACCAGCACCGCCGGGCTGGGGTCCCGCTGCAGCACCTTTTTCAGATCGCGCTCTACGCGGGTGCTGGCCACCAGAGGGGTCAGCACCCGCCCGACACCCTTGCAGTAGGGACACGGCTGCTGCAAGACCGCCGCCAGATCCTGGCGCACCTTTTTGCGGGTCATCTCCACCAGACCAAGGCTGGTCAGCCCGAGCACGTAGGTCTTGGTGCGGTCGTTTTTTATGGATTCGTTTAACTTGTCCAGCACCTGGCGCCGGTGTTCTTCGAGAGCCATATCGATAAAATCGACAATGATAATACCGCCGATATCGCGCAGGCGAATCTGGCGGGCAATCTCCACCGCTGCTTCCAAATTTGTTTTCAAAATTGTATCGGCCAGGTTGCGCTTCCCCGTATAGCGGCCGGTATTGACATCGACTACGGTAAGCGCCTCGGTCTCGTCAAAAATAAGATAGCCACCGCTTTTCAGCCAGACCTGGCCGTCGAGGGCCTTTTCCACCTCTCGCTCCACCCCGTAGTGTTCAAAAATGGGGCGCGGTTGAGTGTAAAGTTTAACCTTTTTTTTAAGGTGCGGCGATATAACATCGAGGATTTCCTGCACTTTTTCAAATTCGTGTTCATTGTCGATTAAAAAGGCGTTAAAATCTTCCCTGAACAAATCGCGGGCAATGCGGCAGGTCAGCGCCAGGTCCTGGTAAATCACCGCCGGAGCGGTCTTCTGTTGAAAGCGCTGCATGATCCGCTCCCATAGTTGCGTTAAAAACTCTAAATCGCTCTCCAGGACAGCCGGATCGGCCCCTTCGGCCGCGGTCCGCACGATCATCCCCATATCCGGCGGCCGTATCGACCCGGCGGCGCTGCACAGCCTTTCGCGTTCCACCTGGTTTTCGATCCGGCGCGAAACACCAATATAATTGGTGCCCGGCACCAGCACCAGGTAGCGTCCGGGCAGCGTGATCTGTCCCGTTACCCGGGCGCCCTTGCTGCCGAAGGGCTCCTTGATGACCTGGACCATGATCTCCTGACCCACTTTGAGCAGCTTTTCAATGCCTCCCTTGGGCGGAGACGGCTTTTCACCGTTCCAGGGGGTAAAAATATCGTCCACGTAGAGAAAGGCGTTTTTTTCCAGCCCGATATCGATAAAGGCGGCCTGCATGCCGGGCAGCACATTGGCCACGATGCCCTTGTAGAGGTTGCCGACCACGCGCTGCTGCAGCGGCCTTTCCACGTACAGTTCCACCAGTTTGCCGTTTTCCAGCACCGCCGCCTGGGTAGCGCGATTATCACAGTTGACAATAATTTTCTTATTCATCAGCCCGATTCACCTCCTTCTTAGTAGTATTGTGAGCGCAATCTAGCCAAACTTTTCAGGCTTCACCCTTCAGGCTCCGGCACAGGTGAGCTCCTGCAGAGAGCCCGCCTCCCCCCGGTAAAGGGCAAGGCGTTGCAGGTTCCAGAGAAAAGCCGGTGCTTCCCCTGCAGCGCCGCTGCGAGCCTGCTCCAGCCGCTCGAGCACAAGGTAGGGGGAAACACCGCCGCTGCTGCCCGCTTTGAGCAGCATCTCCAGCACCGGGCCGCCTTCCATCCCGGCGGTAAGCTCGTAAATAAAGGGGCGGATGTCGGCGATGGCCTCTTTGCCGCCTTTGCCGCGGTGGGTAATCCTTATTTCAGGGAGACTCAAGAGCCGGGCCACGGCCTCCTGCAGCTCCGCCGCCGGGGGAGACGGCGTCAAACCGCTCCATGCAGCGCGGTAGCGGGCCGCGCTGACCTGCGCCGCCAGGGAAGGCCCCCCGGGCGCCTTCGCCGCCGCTCCGTTAAGGATTAAGCCGGCGGGAAGCTGTTCCTGCAGCCGCTTTAAAAATTGCTCCGGCGCAATCGAGTCATCGGCGAGGAACAGCTCCCCCAGTTCCCGGGCTGCGGAGACTCCCACCGGCAGGGGCGCCGCCAGGCTCAGCCGCGGATGGGGATTGAAGCCCTGGCTGTAGACAAGGGGCAGCGCCGCCCGGCGCAGCGCCCGCTGGAACAGCCGCATCAGGTCGAGGTGGGAAAGGTATTTCAGCTCTCCGGTCACCGCAAAGCTAAAGCAGATGCGGGCCATCTAGCTCTGCCCTCCCTCAAATCTATTTTCTGCCGCCTCTTCCGCCAGGGCGCGGCGGTGCTCCCGCACCAGCACTGCCTTGGGGACGCCGGCGGCCAGGTGATCCCAGGGCAAAGGCTCCTCGTGCGTGTATCTCCGGTAAGCCCAGTCGGCCGGGTCAAGCTCTAGTTCCCGGAAAACGGAGAGCCAGCGTTCCAAAGAAAAAAACTCGGACCAGCCGTCAAAGCGGCAGCCGCGCCTCTGGGCCAGCTCCAGGACCTGGGCCAGACGGCGATCGCCGCGGGCAAAAACCGCTTCCAGAAAACTGGCCCCGGCCTCGTGCCAGTTAAAGTCAACCACGCGGAGCGGTTTTAACGCCTGCGCCAGCAGCCGCTGCCGCCGCTCCACTTCGCCTAAGGGAAGCTGCGGTTCCCATTGAAAAGGGGTATGGGGCTTGGGGACAAAAACAGAGGCGCTGACCGTCAGGCGCGGTTTTTTCCCGTATGCGCGCCGGAGATGATCGAGCAGCTCCCGGCAGAGCCGGGCAATGCCCTCAATATCGTCGTGGGTTTCCGTAGGCAGCCCGATCATGAAATAGAGTTTGAAGGCCTGCCAGCCGGCGGCTACGGCGGCGCCGATGGCGGCAAATATATCTTCGCGGCTGATGTTTTTGTTGATCACCCGGCGCAGCCGCTCCGTCCCCGCTTCGGGGGCAAAGGTAAGGCTGCCCCGCCGCCCCCGGTGAAAGCGGTCGGCCAGCCCTACCGAAAAGGAGTCAAGGCGAAGCGAAGGCAGCGAGAAGCGGACCCGCTCGCCGGCGGCCGCGCTCAGATCGCTAATCAGCGCGTCAATGTGCGGATAATCGCTGCTGCTCAAAGAAGCGAGCGACACCTCGTCATAGCCGGTGGCCTGCAGCGTTTCGCAGGCCAGTTTCTGCAGCGTTTCAGGGCTGCGGCGGCGCACCGGGCGGTAGATCACGCCGGCCTGGCAAAAGCGGCAGCCGCGGCTGCAGCCGCGGAAAAGCTCCAGCACTCCCCGGTCGTGCACCACCTCGAGATAGGGCACGATAGGTGCGGTCGGGAAGACAGCCCCATCCAGATCCGGCACCGTCCGCTTGGCCACCACGGGGGGGGCGGCACTCTCCAGCCGCTCGATCCCCTGAAAAGAGCCGCCCCGGTAGAGGGGACGATAAAACTGCGGGATATAAAAGCCGGGCAGCGCAGCGAGGGCCAGCAGGGTTCCGCGGCGCCCGGCGCCGCGCGATCGCAGGGCGATCAGCTCGGCGAGCAGCTCCGGGAGCGCCTCCTCGCCGTCGCCCAGCAGGAAGATATCAATAAAGGGGGCCAGCGGTTCGGGGTTAAAGGCGCACGGCCCTCCCGCCGCCACCAGGGGGTAGCGCTCGTCGCGGGCATTGGCATAGAGGGGGATCTGGGCCAGGTCGAGCATGTTGAGCACGTTGGTATAGCTGAGTTCATACTGGAGGGAAAAGCCGAGCAGGTCGAAGTCGCGCAGCGGTTTTTTACTTTCCAGGGCGAAGAGAGGGAGGCCGCGCTCGCGCAGCAGCGCCTCCATGTCTGCAGCCGGGGCGAAGGCGCGCTCGAGGAGCATTTCGGGACGGGAATTGACCGCAGCATAAAGTATTTGCAGCCCCAGGTTGGACATGCCCACTTCGTAGAGATCCGGGAAAGCGAGCACGGCACGCACCGCTGCCTGCGCATGATCTTTAATCACCACGTTCCACTCGTTCCCGAGGTAGCGGGCCGGCTTCTGCACCCGTGGCAACAGCGCCTGCAGCTCTTTATCCAGAGACAATCTATTTCCTCCATGCGTAGCACGATTTGCAACCTGAAAAAAACCTGAAAGTACAATACCTATTATAGTATTTTTTTAATCGGTATTTCAAGCCCTTTCTGCATAGCAGCCCTAATTAAGGAAGTTTCTGTTATTTCACCGCTGATGCGGTAGCCCCGGTCCACGATGCGGATGAAGTGATAGCGCTGGGGCGAAAAGAGGCGAAAGACGTCCAGGAGCCTGGTCTCCTCCAGGACGACCAGCATTTCGCCGCGCAGCCCCCCCCGCTGCCTCAGCTCCCGCTCTTTTACGCCCAGGGAACGCAGGAAAGCATAGACAGCCTGTTTTTTTTCACGGGTGGCAGCAAAAAAGAGGATCACCCCGGCGAGGATAAGGGAAATGCTGAGATTGCCCCGCAGCAAGCCAGCCAGGCCGGCGCAGAACAGCAGCAGCGCCAGGCCCTGGCCCAGCAGGGCCGCCTGCTCCGTGGCCCGGCGAAAACCGAAGAGGGGGGCCAGGTACGAGCGCAGGATCCGCCCGCCGTCTAACGGGAGGCCCGGCAGCAGGTTAAAGCAGGCCAGCGCCAGGTTGACCCGGATCAGGTAGAGGAGCGCCGCGGAATGGGGAAAAACGCGGCTGGTTAGCACGATGGCCGCCCCGGCCAGCGCCAGGTTGACCGCCGGACCGGACCAGGCAAGGCAGCGCTCCGTGCGGGGCTCCAGTTCCAACTGCTCTTCGATCCTGAATACCCCGCCAAAGGGGTAAAGCTCAATCTCTTTCACCTTGAGCCCCAGGGCGCGCCCGGCCAGGCCGTGGGCCAGCTCGTGGGCGACCAGGGAAAGGCAGATCATCAGCAGCTCCAGCGGCGTGCCGCCCAAGAACCAGCAGGCGGCGAATAATAAAAATAAGGGGTTCAAGCGAATCCGGATTCCCCACAGTGAACCCAGAGGCAATCTCCCACCCCCCGGCGAGAAATAGACTTCGCGCTTGTCGCTGGGGCTTTCGCTCCGTTTCACTCGCTGGATGGACGACGGCTCACCTGCGGACCCTATTAGAAGTTGGAGCTTAGAGGTTGGAGCTTAACCGGGCGAAAGCATGAGGGGCTAGAAGCCGTTGCCTGCAGCCTGGAAGGGAGCCAGCCACTCGGCGGGAGGCGGGACGGGGCGGCCGTCGTAGCGCAGTTCAAAATGCAGGTGGGGCTCCTTCCAGAGGCGCGGTTCGCCCAGGCTGCCCAGGACCTGGCCGGCGGCAACGGCATCGCCCTCTTTGACCTTGACCGCGGCCAG
>JAAYGO010000214.1 GCA_012727685.1 Bacillota bacterium | reverse complement strand
GCCTATCCCCGGCGGGAAGAGCTGCTGCACTCCCTTACGTTTGCCATCGAAGAGGGAGAAGCGGTAGCCCTGATGGGACCCAACGGGAGCGGTAAACCCACCCTGGGCAAGCTCCTGGTCGGCATTTTAAAGCCCTCGGCGGGGCAGATCCTCCTGGAAGGCAGCGACCTGGCTGAGCTCAGCCTCGCGGAGATCGGTGCAATAGTCGGCTACATCTTTCAAAACCCGGAGAAGCAAATTTTTACTCCTTCGGTAGAAGAAGAGATCGCTTTTGGCCTGCGCTTCCGCGGCTATGATGAAGCGGAAACCCGGCGCCGGGTTAACGACATGCTCGCCTATTTTGAGCTGGCCCACTGCACCAGCCAGTTTCCATATAATTTAAGCCAGGGGGAAAAGCAGCGCCTGGCCATCGCCGCCGTGCTGGCCCTGGAGCCGCGCTTCATCATTTTTGATGAACCGACCACCGGCCTCGACATGCGGCGGAAAGAAAAATTTGCGGAGCTGCTGCTGAAAATCAGGTCAAGGGGTACCGGCTATCTGCTGATCAGCCATGACCGGGATTTCTGCGGCAGTTGCTGCGAACGACTGCTGCTCTTGAAGGAAGGGAAGCTCTCTAGCGCCGATGAAGTTGCTGCAGAAGCTTGATCCGCGGACAAAAATAGTGCTGGTGATGGTGATCTCGACCCTCTCGATCCTGATGAACGAGGTGCTCTGGCTGGCGGGATTACTGGCGGCGGCCTATTTAATGCTCTTTTTAGGGGGGATGAAGCCCGGCGAGGTATTCCCCCGGCTCAAGCGCTTCCTCTTCCTGTTTGTGGCCCTGCTGGTCATTCAGAGTATTTTTTCTCCGTCGGGAGCGCCCCTCATTACGGTGGGAGAAATTCACCTGGTCACGACCGGGGGCGTTCTCAAGGGGATCGCCGTGATTTTACGCATGCTGATCATTGTTACCAGCGCCATGATGCTGCTGACCTCCAGTCCCATGGAGCTGGTCCTTGCCTTGATCCGCTTTGGGGTGCCTTATGAAATCGCCTTCATGGTTTTAATGGCGATCCGTTTTTTACCGGTTCTGGGCGAGGAAGTGCGCGACGCTCTCACCGCCATTCAGTTGCGCGGCGTGAAAATAAAAGAGATTCCTTTAGGGCAAAAAATCAAGGTCTATACCTATATCTTTATGCCCGTAACGGCATCAGCCCTGTTAAAGGCGAAGAAAACGGCTATCGCCATGGAAGCGCGGGCCTTTCGCGCCTTTCCCCGGCGCAGCTACCTGGACGAACTGCACCTGCGCGGCCGTGATTACGCAGTGATGGCGCTGGCTTTAGCGGCCGGGTTGGGTTGCTGCAGCGCCTACTTTTTGGTGAGGTGATTGACGATCAAAGTTTTTGCGATCATCGGAATAACCAGGTCGGGTAAGACCACTGTTGTCGAGAAGGTCACCGGCGAACTGAGGCGGCGCCGCTTTTCGGTCGGCACGGTCAAGGATATTCATTTTGAAGGATTTGCCATCGATACGGCCGGAACCAACACCGATCGCCATCGCCAAGCCGGTTCCCAGCTGGTAACAGCCCGCGGACTGAAAGAAACGGATATCCTCTTTGACCGCCGGTTGAGCGTCGCCGAGATCCTGCACTTCTATGATCACGATTATGTGCTCCTCGAAGGAGTGGAAGATTTTAATGTTCCCAAGATCATCACGGCCCATTCGACTGCGGAGGTGGATGAGCGGCTTGATGATTCGGTATTTGCCATTTCGGGGAAGCTTGCCGCACAGATGAGCAAATACCGGGGGTTGCCCGTGATTAACGTGCTCACCGATACCGCTGCCCTGGTCGATTTAATCCTGGAAAAAGTGCCCGTGCTCATGCCGGATTTTCCCCCGGAATGCTGCACTAAATGCGGCATGAGCTGCCGGGAGCTGCTGGGGGCCGTTTTGCGCGGTGAACGCCAGAGGAGCGACTGTGTGCTCGACCGGAGTGATGTCCGGCTAGAGATCGGCGGCCGGGAAATTACAATCGTTCCCTTTGTGCAGGAAGTGATCAAAAAGACCGTTGTCGGCCTGGTGTCAACCCTGGAAGGCTACAAGGAGCACGCGACAATCAATATTTCCATCGGCGGTCGCGGTAAGGATGATTGAAGGCTGCCGGATCACCGGGCGCTACTACAGCAGGCGGAACCGGGTTTTCCAGGCAGAGATGCCGCAGGGTGAAGCGGGAGTGCAGTGCCTGGTAATAAAAGAGTTTACCACAGCCGCAGCGGCGCAGCGGGAATACAGCAATTTGCTGCAGCTTGCTGCCGCAGGAGTAACCGTTCCTACTCCCCTGGGTCTGGAAGGGCGGCGGCTTTACCTGCAGCACCTGGAGGGGGTGCTGCTGGCTGATATTCTGGAGAAAGACCTGGTTTCTTCGGAACTCTGGACGAAAGCCCTGGCCGGCTGGTATGCGCGGCTACATGCCCAAACCGCGCCCGGCGACAGCAACGCTTTACTGAAGACGGATAATAATTTACGTAATTTTATCTTCAGGGAGGGCCTTTTTTATGGACTTGATTTTGAGTTGCTCTCCCCGGGTGACCCCGCCCGGGACTTAGGACAGATTTGCGCCTTCATCCTGGCCGATCGTCCTTCGTTTACGCCCGGTAAACTGGCCGCAGCGTCCGGCTTAATCCGGCATTACCGCTGCTTGAATAATCTCCCCGTTTCCCGGATTAGGGAAGAGATCATCAGGGAACTGGAGCGTATGGCGGAGCGGCGCCGGGAAGAAAGCAGCTCCATTAAAAGTTTTTTAGGATCATGCCAGGGAAAGATTAATCTTTTTTCATGACTCTACCTCACTCTAACCATATTTATAGCGTCGCTGCAAAGGCGGCGCTTCTTTTTCGGGTTTTTTAGCAATTGACACCTGTTCCATAAATTGTTATAATCGTTCCAGGCTTTTATTGTAGGTGATTTATCATGAAGCGCGAGCACAACGCTTTTAATTTAAAGCGGATCAGTTATGAAAAGCCGGCTTTGGCGGTTTTGGCCGGCAAGCATGAACTGGATCTGCTGATCCTGCTGGGAAGTTATGGGACGAGATACTTTCAACCGGGCCGGAGTGACATTGATATTGCCTTTCTTCCCGGAAAGGAATTGCAGCCGGATGAATATCTGCAGCTGATCAGGGATCTCAGCGCATTCTTCCAATATGATCGGCTGGATTTGATCGATCTCCGGCGGGCCTCGGGGCTTTTAAAATTTGAAATTGCCGGTAAGGGAAGAGTTTTGTTTCAAAGTAAACCGGACTTTTTTGAACGTTACAGGCTTTACTGCTTGAGGTATTATTACGATACCGCGAAATTCCGCACCTTGAAAAAAGAATTTTTTAAGGAGCAATTGGGAGCGCTGAAGAGATGAACAACCCGTTTACAGAAATTGTGCGGGAAAAGCTAGCCGCTCTGCAGTCCTACTACAGAGAACTGGCGGAGCTTCAATCCATTTCTTATGAAGATTATAGCGGCAACCATCTTTATAGAAGAACGACAGAAAGACTGCTGCAACTTATTGTGGAGGCCGCAACAGATATTAACAATATGGTGTTAAAGAAAGCGGGGGAAGAAACGCCGGCGGATTATTATTCTTCTTTTATAAAAATGGCGGAAGCAAAAGTATTTCCGCTCGAATTTGCTCTCGTAATAGCCCCTTCTACAGGTATGAGAAATATTATCGTTCATGAATATCAAAAAATTGACAACCGGATAGTCTATGATTCCATCAAAAGTACTTTGGAGTATTACTTAAAGTATATGGAATATCTGGAGGATTACCTGGAAACCCATTAGCGCCCCATCAATACTGATGTATCGCTTAACCGGCTTACCTGCTGCATTTTATCCCTTCAAGTTCCTATTGGAAACTCCAGCCGTGCATTCAGCAAAGTGCGGGATTACACGGAGATGATATTATTCCCCACCTTGGACCGGTCTTTTAGTTAGTCCATTCCCGATACCGGTGTGGAAACCGGCATTGCTGTGGAGATCCTCTCCCAGGGCACGGGCCAGGCCCTGGAAACGGGGAAGCGTGGTGACGCCGACGTTCTGCTGGTGCATGACCGCGCCTCAGAGCTGCAGCTGGTCGAAGAAGGTTATTTTGTTGATCGCCACGATGTAATGTATAATGATTTTGTGCTCGTCGGTTCACCGGACGATCCGGCCGGTATCAAGGGCGTAGAGAGCGTGGTCGAAGCGCTGGCCAAGCTGGCTGCGGGCGGGCATACTTTTGTCTCCCGCGGCGACGATTCGGGCACCAACCGCATGGAGCTGCGGCTCTGGGGAGAAGCCTCCGTAGACCCGGCCGGGAGCGAATGGTATATGGCCATCGGGCAGGGAATGGGTGCCACCCTGACGGTAGCCAACGAGAACCTGGCTTATACTCTTACCGACCGGGCGACCTATCTATCAATGAAGGATGAACTCGACCTGGAGATCGTTCTCGAAGGGGATCCGGCCTTGTTTAACCAGTACGGAGTGATGGCCGTTAACCCGGAAAAACATCCACATGTAAAGTATGAAGAGGCCCTTCAGTTCATCGAGTTTTTGATCTCGGAAGAAGGGCAGTCTCTGATCAGCTCCTTCCAGATCGGTGGAGAGACCCTTTTCTTCCCCGGATTGGGAATATAACTTTGTAGGGTTATCCCTGCCCGGGGTGCGCTCAGCCGTACCCCGGGCGAGTTAATATTTGAGGAGGATTTTTTTGTCGCTGCTGGACGGTATTCTGGAAGCTTTCAGATTGATCATTACCCTGGACCCTTACCTGCTGCGCATCGTGTTATTATCGCTGCAGGTCTCGGGGGCGGCCATAATCATCAGCACCCTGCTCGGTGTTCCCCTGGGCACCTGGCTGGGAATGTGCGAGGAAAGAAAGACCAGGCTGATCAACAAGATCATCTATACGCTGATGGGGCTTCCCCCGGTGGTGGCGGGGCTGGCGATCTATTTGCTATTGTCCCGGCAAGGCCTCTTAGGGGTGCTGGGACTGCTTTATACTCCGGTGGCCATGGTTACAGCGCAGGTCGCCCTCGCCCTGCCCATCGTAACCGGCCTGACCATGGTTGGTATCCGCAGCCGGGGCCGGGAGCTGGAGGAAACAGCCCGTACCCTGGGGGCCGGTCCTTTACTAACCGCATGGACGGTGATCCGGGAATGCCGCTACTCCATTCTGGGGGCCGTGGTGACCGGGTTCGGCCGGGTAGTAGCCGAGGTGGGAGCGGTGATGATCGTCGGCGGTAACATCGAGGGGCGCACACGGGTGATGACTACAGCCATGGTTCTGGAGACCGGTAAGGGCCATTTCGAGCTGGCCATCGGCCTGGGACTGATCCTGCTGGCCATCTACTTTGTCATCAATTCCCTGCTTTATACATTCCAGAAAGAATCACCGGAAGGAGGAGAAAGCCATGCCCGGCGCTAAAGTGGTCCTGCGGGTAGAAAACCTGGTCAAACGGTATGACCGGGAGGTATTAAACATAGAGCGGCTGGTCCTCCACCGGGGTAAAATTTACGGTATTATTGGTCCTAGCGGCGCCGGCAAGAGCACCCTGCTGCGCATTATCAATCAACTGGTGAAAGCGGACAGAGGCGAGATCTATTATTTTGGCCGGAGCAACAGCCATAATGCTAAAGACAGCCTCGACTTGCGCCGTCAGATGACCCTGGTTTTTCAGAAGACGATACTCTTCAGGACCACAGTGTTTGAAAACATTGCTTATGGGTTAAAAGTGCGGGGGTTTAAAAAGCAGGAGATTAAGAAAAGAGTGGACACGCTTCTCGAGCAGGTGGGATTGAAAGAGCTGGCCGGCCGTCATGCAGCCACCCTCTCCGGGGGAGAAGCCCAGCGGGTGGCCTTAGCCCGGGCGGTGGCTTTTGAACCTGCCCTGCTGCTGCTTGATGAGCCGACGGCAAACCTGGATCCGGCTAATGTGGAGTTAATGGAAAGGTTGATCCTGGATCTAAAACGGAACACCTCTATTACCGTAATTATGGTTACTCACAATGTTTTTCAGGCCCGGCGGGTCACAGACGAGGTGATCTTTTTATATGACGGGCGGATCGTGGAAATGGGGGAAACGAAGCAGATCTTTACCGCGCCGCATGATCCGCGGACCGGGGCTTTTATTGAGGGTCGCATGATCTACTAGTATTTTTGTAAAATAGCTTTGTCAGTATTTCATCCTCGTTTAGTAAAGGCATGGTGGGCAATCATGAAAATTGGTCCTTTTGAATTCAGTTTACGCGAACTTTCCGGGGCCATGGGCGACTTCGGCACCCTCTTTCCCCTGGCCATCGGCTACATCGCCGTATGCGGGCTCAACCCGGCAGGCTTGCTTGTTACCATGGGCCTGGCCAACATTATTACCGGGATTGTCTATCGCCTGCCCATGCCCATTGAGCCGATGAAAGTGCTCGCCGTGGTGGCCATTGCCCAGCAGTGGCCGCCTTCTTTGATCTACGCGTCGGGCTTAGGCATGGGTATTGTCTGGCTATTGTTTGCCGTTACCGGAATTATGGATTACGTGGCTAAATATACTCCCCGGCCGGTCATCCGGGGCATCCAGGTTGCTTTGGGCGTCCTGCTTGCCCTGGAAGCCTTGAAATTTCTTGCCGACTGGTGGCTGCTGGGAGCAGTGTCAGTCTTAATCGTCATTTTTTTACGCCAAAACCGCTATGCTCCCGCAGCGGTAGTCCTGGTGTTGCTGGGATTAGCGATTACCTATTTCCATGGCGATTTGGCCCAGGTCAAGTTTACCGGTTTTACACTGCCGGAAATAACCTTTTTTAAACCGGTGGAAGTGTGGCAGGGGCTCCTTCTGGCCGGATTCGCCCAGATTCCGCTAACCGCCACCAATGCCGTGATCTCTACCTCTTCATTAATTAAAAAATATTTTCCCGATCGCCCGGTCAGCGAGCGCCGCTTATCCTTAAACATGGGGTTAATGAACCTGGTGTTTCCCTTTTTCGGAGGAATGCCCCTCTGTCACGGCGCCGGCGGCCTGGCCGGCCAGTATTATTTCGGCGCCCGCACCGGGGGCGCCAATATCCTGGAAGGGCTGATCGAAATACTGCTGGGCCTGTTGCTGGCTTCTTCCATTGCCGGTTTGTTTGCGGTGTTTCCGCAAGCGATCATCGGAGCAATGATGTTTCTGGTCGGCCTGGAGATGGTTAAATTTGCCAGAGATGTGTCGTTTAACAGGGAACTTGCGGTGCTGGCGGTAACAGCCCTGGTTTCCATCTTTACAAACATGGCTTACGGTTTCCTGGCCGGACTAGGGACTCATTACCTGCTGGTCTTTCTTCAAAACAGGAAAAAGGAAGACCGCCCGGCTGACGGCTAAGTCTACCAGGCGGCCCAGGTTTGGGCATTACCCCTTGATGAACATGACCGAAGTGGCCTTGATTAAAGCGGTGATCTCGTCTCCGTTTTTGATGCCCATCTCGTCCAGAGAACGCCTGGTGATCACTCCAGCGAGGCGGTTCCCGCTGCCGATATCCAGCTCAACCTCTGCGGTGACAGTCCCCGGGGTAACCCCGACCACCCGGCCTTTGATTTTGTTGCGCCCGCTAATCTGCATCCTGCTTCTAACCTCCGATCAGTAATGTGTTGCCGGAAAAGGTGATAAATAACTTTAAACCTATTATATCCCATCTCTGCTCCAGTTACTCAGCTCCGGCTTTGATCCGGATCCGTTAAGTGGCTAACCATGATTGGTTTCTCATCAGCTTATTCGAGGCTTCATGCTCTCAGGGTGAAGGCCGGCTGCGGGTTCGCATGGTTTCGTGTTTTACGCAGTTCCGGTTTCAGGCGGGATCCTGCCCGGCAGGATATTATTCAGAAAGGTTGAATCTAGCATCGATTGAATTTATGCAATCATCTTAGTTTTTAAAGGAGATGTCTGAGTGAAAAAAGTAATGGGAATCAGCCTTGGTTCGTCCAAACGGGATCATGCTGTTACCGTCAGCCTGCTCGGGCAGGAATGCCGGGTGGAGAGGGTCGGGATGGATGGCGACATGGAGCGCATGATCGAAACGATTAAAGCGCTGGACGGAAAGGTGGATGCCTTCGGCCTGGGCGGGATCAGCGTGAACCTCTACTCGATCGACCGGCGCTATCAGCTGCGCGATGCGCGGCGGATCATGGAGGCGGCGCGGTTGACCCCGATCGTTGACGGCGGTGGGATTAAAAAAACATTGGAGCGGCGGGTAATCAACTACCTGGCCAGGGAAACCGGTTTGCTTGCGGGCGGCAAACGGGCATTGATGGTCTGCGCCATGGATCGCCTCAGTATGGCCCAGGCCCTGGAGGAGGCCGGGTGCCGGCTCACTTACGGCGATTTCCCCTTTGTTTTGGGGTTGCCGATCCCGCTGTACTCCCTAAAAACAATCGCCTTCCTGGCCAGGCTGCTTCTCCCGCTGATCTGCAGGCTGCCTTTCTCGATGCTCTACCCGGCCGGAGATAGCCAGGAGATTAACAAGCCGCGTTTCTCGCGTTTTTTTCGGGATGCAGATATAATTGCCGGCGACTTCCATTTAATCTATAAATATATGCCGCATGACTTGAGCGGTAAAACAATTATCACCAACACGATCACGGAAGAAAATATTCGCCTGCTAAAAGAACGGAATTTACATAAACTGGTCTGCACCACCCCGGACATGGAGGGGCGCTCTTTCGGCACAAATGTGATCGAAGCGCTCCTCGTATGCCTCTCCGGGAAAAAGCAGGAGCTGACCGAAGCGGAGTACAATGCCCTGCTCGATCAATTGAACTTTCCCATCCGGATTGTTGATCTGGAGGCGGTCACCGCTTCGACGGCGTGATGGTGCCGGTGAAGCCCAACCGATCCATTCGTCCACAGTGGCTCCGGCTTCTTGGGTGGCAAGGGGCAAAGCTTTTATTCCACTTGCCACTACCGTAGTTTTTACGCCCGGCTAGTCCTGCCGGTTAATCCGGTCCAGCAGCCGGTCGAGCATCTCCACCGTAATTTCGCCCCCGGTAAAGTCCAGCAGCTTGATGATCGGCATATTGCCGAGCATCTTCTGCAGCGTTTGATCCAGATCGCCCGATAAGAGGAGGGCCACCATGGGCAATTCTCCCAGCTCTGCCTGGAAAGTCTTTTTCACGCGCTCGTCGGCGAGAAAATATTTAAAGGGGATGAGCCGCTGGAAGCGGCGTTTGATGGCTTGGGAAGATTCGAGATAAACCCGGGCCCTCAGCCTGATGTCGGCGCTGGAGCTGCCGGCCAGAATCTCGAACCAGCCCGTTTCCGCGACCCAGGCGCCGCCGCTGCCGTCATAGCAGGCGAAATCGCGCCCCGTCAGGGTGAATTCCACGGTTTTTGTCTCACCCGGAGCAAGCGCCACCTTGGCAAAACCCTTCAGCTCCTTATCCGGGCGGACCAGGGACGACGACTCGTCGCGCAGGTAGAGCTGCACGATTTCCTGTCCCGCCCTTTTCCCGCTGTTTGTCACCTTCAGCCGCACCTGCAGCCGATCCCCTTCAGTAAGCCTTTCCGGTCGCACTGCAGATCACTGTATTCGAAGCTGGTGTAGGAGAGGCCGAAGCCGAAAGGAAAGAGCGGCGCAATCTTCTTCCGGTCATAGTAGCGATAGCCCACAAAAAGCCCTTCCCCGTACCTGACGCTGTCCGCCTCCCCGGGAAAGTTCAGATAAGCCGGGGTATCTTCCAGGCGGCGGGGCAGGGTTTCAGCCAGTTTCCCGGAGGGGTTGACCAGCCCGAAGAGCAGATCCGCGGCGGCACCCCCGGCGGCCTGCCCGCCAAGCCAGCCCTCGATGACCGCTTCCGCCTGATCCAGCCAGGGCATGGTGACAGGGGAGCCGTTGGCCAGGTAGACCACGGTATGGGGCTGAACTGCACAGACCGCCTCGATTAAGCGGTTGTGCGCCGCAGGCAGAGCGAGCTGATCGCGGTCAAACCCTTCCCATTCCCATTCAGGCGGCAGCCCGGCAAAGACAACCGCCACTGCGGCCTGTTTGGCCGCGGCCGTCGCTTCTGCGATCAGGTTTTCATCGACCTCGCTGCCGCTGCCGTATCCCGGGGCGTAGAGCAGTTCACACTGGTTGCCGAGCAGTTTTTTTATTTCATCGTAAGCCGTGTCCACCCTGCTGGGGGTCACCTGGGAGCTGCCGGCCCCCTGGTAGCGAGGCTCCCGGGCGAAGCGGCCGATTACCGCCAGGGAAGAGAGGGAGTTGCGGTCCAGGGGGAGCAGGTGATGCTCGTTTTTCAGGAGCACCGCACCTTCGGCGGCGGCCCGCCTGGCCAGGGCATGGTGAGCCGCCTGCAGCGCCGCGTCGAAGGAAACCGCCGGGCGTTGATGCTGCTCCGCCTGCAGGACCAGGCGCAGGATGCGGCGCACCGCTTCATCAATGACGCTTTCGGCAATGCGCCCTTCCTTGACCAGCCGGAGAACAGCCATGTCGCCGGAGCCGCCTTTACCCGGCATTTCCAGGTCCAATCCAGCCAGCAGCGCTTTTTCTTTATCGTTGACCGCCGTCCAGTCGGAGATGACACAGCCTTCATAGCCCCATTCGTTTTTTAAGACGGTGGTGAGCAGGTAACTGTTTTCTGTGGCGGGCACGCCGTTGATGCGATTGTAGGCAGCCATAACCGTCCAGGGGCGGGCTTCTTTGACCACCCGCTCGAAGGCGTAGAGGTAGATCTCGTGCAGTGTGCGCATGTCCACCTCCGCGCTGATGGTCATCCGTTCGAATTCCTGGTTGTTGCAGGCGTAGTGTTTTAAAGAGGTGCCGATCCCTTCTTCCTGCACCGCGTTGACAAAAGCAATGGCCAGTTCGGCTGTCAGGTAGGGATCTTCGGAAAAATACTCGAAATTTCTTCCCCCCAGGGGAGTTCGCTTGATATTGATCCCCGGCCCCAGCAGGACCTGGACACCCAGGGCACGGCATTCCGCAGCGATGGCTTTGCCGATGGCAGCGATTAAGGAGCGGTCCCAGGATGAGGCCATGCAGGAGGCCGTGGGAAAGCAGGTGGCGGGTACGGCATCGCCCAGCCCCATGTCATCGCTGGAGCGGATTTTTCTGACCCCGTGCGGCCCGTCGCTCAGCCAGATTGAAGGTATGCCCAGGCGTTCTACCGGCCTGGTGGTCCAGTAATCGCGGCCGGTGGTCAGGGCCACTTTTTCTTCCAGCGTCAGCCTGCCGAGCAGTTCGTTAATCCTCTCTTCCATCGATAAACAACTCCTCCCGCGCGGTATTCTTCGGATCTATATCCGGGTAATTTTTCCTTCAGGGACTAATTCGACCAGTATTTCAATTTACCTGTAAATAAATTATAATCAAGGCAGCGGTCAGACCTGCATCCTTCGCGGCACCCTCCAAGCCTCCAACTTATCGACGAGAGCCTCTGCAATACCCGTTCGCCTGGCCCGGAAAGCCTTCGCAGCAATTAATGAATACCCTGGCAGCGGCAAGACATATATATAATTAGCGGACCTTTCAAAGGGGGAGAGAAATGGCCATGCCCGCCGGAGAACGCCTGCCGGTGCTGTTCGTGCTGCTATATGCCGCCTTGATCACCGCCTTTTTGCTGTCATCGGCAGGGTCGGTCTTTTCAGATAGCCCGGAGGGGGCGCTGCTTAACGGGGCCGGGCTTGCCGCCGCCAGATCTGAAATCCATGGGGCCCTTAGCATCGAGGGGCCGGCTCCATTCGTTGACGCCATCAGCGAGGCCCTTTCGCTGCTCTCCCGGAACAACCCGGTGGATTATGAATTCGTGGGTGCGCAGATCTCAGCGATTGCCGCCGCCGCTGTCGATAAAGTCCATGTGGATGTGGCCACGGGGGTGGTCACCTTCCCCGAGCAATGGCGCTATCAGGCTTATGACCGCCATGCCTTGATCGATCTATTGCTCTGCAAGGCCACCCATATCTGGCTCAGCCGCCATGATTACCGCTTTTACGGTGAGGAAGCCAAACGCTACCGCATCGAGCAGAAGGTGCACCAATACATTCTTCTCAACTGAATGTGACAATGGGGACGGGGCAATTTTGTCACATTCGCTTTTTTTCATCCGGCAGGTCCAGGGCCAGGGTGCCCCCCGGGTTCATGATATTGTGCGGGTCGAAATGCTTTTTCAGCGCCCGCAGGACCGCCATCTGCTGCGGGCCCATAAAAGATTCGTACCAGGGGGCGAGCATGCGCCCGATGCCGTGATGGTGGCTCAGCGCCGCTCCCGCCTTGAAGATGGCGTCGATGACGCCGGCCTGGTAGCGCAGGTATTCCCCGGCATCCATGCGGGCCACAAAGATAAAGTAAAGGTTGGTTCCCTGGGGATAGAAATGGGAAGAGTGGGACATGCAGATGGTGCGGGGCCGCGCTTTGCAATAAGCGCGCACCTCCCGCCAGATCCTTTCGAGGCTGTCCCAGTTGACTGCGCATTCCAGGGTGTCGATGATGATGCCGTAATCCTGCAGATCCTCCCGCAAGTAGGGGTCTAAAAAGCGGCCGTGTTCCCAACGGCGGGTGACGTAGCCGGTGGTCGGCAGGGCGCCGTGGCGCCGGCAGATCCGGCCGATCATGCGGGCGACATGGCGGGCAAAGCCCCTTTCCCCGTCCGCGGTGCCGAGCAGCAGGCAGCGCTCGCCCGGGCGGTAGCCCAGCAGCCGCAGCAGTTTATCGAGGGCCGTCCCTTCCACGCCATAGAGGCGCATGGCCACGTCGGTCTCTTCCGGATCCGAGAGGCGGAAGACGGAGGGAAGTCCGAACTCGCCCTGCGATACCTCCCGCACCGCCTCCAGGGCGGAAGGATAGTCTTTGAAGATAAAGCTGAAGCGCCGCGTGTTTTCCGGCATGTAGCGAAAAATTTTCAGGGTCACCGCCACGAGAACGCCGAAGGTTCCTTCGGAACCGATCATCACCTGGTCCAGGTCCGGCCCGGTGGCCGAGGCCGGGTATTCGCGGGTGGCGATCTCCCCGGCCGGGGTGATATATTCCTGGCAGACGACCAGGTCTTCGATTTTGCCGTAGTAGGTGGAATTCTGGCCTGCGCCCCGGGTAACCACCCAGCCTCCGACGGTGGAGCCGTGGAAGGACTGGGGCAGGTGGCCGCAGGTATAGCGATGCGGCGCACCGGGAAAGCGTCGCGGCGCATCGCGCAGCGCATCTTCCAGGTCGGGACCCGTGATGCCCGGCTCCACCGTTACTGTCTGGTTCACGGGATTAAGCTTGAGAATGCGCTTCATGTGGACGCCCATCTCCAGGGAAATGCCGCCCTTCGGGCACTCGGTGCCCCGCATGACCGAGGAGCCGCCGCTGAAAACGGTGAGCGGTATTTTTTCCGCGTGGCAGAAGCGCACCAGTGCCTGCACATCTTCTTTACTGCGGGGGCGGACCACGGCGTCGGGCAGGTTTTCAATCTTCTTCTCACGCAGGCGGATCAGGTCGTAGATCATCTTCCCGTAGGCCACCCGCAGGCGGGAATAGTCGTCGGTGAGCACGTTTTCCGCCCCGACGATGGCGCGCAGTTGATCCAGTTGCGCGGTGGAAAGCTTCACCGGGTAGTCGAAGGAGACTTTTTCGTCGCCGGTGTTGCGCTTGACCCGGAAATCGTCGTCGGTCATGGCGAAGGTTTCTTTCATCAGGGCATATAGCCTCCGGTTGGGGTGCTTGAAGGTGTCCGGGTAGCCCCACTTGAAGATGGAGCGGTAGGACTTCTCCGGCGGCACCCGGTGATACCAGTCGGGATAAAACGCATCTTTTTTCGGCATGAGGGTCACCGTCCTTTCTATGGACTTTTTTCGGCCGACTAAACGGTTTTATACTTATGTATTTATGTATGTCGAAGAGCAGTTATTTTTTGGCTGAGGCCTGAACGAATTTGACGAGTGATTAGAAGTGCAGGCGAACCAAGGCCTAGAGCCGGGCCGACCTGCATGGATGCAGGCCGCCGAGACAGGAGACACGGATGTCGACTGTCGAGGGCAGCCCGGGCGGAAGGCCGCCGGTGAGCCGTTGCACTTCTTCACGAGGAAACCGGAGTGAAGGACTCAGCCAAAAAATAACGGTGCCCGATAGTATTTGTTTTTACTCAAATATCTTGCTCATTAAGCTCACCGGTAGCGATCACATCCACCCCGGTGCCGAGAAGATTCTTGATCAACACCTGGCCGGTCAGGACCGGTTCCCTGACCACCAGTTTCTTGATCTCCCGCAGGGCGGCGAAGAGCAGCTCCCGGGGGATCTCGCCGGCGGTGCGCACCGGCAGGCGCGGGCAGTGCGCATACCCGGTAGCCACGGTGGTGGTAAGGCTGCGGCAGGGGTGCAGCGCCTCTTTGCGGCCGTATTCCTCGCCGCGGCGGCATTGGTTGCCCGACACTTCTATTTTACCATCTGTTTCCTTGAGCCGCAGGGTACAGCTTAAAGGGCACTCAATACAGGTCAACTCTTCCGGGATCTTCACTCGCCACCACCTCCTGTAATGGCAAAGGCGAGCTCGGCGGCGTTATGCGGGATTGCTGCCTGTTCGAAGACCAGGCGCTGCATCTCCGGGGGGCGCAGGACCAGGTATTTCTTCTGCTTCAGGATCTGCCCGCCCGCGCTGATTGTTAGCAAGGCGTTTTTAAGCGTGTGCGCGCTGCGAAAGTAGAACGTCACTGCTCCGCCGCTTTTCCGGTCCAGCTGCTGCGGCACCAGGGAGAGGAGATTGGCACCGGCCTTGACCGCGATCAGCTCCCGCTGGCGGCGCCCTGTAAACACGTAAGCTGCGGCGGCGCGACCGGCCGTTTCACCGCTTTCCGAGACATAGTCGACCAGGTCGTTGACATGGAGCGCATTGCCGCAGCAGAAAAGTCCCTCACGGCAGGACATCAGGTTTTGGTCCACAATCGGTCCGCCGGTGCGCGGATCCAGGGGGAGGCCGCTGCTTTCAATAAGGTCGTTCTCCGGGATCAAGCCGACCGACAGGATCAGGGCGTCGCAGGCGATGGTGCGCTCCGTGCCCGGTATGGGCTGCAGCCGTTCGTCCACCGCCGCCACGGTGACCCCTTCCACCCTTTTTGGGCCGTGCACCCGGGTGACGGTGCTGCTCAGGTGCAGGGGGATATTAAAATCATGCAGGCACTGCACCACGTTGCGCATCAGGCCGGAGGGTTCTGGTTTGATTTCAAAAACCCCCAGCACCCGGGCCCCTTCCAGGGTGAGGCGGCGGGCCATGATCAGTCCGATATCTCCGGAGCCGAGGATTATGCACCTGCGGGTGGGCAGGTAACCCTGCACATTGACCATGTACTGCACCATGCCCGCAGTGAAGATCCCGGCGGGACGATCGCCGTGGATAAACACTTGGCGGGCGGTGCGTTCCCGGCAGCCGGCGGCCCAGACTACGGCGGCGGCGCACAGCTCAAATACGCCCTGCCGGCTGTTTTGCAGGCGGAGCCGGTAGCCCTCTGCATCGCGTTCCAGCGCGAGCAGAAAGGTTTGCGTCAGGATGGGCAGCTCCCTCTCCGCCGCCAGGCGCAAATAGCGGTAGGCATACTCGGGGCCAGAGAGTTTTTCGCCGAAGCGGATCAAGCCGAAGCCATCGTGCACACACTGCTTGAGAATCCCCCCGGGGCGCTCCTCCCTTTCCACCAGCGTCACGCGGGCACCCGCATCGCTGGCGGCCACGGCTGCGGCGAGCCCCGCCGGCCCGGCCCCGATTACCGCCACGTCGTAGAACCGTTCAGGCGGCAATTTGCTGTGCACCTCCTCAATTAGAAGTCAGAAGCCGGAGGTCGGAAAACTAAAAAAGTGCCTTCGATTCTCTATAACAAGAGGCGTAAAATTTTATATCCCTGATGTCGCCCCCCCTCACCCTGACCCTCTCCCCCCAGGGGGAGAGGGGATTCTGAAGGGCGCCATTCTTCTCTCTGGCCTGACTCTGGCAGTGGGACTGTGATCAAGAGCACATTCACGCATATTGACGATATCGTTTAAACTCTACTCTAGAACCAGTGCAACCGGCTCACGGGCGGCAGGCAAAGTAACGGTAAGAGGTGCCCGGTTCCGGGTCCTGCTTGGGCTTCCTGGGAGGGACCGCTTGCCGGTCTGTTCCCCTACTTTATTCCGTCCCGTTTTGTGGGGGCTTGTCGTTTATCCCGGTGCAGCCCAGGACCAGGGGTGAGCCCGGCCCGGACTTGCTAATGGCGGTGACCGGAAGGTTTTTCTCCCGGGCCATGATCTCCAGGACTCTTGGCGTGCAGAAACCGCCCTGGCAGCGACCCATGCCGGGGCGGACCCGCCGCTTGATGGCATCCAGCGTCAGCGCCGGCACAGGAGCGCGCAGGCTGTCCACGATCTCTCCCTCGCTCACGCCTTCGCAGCGGCAGACGATGCGCCCGTAAGCGGGGTTTTCGCGGATCAGCCGCGCCCGCTCCGCCAGGGGCAGTGCCTGCAACGGCGGGGCCACCCGGCGGCGCGGGTTAAAGTGCGGGTCAGGCTTGACCGGCCGCTCCCGCTCCAGGAGCCTGACCGCCATATCCCGGACGTCGGCGGCGATGGCCGGAGCCGAGGCCAGGCCTGGTGACTGAATGCCGGCCACGTGGATAAGGTTATTAACATAAGGGGAGGCTTCAATGATAAAATCTTCGTCAAAAGTGCAGGGCCGCACCCCGGCGAAATAGGTGATGATCGCTTCGCGCTTTAAACGGCGGTTTAAGCTCAAGTGGTGTGCAAGGAGGTAATCGAGATCGGCGGGTTCGGTGTGATAATCCTCCCGCCCGGGAAACTCTTCGGCATTGGGACCGATGAGCAGATTTCCATCAACGGTGGGCAGCAGCCCGCCCCCCTTGGTCCGGGAGCTGCCGGACTGGAAGAGGCCCAGGATGGTCCGCTGCAAGGGGGCTGTTTTTTTATCGAGGATGGCCATCACACCGCGGCGCCCGTGCAGGGTGAAAAAGCCGTCACCGGCCAGGCGGGCGATCTCGTCGGCCCATAAACCGGCGGCATTGATCACCACGCCTGCACGCAGCTCCCCCCGGTTGGTAGAGATCTTGTCGATGCGGCTATTTATCACGGTGAACCCCGTCACGGCGGTTTGTAGAAAAACCTCTGCCCCGTTTTCGGCGGCATTTTCAATGTAAGCTACCGCCATCTTGTAAGGCGAGATAATGGCGGTGGTGGGCATAAGGAAGCCGCCTTTCTGCCCCTCCCAGACGTGGGGTTCCAGCGCCCTTACTTCCCGCGGCGAAAGATAGCGCAGGCCGGGCACATTGTTCTGGCGGGCCCGGCGATGAATGAACGGCATCAGCAGCGTTTGCCAGGAGCGGGTAAAAAGCACTATGGTGCCGGGGCGCTCCAGCTTGACGCCGAGCTCCTCCGCCACCCGGCTGTAGAGGACATTGCCCCGGGCATTGTACCTGGCCTTGAGGGTTCCCGGTTTCGGGGCAAAGCCCTCGTGCACCATGCCGTTGTTGCGGCCGGTGCTGTGGCAGGCCACATCCGCCTCTTTTTCCAGCAGGGCCACGGTGATGTTATAGCGGGTTAGTTCGCGGGCTATAGATGTGCCGATAATTCCGCCGCCGATCACCACCGCGTCGAAATAGCGGCCTTCCAATGCGGCATCGAGGCGCGGCGCCGCGGGCATACGGGCCTTTTGCAGGCCGGCCACTTCAATCTCATTGACCACGCCCCGGTAGCCTTTGCCGGCCGCGGCGTAACCGGCGGCAATGTACTGCTCCCACCGGCTCACGGCTCCGCCGAGGGCCACGGCGCCGAGCCGCTCCTGCACCTCGATCCCTGCCAGCCCCGCCTTGCGCAGCGATTCTTTTACAGCGGCCAAACCTTCCGCCATGGAGGCTGCCACCTCTTATTAAATGGGTTGTTTAAGTGGAAAAGTCTGAATGTCCGGACATTTCTCTTTTATTATAAGACTTTTGCCTGGAGACGGTCAACAGCTAACTGAGAGGTGAGAAGTGATTCGACCCCAAAAAGGTCAACTAAAGCTAAAAGGTAACACGAATCATAGCTAATAAATAGTCACAACGAACCGGCCTAAAAATTGAGTAAAACCGCAAAAAGGCTTTAAAATACAGCGTTT
>JAAYGO010000161.1 GCA_012727685.1 Bacillota bacterium | reverse complement strand
TGCAGGTGGGCGACATGATGGCCTTCATCCAGTATGCGATGCAGATTATGTTTTCGCTGGTGCTCTTTTCGATGATGTTCGTGATGATTCCACGCGCCTCCGCCTCCGCCGCCCGCGTCAACGCGGTTCTCGATACAGCGGCGGCGATTAAGGACCCGGCGCAACATGCTACTTCAGCACCTGGCCGGGGGCGGGTTGAATTTCGTGACGTGACTTTTGGCTACCCGGGCGCGGAGCGGCCGGCGCTGAGCCGGATCTCCTTTACCGCCGAACCGGGCGAAGTTATAGCCATCATCGGGAGCACCGGTGCGGGCAAATCGACTTTGGTGCACTTGCTGCTGCGGTTTTACGATGTCCAAAGCGGCAGCATCCTGGTGGACGGGGTGGATGTGCGCCGGATGACACAGGAACAGTTGCGCGCCAAAATCGGCTACGTCCCCCAGCAGACGGTTCTCTTTTCCGGTTCCGTGCGCGAGAACATCGGTTACGGCAAAGCGGGGGCTGGACAAGGGGAGATCGCCCGGGCTGCCGCCATCGCCCAGGCCGACCAGTTTATTGCGGTCTTGAAGGAGGGCTACGATGCCGCCATCGGCCAGGGCGGCGGGAACCTTTCGGGGGGACAGAAACAGCGGCTGGCCATTGCCCGCGCGCTGGTGCGCCAGCCGGAGATCTACGTCTTTGACGACTGCTTTTCCGCCCTCGACTTTAAGACGGACGCCCGGCTGCGGGCGGCGCTGAAGGAAGCCACTAAGGAAGCAACTGTGATCATGGTGGCGCAAAGGGTGAGCACGGTGATGCACGCCGACCGGATTATCGTTTTGGATGAAGGCCGGATTGCCGGCAGCGGCACCCACGAGGAACTGCTCGCCTCGTGCGCCATCTATCGTGAAATAGTGGGCTCGCAATTGGCGGAGGCTGAAATCGCATGAGCGGGAAGCAAGGTTCCTTTAGAGCGCCGTTTAGGCCACCCTTCCGGCCGGGGCGGCGCGGCATAGGCCCGGGGCCCGGACCTTTTGGAGCCATGCCGCTGGAGAAGCCGAAGGATTTTAAGGGCACCCTGCGGCGCCTGCTCGCCTACCTGCAGCCGCACCGGGCGGCTCTGCTCGTGGTCGCTGCCGCTGCGGTGGCCAGCACGGCCTTTACCATCGTCAGCCCTAAAATCTTGGGGCTGACCACCACCGTAATCTTTGAGGGGATTATGCAAGGGCGAAGCGGCACCCCTGGGGCGGGCATTGACTACGGGCGGATCGGGCAGATCTTGCTGCTTCTGGCTGCCCTTTACTGCTTCAGCGCCCTGTGCGGTTACCTGCAGCAGTATATCATGGCCGGGGTCGCCCAGAAGACCGTCTACCGGATGCGCGATGATCTCTACAAAAAGCTGGACCGTCTGCCGCTCCATTTTTTTGACTCCCGGCCGCACGGCGATATTTTAAGCCGCGTTACCAATGATATGGATCTGATTGGCACCACGCTGCAGCAGAGCCTGACCCAACTGATCACCGCCGCGGTCAGCCTCGGGGGCACCCTGGTCATGATGCTGGCCATCAGCGGCTGGCTGACCCTGATCGCCTCTGTTACGCTGCCGGCCTCGTTTCTAATCACCGTCCTGATCACAAGGCGTTCGCAGAAGCATTTTGCCGCCCAGCAGAAAGAGCTGGGCGAGTTGAACGGCCACGTGGAAGAGATCTATGGCGGGCACATGATCGTGAAGGCGTTTGGCCGGGAAAAGGAAGCCATCACCCGCTTTGAAGAGATCAATGACCGCCTCTACGAGGCCGGGTGGAAAGCCCAGTTTATCTCCGGGGTAATGATGCCGCTCCTCAGTTTTGTCGGCAACATCGGCTACGTATTGATCAGCGTGGTTGGCGCCGTATTTGTCATTCAAGGCCGGGTTGCCATCGGCGACGTGCAGGCTTTTATCCAGTATGCGCGCCATTTTTCGCATCCCATCGTCCAGACGGCCAATATCGCCAATATATTTCAGGCAACCATTGCTGCAGCAGAGCGCGTGTTCGAGATTCTTGACGAGGCCGAAGAGGAGGACGACAGCGCCAGGGCCGGTGCGCCGGCTAGCTTAAGCGGAGCAGTTAACTTTGAAAATGTCACCTTCGGATACCGCCCCGGGGTTACGGTCATCGATCGGTTGACGATCGCGGTCAAGAGCGGGCAGACCGTGGCCATTGTGGGTCCGACGGGGGCGGGGAAGACCACGCTGGTGAACCTGCTCATGCGCTTCTACGAAGTCAACGGAGGCAGAATAACCGTGGACGGAGTGGATATCCGGGAGATCAGGCGCAGCGCGCTGCGCAGCCTTTTCGGGATGGTGCTGCAGGACACCTGGCTCTTCCACGGCACCATTCGCGAGAACATCGCCTACGGCCGCGAAGAGGCGACAGAGGAAGAGATCGTGCGGGCGGCCAGGGTGGCGCGCGCCGATCATTTCATTCGCACCCTTCCCGATGGCTATGATACGGTGCTCAACGAAGAGGCGTCCAATCTTTCCCAGGGCCAGAAACAGTTGCTGACCATTGCCCGGGCAATCCTGGCCGACCCCGCCATCCTCATTCTTGACGAGGCCACCAGCAGCGTCGATACGCGAACAGAACAGCTCATTCAAAAGGCCATGACAGCATTGATGCAGGGCAGGACCAGCTTCGTGATCGCCCACCGCTTATCCACGATCCGCAACGCTGACCTGATCATCGTCATGAACGAGGGCAGAGTGATCGAGCAGGGCACCCACGCCTCCCTCTTAGCCCGGAACGGCTTCTACGCCGACCTCTACCGCAGCCAGTTCAGCACCCCCGCCTGAAACGAACAGAGATGCTCTCGCATGTCATCCTGAGTATAGATATTCCATGGCTGCATATAATTATATATTAAGCGGCAATAAACGCCGGAGGAGAAAGATTATGCCGCGGCGTGACAATCGAATTTCTTTGTCAGGGAAGCAATCCGGGGCATGGAGAATTTCAAGGATGAAGTTGACAGCGAGCCGGGGGTGAATTATAATGGTGGCCGGGCAGCATTAGGTTGCCGCTAAAACGGTTAATGCCGGAATCATGGTGAAACGGATGATTCAGTGGGCCAAGAATTTCCTTTCCGGCAAGGCTGTGACCCAGCTCTAATTACTTAATTTCTGCGACCGCGATGCTGGCGGCGGGGCTGAGAACCGCCGCCAATTGTATAATAAAAAATGAATCAGTATAATAAAGTAAAACAATAACCGGAAAAAAAGGATTGTGCTCCGTTTTGGAGAAATCTTTAGGTTACCGGTCCATATCATCTGGATGAAATCCGTAAAAAGGAGAAATGCTTATGTCAAATATTGCCATCGTAACGGATTCGACAGCTTACCTGACAGAAGAAGAGGTAAAACGTTATGGGATCAGCGTGGTGCCTCTGACCGTTAATTTTGAAGATGGCGCCATTGAGGACGGCATGATTGATGCCCGGGCTTTTTTTGCACGGGTGGATGCGTCGACGAAAATCCCATTTACATCCCAGCCTGCGGCCGGGCAATTCCTGGAGATCTATCGTAAACTGCTTGAGCAGGGTAAAGAAATCATTTCGATTCATATTTCTTCTAAACTTAGCGGGACCCTGGAAAGCGCCGGCAATGCGGCACGGATGTTGGATGAAGAGCGCATCTCCCTTGTCGATTCCTGGAATACCGCTTTCCCGTTGATGATGCTCATCGAGGCAGCCGTCCAGTGGATTGAAGAGGGCTTAAGCCGTGCCGAAATAGTGGAGCGGCTTGAAAAAGCGAAAAAAGAGATCCGCACTTATTTTATCCCTTCTACCCTTGAGTACTTAAGAAAGGGCGGCCGGATCGGCGGGGCCCATGCGCTGCTGGGCACACTGCTGCAGATCGTACCGCTCCTCTACTTGTACGAAGGACAGATAGAGGTATTTGAGAAGGTGAGAACCCGCAATAAAGCAATTGCGCGGATTCTGGAAGAACTGCCTCCGGACAGCGATCATTTGCAGGTTACCATAGGACATACGCTGGCCCTTGACGAAGCCCTCCAGGTGCAGGAAATGATCGCCGCAAGGGTGCCCCGGGCACGGCTGCGCCTGCGCGACATTGGACCGGTGATCAGCGTGCACACAGGCCCCGGTCTCATCGGTGTATCGATGTGGCAGCGGGATTAAAGTGCGGTCAGATGAGGATCAGCTAGGGCAAGGGGGGTATTGCCATGACAGTAACGCAGGAGACCAGGCCTGATTATATCCTTCAGGCTGAAGATTATAAGAAGATGCTTCTCGGGGCTGCTTCCTTTTTCAACCGGGAGAAGGAGGCGATTAATGTGCTGAACGTTTTCCCGGTTCCCGACGGCGATACGGGCACCAACATGAGCATGACCCTGGCAGCAGCGGCGGAGGAAACGGCCGCCTACGAGGGAGATTCCATCGGAGAAATATCCGCCCTGGCGGCATCAAAGGCTTTAATGGGAGCCCGGGGCAATTCCGGGGTAATCCTCTCCCAGTTTTTGCGGGGCATTGCCAGGGGGCTGCGGGGAAAGAAGCAGGCCGATTTAAGCACCTTGAGCAAAGCCTTTCAGTACGGGGTTGTCTATGCCTATAAGGCCGTATCCCGTCCGGTGGAAGGGACCATTTTAACCGTGGCCCGGGAAATGGCCCGCGGGATGCGCGCCGCAGCCAAAAGCGGCGCCGACCTCTACGGCGTTTTAGAGGCTGCCTTAAAAAACGGCCGCGAAACGCTGGCCCGCACCACCGAAATGCTCCCGGTGCTCAAGGAGGCCGGGGTGGTTGACGCGGGCGGCATGGGGCTGGTTGTCTTCATGGAGGGCTGTATCTTTGCCGTGCGGCACACCATGGCCGAGATTCTGGCCCATAGGGAGGCGCCGGAAGCGGCCAGTGCTGTAACCGGTGCCGCGGTGGCGGCGGCTTTTCAAGATACCGCTCCCATCGAGATTCCTTATCCCTATTGTACAGAATTAATCATCAAGACCACGGCGAAAGCCCCGTTCGACCTGCAACAGGCCCTTGAGCCGCTGGGTGATTCGCTGCTGGTGGTCCGCGACGGCGATATCTGCAAGGTGCACATCCATACCGCGAGACCGGGCAGAGTGCTGGAGCTGTGCCAGGAGCTCGGGTCGCTGCATAATCTGAAAATTGATAATATGTACGACCAGCATAACCATACCATCGCTCGCCTGGAACCGGAACCGGTCGAAGCAATGGCCTCGCAGCACGGCCTTGCGGGAAGCGCCCAGCCGCGTGAAACCGGCGTGCTGGCCGTCTCCTTTGGCGATGGGATCAAGGATCTTTTCTTAAGTCTCGGAGCTGATGAAATCGTATTTGGCGGCCAGACGATGAATCCCAAGGTCGAAGATCTGTTTGGCGCGGTCCAGCGCATAAACTCCGACCGGGTCATCATCTTGCCGAACAACAAGAATATCGTGATGGTGGCCGAACAGGTGCGGAATCTGTCGGACAAGGAAATCGTGGTTCTGCCGACCCGCAATATGGCCGAAGGGCTGGCCGCCCTGTTTAATTTCAAGCCGGAGGCGTCGCTGGAAGAAAACAGCGCCGCCATGCGTCAGGCGATGCAGCAGGTCAAGGCCGGCGAGGTGACCTATGCGATCCGGGACAGTGAAATCGACGGCCTCGAGATTAAACGGGGTACTTACCTGGGCTTGTTTAACGGGCAAATCAGCCGCGTCGGGGACGACCTGGCTCGCACCACCCTCGACCTGGTGGAGGCGATGTATGAGCCCGGTGATGAAATTCTAACCGTGCTCTACGGCCAAGATGTCAGCGCCGACGATGCCGCCGCGCTGGTCTCCGCCATTGAAAAGGCTTGCCCCGATCTGGAAGTGGAGCTAAAGTACGGGGGCCAGCCGATCT
>JAAYGO010000158.1 GCA_012727685.1 Bacillota bacterium | reverse complement strand
CTTTCGAGAAGCGCTTTGACGGCAAGTATGTGCTCAAAACCAATACCGAGCTTGCTCCAAGCGAGGTTGCTCAAAGCTACAAGCTGCTGTGGCAGGTGGAGCGGGCGTTCCGGGAACTGAAAACCGGCCTTAACCTGCGTCCCGTGTATCATCATACTGATTCCCGGGTGCGGGGGCATATCATGGTTTGTTTCCTGGCCCTGGTTCTGGAGACAGCCCTCTGCCGGAAGCTTAAAGAAGCGGGCAGCCGTTTTTCATACTCCGAACTCTTGGAGGATTTAAAAGAGCTGCGGGCGGTGGATGTGAGCCTGGGTGGCCAGCGCTTCCTGGCTCGCACCGAGATGGTAGGACAGGCCTATGAGGCCTTCAAAGCCCTTGGTCTCCGGCCGCCAAACCTGGTCCAGGTAATGCCACCAAGTTAGGGAACCCCTGTAGTGGTACGCGTGTGTTTAATTGCTAATAATCCCCGTGGTTATTGGGTTTTCAAAGATCGGCTGTCAAACTTGAGTATCACAGAGAAAAGGTAGGGTTCGGAATCGACCTGCGGCCCCGTAGCCAGCACTGTAACCGTACCGATTACCGCCAGCCAGATTAGCAGGAAGACGAGCAGCGCTTTTCTTATTGCTCTGCCCATTTCAAACACCTCTCTTCCCCTTTCATAAAGGGGTGCAGGACAAGTTGAAACGCCAATCATGCATGGATATCAAATATGGTATTTGAGGGGGCTTGCCGCCCCCTCCTGATCATATGCTGATGGTGTTTTCAACAGGTTTGCTAATTGACAGCTGTTTTAGGTATAGATACAGAATGAAATACTATATACGATCCTTGTGGTTGCCAGTTCATCGGTGCTCCGGAAGGAATTCTAAATTCTACAGTATAGTAAGTGTTTCCCGGGCTGGTATTGCCAGTGGATGCACCGTTTTCAATCAGGACGTTCCCTTCACGGTCCCAAAGCCAAAGGTAGGGCAGATCGGTTTCAGCGGTTACTTGAATGTTAGCATTGGGTTGGTTATTGATTATTCTAAACAGATTTACATAAGTATAGACGCTGTTCGGTTGGAAGCCGTTTTTCCCTGTCCCCTGAGTGAAATCAAACCACATTTCCCCATCAGTAATGCCGGTTGTATAATTTCTTTCCATATCCGCTCCATAATTGTCAAAGCGCAGTAGAGCCATATCTGTAGATCTTACTATGAGAGAAGCATTACTCGTAACATCTGCAGTCGTATACGCCATTGCTGCCATAATCCCAGATATTGCAAGCAAGGTCACAATCATGATAATGCCAACCTTCTTCATACTACACTCTCCTTATAATTGTTTTTTAGCATTTATAGCCTTTATGGCTATATCTTACTTCCAGCAAAAGTTTTTACATCGCACATGCGGAGAAATTATTATGAGATGGGAGAATAGTTTGATCGTAATCCTAAAGTGTTAGGGATTCATGCTGTTATGTTTATTGCAGCGAATCATTTATAATCAACAGCCCTTGCATTGACAATCAATTTGCCTTCCAGTTTACCGTCCTTTACATCTGCGGGAACTGAAAATGAAACCTCCAGTGCAGTAGTTTCACCCGCGGGAAGGCGGTAATAATAATTTTGATGAACACTATCCCTAATAAAAAAATCTTCGCTTCCATGGGGTTTAATGGTGATATAGCTGATTCCATCATTATGGATGGTAAATTCGATATTGTCCGCAGAGTTGTTCGTGACCCGGAAAAGCTCATCAAAAGTAAATTCCTGTTCAACATCTTTTTGAAACGAAAAATTGAAGTTCAGTATACCATCGTCGTTAACATCAACTAGATTCTCCGGGGCACCAGGGCTTAAGGCAAGCAATGCCTCATCAGTAGATACAATTCGTATCTCGCAGGGATTTGCAACCGCTGCAGTCGTGTAGGTCCATACAATAACGGCTGTGACGGATATAAACAGAATGAGGAGCAACAGAATAGCAATTTTTCTCATCAGAAATTCACTCCCAAATTTTATAATGGATTAATCCTTGACCTTATTGAAGCTGGAATCACTCAAACCTTTACTTAAAACCCGATCGTTTTATCTTTCGCTAAGGGCTGTTTTACCGGCGCATCAAGCCAATGGCTCCGGTAAATTTATTAAAGCGCTGACGCCAAAACACCACCAGGCGCCGCCGATAACGCGGCTCCAGGTAGGGGATGACAAATACCGGCATTGCCGGGACTAACGCAACCGCGATCAGGGCTAGCCAAAAGTTTATTTGTGCCAAATCACCGATGATCCCCGGCGGCAGAAAGGGAAGAAATATGCCCACAATCACACTGGCCTGGTGCAGGCCTGACTTTTGGGCATATACTGTGGCCGTCACCCTGGCGACATCTTCCCTGGCCAGGGTAAAGTGGCATTGTTCCAGGACAACCTGGGGATCTGAAGAGACCGCAAAGTAAAAAGTAGGGATAAATCCGCTGTTGTTCAGTTCGGCCAGCTCGATCTCCTGGGAGGTGCCCAGCGCGAGAATTCCCACATTGCTGCCCATCAGCACGCCGGGGTTTTCCTCGACCCCGTAGGGAAAGGTGATGAAGAGGCTGCCGGAGAGCATCAGGGAAGCCATCAGCAGGGCCACGGCCAGACCGCCTAAAAAGCAGAGCTGTCCCTGGGAGAGCTTTTCTTTGCGGCGCGTTTTTTTTGAT
This sequence comes from Bacillota bacterium, assembly GCA_012727685.1. Classification (GTDB taxonomy): domain Bacteria; phylum Bacillota; class Dethiobacteria; order DTU022; family DTU022; genus JAAYGO01. The sequence continues at coordinate 8,636 of JAAYGO010000158.1, read as the reverse complement.
TTAAAGATCTCGTCAAGTACCAGGGCTGCAGCCAGGGCACCCACCAGGACGGGGATCAGCGTCTGGTAAGATTCGCTCCGCTCCAGGTAAAGGGAAAGATAGCCTAGCAGGGGGATCTTAAGCGGTTTTGAGTCAATTGTAGGGACAATGCCGGCGATCCATTCCGGCTTAACCGGGGGGTAGCCGCTGCCCTCCTGGTCGGTATATTCGTTGGCGTCACCACGGGTGATAAAGCCCTTTTGCGAGTCGACGCCGGTAATGCGGTGCAGCGTCCACTCATGGATACCTTCTTCTGGGGCACGAAAAACGACTATCTGCCCTACTGAAAAAGAGCTTTTTTCTCCGGCCGGCCAGAGAAAAACCAGGTCGCCCCGGGTGATAAGGGGGGCATGCTCCAGCTGCGGATAGTCACCGCTATGGTAGGCTTCTTCCGGATCAAGGTGGCCAGCGGAGCGGAGACGAATAGCAGCAGCAATATGATTAAGATGGCGGTGATAAATTTTCTTAGCATACTCTTTTTCGCCCTCCCCTAATTCAAGCCGCTTGCGCTGTTTTTACCTAGGCCGTGGGAGACGGCGAAGAGGGCGGCCTGGGTGCGATCTTCCAGTTCGAGCTTGGCTAAAAGGTTGGAGATATGTTTTTTCACCGTATTTTCGCTGATGTAAAGGGTTTGGGCGATCTCCCGGTTGTTCAATCCCGCGGCCAGGCAGTGTAGTATTTCCATTTCCCTTCCGGTGAGTTTGCTTAAAGGAGCCTGCCCGTTATGGTTCAGGTAATAATCCATGGCCTGGGGATCAAAATAGCGGCGGCCTCCTGCCACAAGCCTGATGGCGGTGATCAGTTCCTCTGGCAAGGCATCTTTGAGGATATAGCCTTCCACCCTTTCCGCCAAGGCGGTGGAAATCTCCTGGTAGGAGGCGTACGAGGTCAGAATGATATAGCGGCAGCCGGGCACCTCTTTGCGGCAGCGACGGATTAAGGCCAGCCCTCCGCCGCCGGGCATGCGCAGGTCAACCACGGCCAGGTCCGGCCTGGTGGCTTTGATCACCGCTTCCCCTTCCTCCGTGGAGGCAGCCACACCGGCCACTTCCATGTCCGGCTCCCCGCTGATGGCCTGTGCCAGGCCGCTGCGCACAACCGGGTGGTCGTCAACAATTACAATCCGCATGTTAAAACCTCCCGCCCGTTCAAGCTGCGCCCTTCCTGCTCCGGCGCTGTATCCAGGATGATCCTGGTCCCGCTGCCGGGGCTGCTCTCCACGGACAGCCTTGTGCCGAGCAGGCGCGCCTGTTCTTTCATATTGATCAGACCAAGGCCGCACCGGTCGTTTCGCTCCGCTGCCTTCGGGTCGAATCCCCGGCCGTCGTCGCTTATTTCCAGCCTGATCTTTTCATCTTTTAAATCGAGAAGGACATCAATATTTTTACAGAATCCGTGGCGGATGGAATTGGCCGTGGCCTCCCGGATAATGCGGTAAAGGGCGCTTCTTGCGGCCGGTTTGAGGGCCGGAGAGTCTTCAAAACAGTGAAAGGTCACCCTGACATCATTGAGCTGCCCCAGGTTGTAGAGATAAGTTTTTATTTCATCCAGAAACGGCTGCCGTTTATTTTTCAGCGAGCTCAAGTTATAGATCGATTCGCGCAGGTCGCGCAGGCTTTGCTGTGCTGTCTTTTGCATCACCCGGATCCGCTGCCGCGGCTCTTCCCCGAGCTGCTCCTGTTTGAGCAGGCAGTCCAGGCCGTAGACTAGGCCGAAGATATTCTGGGTAACCTTGTCATGGATCTCTCCGGCGATGCGGTCTTTTTCATCGCTTAAGATAAGCTCTTCGGCCAGTATTTCCATGGCCCGCTTCTCCAGGATAATTGCGCAGAGGTCGGCTAAAAAGTGCAGGATTTTCTCCCTTTCCGCCAGGTCCCGGTCGCCGTAGTGGTAGGTGGAAAGCAAACCGTACACGGTTGTATTCGACTTGATGGGCACCGTAACCAGGGCGCCCCGGCCTCCGCTGCCGTCGGGCGGAAAAACTACATCGGTTTTCCAGTTTGTATTTACGGTTGTGAATAATTTTTTAATATGGGGATACCAGATTTCCTCTTTAAGCTGACCGCGGGGGCCCCGGACCGCGTAAAGGACACTTTTATACGCTGTTTTCAGACCCATCGCTATCTCTGACCAGACGATCACCTTGATTGCCTTGGTCAAGGCCTTGCTGTAGGAGGCGAATAGATTGATAATCTCTTTCGGTTCGCTGGAATGGGAGATCACTTCTACCGACTGGTAGAGGGACTTGATATGCTCGAACTGGTTGGCCATAATCTCCGCCTGCCGTGATAGCTTGCTGATCAAATGGTTGAAGAGCTGCGCGGCCAGGGTGATCAGGATAAAAATGAGAATGAAATTGGAGCGGTCGGGCCACAGCGGCAGGTCAGGCTCCAGGCTGTAAAGGCGGAAACGATGCAGGGAAAAGGCCAGGACCAGGAAGGCTGCAGCCATGCTCCAGCAAAAATAGAAGGGCAGCAGGGTCGCAGCAGCCAGGATGGGGTTGATGGCATACCAGAGAAAGGGGCTGTCGAGCCCGCCGGTAAAAATCAGTATAAAGGCGAGACCCGCTGTCTCGATGGCTACCAGGGCCTTCTGCATAATCTTATCCCCGTTAGCCTTGAAGAGCCTGGTGAAGACTACGGCTTCCAGCAGCAGGCATAGAGAGACCCCTGTTTTTAAAAACCAGGGCGCCGCCGGCGGTCCGCCGAAATAGAAAATGGAGGTAATCAGCAGCGAACCGTAGCGGTAGTAGTTTAGGACAGTACCGATATTTAGACTGTCCCCGGGGTTAATTTTTCTCATAAATTCCAACAGTTTGCGCAAAAACATCACCTACTTGTATGAGGCTCTTCGCTTCGCTTCATACAATGATTGCCGGTATGCCTGTTGCATTAAGCAGTAGAAATATCTAAGTATGCGAGCCGATTTGTCCCACGATCTTGCAAGCGTCAGCGGAGTGATCTTGCTAGTCCTGCTGCCTCTCTTTTAAACGGAAATAGTACAGGTTTTCGCCGTCCAGGACAAAATATCCAGCCAAGGGGTTGTCGCGATCTTTCGATGAAATCACTTCAATAATCGGTTTTTCCAGTTCATCAGCCAGGCGAGCCAGCTCTTTATATTCATCCACTTCCACCTTGAAAATGCTGCCCGTATCTCTGATTACCTCAGCCCTGACTAGCCTGCTGCCGAACTTTTTGCGGATTTTTTCCAGCTCGTGCTGTTTTTTTGTTTTGGCAGGCCGATCGTTATTTCGAAGGACTTCCATGTAATAGCCGCCCGAAGCCAAAATGACCAGTAAAGATAGGAATGGAAAGAGCAATCTGCCGGCGGAAACGGTTACCGGTAGGCCAAATAGGCGCACATATTGCGGCTGCGCTCCACTGGTTGTGGAATCGAGCGTGACCTCTTCAAATTGCTGGTTGGCCTGTGGCATGATCAGCGGGCCGTCAAGGGTAAAGAGGAATTCTCCCTGCAGGGGCTTGACCGGGATAGTGTTGTTTACTCCGGCCGCTTTAGGTACAAGCATGCTGCTGATCACCAGCGCCAGGCCTTCGCGCGGCCTGACCTGCACCTCTTGGATGATCGCTTCAGCCAGTTCCTCGGCCGTCTCCAGGGGCAGATCGAAGGCGGCACTGAAGGTCAGGATGCCATTTCCCTTCCGGCTGCTGGTTATTTCCAGCTCAAAGGGAAGTTCTTTTTCCCACTGGCCGGGAGAGCGAAGCATCAATTTGATCTGAAGGTCACCCTCGGCGCTGCCGGCTTCGCCGGCAATGATTTCTCCGGTAACCTGGACCGTGATTTTTTCCGTCAGGGCGCTGAAATAGCTTTCGCTTCCGGATGGCAAAGGCTCTGTTCCGGCGGGATAGAGGATCGAATCGACGGGGTCAACCTGGTAGTCATACTTGATTATCTGCCGCATCACCGTTTTCTCGCCGGCGGGAGCTGTCGCGTCATTGGCAAATGTGTACACGGTCATAAAGCCGAAATAGAAGAACAGGAGTATCAGAACCGGCGGGATTAGTTTGCGCAGGGTCTCTTTTTTTAATCTATATTTCACATTCTTCACTCCAATCGGTAATGCTCGTTTTCTCCGGGAGCGTTATTACTATGGATGGGCTCCGATTAGAGAAAGGCTTAGGGTCATTCTTGATCGCCGGTTGGGTCTTCACCGGTTTTTTCTTCATCATTGCCTTCAGAGCCGTTACCGGTATTTCCCTCGCCACTCTCTTGATTGCCTTCGTCAATCGATTCATTGCTCTCGCCGGTATTACTTTCGCCGTTCCCAGCGCCTTCGCTATGATTCCCGTTAGACATATTTTCTCCCTCGCTGGATGGCGGTTCTTCACCCGGAACATCTGGAAGCTTGCTGCTTTCTTCAGTTGTATTTTCATCTCCATCTTCATCGTCTTCATCATCATCCTCTTCGCCTTTAGCTAGCTGGGGCGCCCCGATGACGGTGAGCGGGAAAGTTGTTTTTATCTTGGCCCGGCCGCCGGTGAAATCAGCGGATAAAGTTATTGCCAAAGCATAATTTCCTGGAGGGCAGTCGCTGGCTACCACAAGCGCAATTTCATCGCTTTCCCCGGGGGCGAGGGTCCTTTCTGTTTCGTCCAGGGAGATGCCCTGTAGGGATTCTTCCAACGCAAGTTGCCAGCTAATGTAAACCTTCATGTTATTGGTTAAAGTTAGTATCTCTTGCGCCTGGCCTTGCATGATTGCCGCATTTTTGGCGGGAATCAGGGCGATCAGTCCATGGGGGTTGGCTACGCTGAGGGAAACTGGGTTCTCCACCATGGCGCTGGTGTAGGCGTTGGCGTAATAGAGACCGACCAGCGCCAGGGTGAAGAGCAAGGCGATCCAGATAATTCTCTTCATTAACGTATTCACCACCTTATATTTTTTTTGGTTGAGAAACACGAAAGTGCACAAAGGTTCTTTACGCCAGCAGCGGATTGCCAGCGCATTTCTCCTGGCCATGCCTGCAGTTGTGCCTTTCTTTTATTGTGATCGTTGATCAGGATCGTTTGCGGCTGATTATTCTGTTTAAGCTTATGACAGTACGAATGCTTTTAATACGCCGCTGCAGGCGTTGATCATGGAAAAATATCCATGGAAGATTGTGTAGTTAGCCGGTGTCCATGGGCAATTGCTGGCGTAGTTGGTGCAGCTATTGCGCACCTGGAAGGCGAATGATATTATGGTTATTAATACGGCGGCGTTTTGGTGGAACTCTGCGAAATGTATCTTTTGTAAAACCACACGTTCTAATAGAAGAGGGGCTTCGGTGGGGTAACCGTTGGCTCCTGTCGCTGAGATTCTGAGCGACTCTACAATTTCCTAGCAGAAAGCGGTGAAGATAAATAATGGAAGAAAAGATAAGAGAGCTTGAAGCAAGGCGCAGCATCACCATGGCCGGCGGCGGCGCGGAGCGGATTGCGCAGCAGCATGAGAAGGGAAAGTTAACCGCCCGGGAGCGGATCGCGCGGCTTTTGGATGAAGGCAGCTTCATGGAGCTGGGGACCTTCGTGCAGGCAGATCTTAGCGATGCCGGCAGCCTGGAGCCTAAAAATCCCGGCGAAGGAGTGGTCACCGGCAGCGGGACGATCCAGGGCAGGCGGGTTTATATCTATGCCCAGGATTTCACGGTGGCCGGCGGATCCCTCGGCGAGATGCATGCCGCCAAGATCTGCCGGGTGCTCGACCTGGCCGCCCAGAACGGGGTGCCCGTAATCGGGCTGCACGATTCCGGCGGAATCCGGCTCCAGGAAGGGGTCCAGGCGCTCCACGGTTATGGATCTATATTTTACCGCAATGCCATTTACTCGGGCGTGGTGCCGCAGATCTCCGTGATCATGGGGCCGTGCGCCGGGGGAGCGGTCTATTCTCCGGCCCTGACCGATTTTATCTTCATGGTGAACCGGACCGGCAACATGTTCATCACCGGACCGCAGGTGATCAAGGCGGTCACCGGGGAGTCGGTTACGGCGGAGGAGCTGGGCGGGGCCGAAGCCCACAACCGCACCAGCGGGGTGGCCCACTTCTACTGCGAGGGAGAAGAGGAGTGCTTTGACCAGATCCGCACCCTTTTAAGTTTTCTCCCCGCAAACAATATCGATGACCCGCCCCTGGCCGAATCCCGCGAACCGGCTCTCGACCAGGCGGAACTGGCCGGTATTGTCCCCACCGACCCGAACAAGTCTTTCGATGTGCGGGAAGTGATCCGGCGGGTCACTGACGGCAGCGAACTTTTTGAAGTGCACCAGGCCTACGCCACAAACGCCGTGGTCGGCTTTGCCCGTTTGGGCGGCCGGCCGGTAGGGATCGTGGCTAACCAGCCCCAGGAGAAGGCGGGCTGTCTCGAAATTAACGCCTCGGATAAGATCGCCCGCTTCGTCCGTTTTTGCGATGCCTTCAACCTGCCCCTGATCACTTTTGTGGATGTGCCCGGCTACCTGCCGGGGGTGGAGCAGGAGTGGGGCGGCATCATTCGTCATGGCGCCAAGGTCCTTTACGCTTACGCCGAGGCCACGGCGCCCCAGATTTCCGTGATCCTGCGCAAGGCGTACGGCGGCGCCTATATTGCCATGAGCTCGCGCTCACTGGGTGCCGATCTCTGCCTGGCCTGGCCATCGGCGGAAATCGCGGTGATGGGCCCCGAAGGGGCTGTCAATATTATCAACCGGCGGGAGCTGGAGGCGTCCGCGGACCGGGAGAAGCTGCACCGGGAACTGGTGCAGCGCTACCGGGAGCACTTTGCCAACCCCTATATTGCCGCCGGCCGGGGCTGGATCGACGAGGTGATCGATCCGCGCCAAACCCGCGCCTATCTGCTGACCGGCCTGGAGATGCTGGCCTCGAAGCAGGAGCAGCGGCCCCTGCGCAAACACGGCAATATCCCCCTCTAAATGCCGGCAGAACAGGGGGACGATTTTATGCCCTCTTTATTCAGATACCTCAGGATCATTCCACCTGTTTTTTTAAATTGGGGCTTGACATCGCCTTCCGGTGTGGTAAAATCAAATTTAATCATCAATAGATAGGAAGCACATGCAGGGGAGAGTAGCCGCCAGGGCTAAGGCATAGCGAGCCGGAGTTGGTGCAAGTCCGGACCGAGGCGGGCGGTGAAGCGCACCCCGAATGCGGCGGTTGAAGCCGGAGCGGTTTTTCCGGTGCGTAGGCCGTCCCGGTTTAAGACCGTTATCATGAGCCGTTTAATAGCAAACGGCCTGAGAGGGCCGGCCTGCCGGCCAATAAAGGTGGTACCGCGAGTGCTCTCGTCCTTTTCCCGGACGAGAGCATTTTTGCTAAAGGGGGTTTTGCGCTTGAAAAAAATTGCTGTTTTAGGGGCGACAGGCTACACCGGGGTGGAGCTGGTGCGGCTGCTCTATTACCATCCCGGAGTGGAGCTTAACTTTTTAAGCTCGGAGAGCAGCGCCGGGCTGACCCTGGGGCAGGTTCATCCCCAGTTTTTGGGTTTGCTGGAGCAGCCCCTGCAGCCGCTGAAGGTAGAGCTGATTCCCGGTGACACGGATCTGGCCTTCTGCGCCCTGCCGCACGGCAGCTCCGCCGGGGTGGTGCCGTCCCTCCTTGAGCGCGGCTTCAAGGTGATCGATTTGAGCGCCGATTTCCGGCTGCGCGATCCCGCTTTATACAGGGAATGGTACAGCCCTTCCCACCCTGTGGTTAAAGCGCCGGTGGAGCCTGTATACGGCCTGCCCGAGCTATACGGCGACGCCATTGCGGGGGCGCGGCTGGTGGCCAATCCCGGCTGCTTCCCAACCAGCGTGATCCTCGCCCTGGCGCCGGCGGCCAGAGAAGGCCTGATCGATTGGGATAGCGTGATCATCGATTCCAAGACCGGCGTTTCCGGGGCTGGGCGCACGCCCAAGCAGGATTTCCACTTTCCCGAGTGCACGGAGAACTTTAAGGCCTACCGCGTGGCCGGCCACCAGCACACCCCGGAAATCGAGCAGGAGCTGGGCCAGCTCGCCGGCGAAGCGGTGACGGTCACCTTCACGCCGCACCTGGCGCCGATGATCCGCGGCATTTTAAGCACGATCTATCTCAGGCCGCGGCGCGAGCTGGACCTGGAGCGCTGGCATGCGCTCTACCGCGAATTTTACCGCGGCCACCGCTTTATCCGGATCCTGGAACCGCCCTTGCTGCCGGAAACGCGCCTGGTGCGCGGCACCAATTATTGCGACATCGCCCTGCGGCAGGACAAGCGGACCGGGCGGTTGATCATCATCTCGGCCATCGACAACCTCACCCGGGGCGCTTCGGGGCAGGCGGTGCAAAACATGAACCTGATGCTTGGCTTCCCCGAGGATGAAGGACTGCGCTGCTTGCCGGGCATTTAAATTGTCACGAATTGTCACGGGGACGGTTCTCCTGGCAACTTTGTCAAAGGAACGGTTCTCCAGCGGTCTCTGAAAATACGGCAGCCGAATTCATGCCCCCCTCACCCTGACGGGGCTGTCCCAAAAGGGCAACCATTTACCATTTTTTGTAGTACAAAAATAATTAAAAGTATGCTAGAATTGGAATATGGACGAGAAAAAGGGAAAGAACAAGGGAAAAGAAAAGGGAATAAGGGG
>JAAYGO010000017.1 GCA_012727685.1 Bacillota bacterium | reverse complement strand
GTGTTACTGACAACCAAAAACGTTAAGTTTTTGGGGTCGAATCAACTCTCACTTTGCAGGCCGCCGAGACAGGAGATACATTGGGGGAGAGGGTCATGGTGAGGGGGGCTTGAATCCGTCTGACCATTTTCTGGATAGGCAGGAGGCGAAGCAGATGGAACCGTGGAGCAAAGAAAAGTGGGATGGCGTGACCCGCGGCTACATACCGCCGGAGCGCCTGCAGATAGACCCGAAGCTGCGGCTGCATACAGATGAAGCGGCAGAGGTGGACCCCATTACCTTTGAAGTGGTGCGCAATACCCTGGTTAACATTAACCTGGAACACGGGCAGACCATCCAGAAATTGAGCATCTCGCCCATTACCATGATCGTGCGTGACTTTCAGTGCTCCATTTTAACGGAAACTGGAGACGTAATGTGTCTCGGCCCGTATCTTTCGTACCTGGGCATTATGCTCGGCTTTATCACCAAGTGGATTCTGGAAAACCGCAGCACGTCGCCGGGCATCGCCGATGGCGATGTGTTTTTATGCAATGATCCTTATGTCGGCATCTCCCACCAGCAGGACACCTGCCTGACCGCTCCCCTTTTTTACGCGGGTAAGCTGTTCTGCTGGGTTGCCAACAGCGTACATTACAGCGATGTGGGAGGTCCCGTTCCCGGCAGTTTTTGCTTGAGTTCTACCGATATCCGTGAAGATCCCCCCTGCTTTCCTCCTTTAAAGCTGCTGGAAAAGGGGGAGCTCCGCGTCGACATCGAGCAAGCCTTTTTACGCCAGTCGCGCCTGCCCAGGACCGTGATGATGGACCTGCATGCCGCTATTGCCGGCCTCAACGTGGCCCGGGAAAGGATCCTGGCGCTCCTGGAGCGATATGGTCCCGATACGGTCAAAGGCGTGATCCGCCGGATGATCGATGCCGGAGAAAAGGCGGTAGTGGAGAAGCTGAAGCTCATTCCGGACGGCCGCTGGTCGGAACGGGTTTATACGGAAGCGGCCATCCCCGGAGACCGCGGCATCTACGTCAGCCAGATCAACATCACCAAGGAAGGCGATTTCCTTTACGTGGACAACGAGGGCAGCTCGCCCCAGACGGGTTCGATCAATAATACCTATGCCGGCCTGGCCGGGGCCTCCCTGGCTGCCCTGACGATGATGCTGGGCTACGACCTGGCCGGGGTTTGCGGCGGCCTCTACCGCCGGGTCAGCTTTCGCCCGGTACCCGGCACCATTATCTGCGCCGATTATCCGGCTCCGATCAGCGCCGCCGGCCAGTTCAATATGCCCATGGTCATGGCCACGGCCACGGGCGCCGTGGCCAAGATGGTGGCCTGCGCCGAGACGCCGCTGAGGGAAAAGGCCGTGGCCATGGCCGATGTGCACGCCTACGGCGGTTGGATTTTCAACGGCATCAACCAGTACGGCCACTATTTCGTGGGCATGCCCGCCGGGATGGCCGTCGGCTCCATCCCGGCTTCCACCGCCCGTGACGGCGTGGATACGGGCGGCAACTCCTGGGCACCCGGGATGGAAGCGCCCAACGTGGAGGAAAACGAGCAGGCCTGGCCGGTACTGACATTGTATCGCCGCCATAACCAGGCCGGAGCGGCGGGCTGCGGCCGCTTCCGGAGCGGCGTCGGCGCCGAGGAGGCCTGGTTGATGCACGGCTGCGAACGGCTGGAGGTGCCGGTCTACATGAACGAGAGCTTTGTCAAAATTCAGGGCCTGCTCGGGGGCAACCCCGGCGGAAGGGCTTTTTTTAGGGTCAAGAAAAAAACCAATATCAAACAAATGATTGCCGGAGGGCGGCTGCCGCAAAGCCTGGATGAACTGACCGGCGAGGAGGAGACGCTGATTTTCAAAGGCCCTCCCCTGGTGCTGCAGCCCGGTGACATCTGGAGCACAAACCTGCCCAATTATGCCGGCTACGGCGATCCGCTGGAGCGAGATCCCGGGCTGGTGGCCGGGGATGTTCGCCAGGGTAAGACCACTGCCGCCGAGGCCGAGCTGGTTTACGGCGTGCTCTTCGATCAGGACGGCCGGGTCGATAGTGAAAAAACCGAAAAATGCCGGGCGGCGCGCCGGAAGAGCCGCCTGGAGGGCGCCAGGATCGCCGCAAAAGAGCCCCCTGGAGGGTGCCATGAGGATGAAGGGATGAAGCGGAAACAGGTAGCACAGGTAGCCATCGGAGACAACCTGCGTCTGGAAAACAAGGATGGGACGCTGCGTTATATCTGTGCCTGCGGGCATATCCTCGGCCCCGGAGAGGTCAATTATAAAGAGCACTGCCTGGTCAAGGAATCGCCGGCTTCCGCCGCCGATCCGGTTGGCGGCCCCTATGACCGGGAGATGGCCGGCAAGATGTGCTTTCGCGAATTTTTCTGCCCCGGATGCGGCTCCAGGCTTGCCACGGAGGTGGCGCGGCGGGGAGATCCCTACCTGTGGGATATCCGGCTGCAAATTTAAGACGGGACTCCATTTGCCGTCCTTAAGCCATTTGATGTTACAGGGTAGTCCCCCATGCCCCTGCCGGCGGGGCGCCTGCCTCTCCAACATTTCCTAATTCTCAATTTAATGTTAAAATTAATTTGAGAGCTTTATTATATTTCGCTGCCTTATTCATAGCGGAAAGGAGTGGTTAAGTGATCGCCGTACTGCTATTCATCTTGCTGTTCTTCTGCGGCGCAATTCCCTTTTCGTATCTTCTGGGTAGATTTGTGCTGCACAAGGACATCCGGGATTACGGCGACGGCAATCCAGGAGCGGCCAACGCATGGAAAGCAGGCGGAGCAGTGGTGGGTCTTGCCGCTGTCCTGCTGGATGTTTCCAAAGGGCTGATACCTATATTACTGGTCTTATCCCTATTTGATATCGAGGGTATCGCCTTGGCATTCCTGGCTGTTGCTCCCGTTTGCGGACATGCCTTCTCCCCGTTTCTTCATTTCCGGGGCGGCAAGGCCGTAGCCGTAACCTACGGTGTATGGCTGGCACTGACCGGCCTGGCGGGACCTCTGGCCATGGGCCTAACCTCGGCCATATTCGTCCTGATCCAGTCGGTCGATGCCTGGACGGTGATGGCGGGGATGGCCGGATTGTTCACCTATCTCCTTTACACGGAGGCGGAGCAGCCTTATCTGCTGACCTGCATCTTAAACAGCGCGCTCGTTTTTTTAAAGCACCGGCAGGATTTAAAAGGCTTTATAAAACTGCGCCCGCAATTTGCAGCCATGCTACGGAGAGACGGCCATGGAACTTCTAGCTGAAATACTGGCGGCCGGCAACGCCCTCTTCTACTTCTTTCTCGTTGTCAAGGCCGTCAACTTTATAACCTTGAAAACACTGGGCTCTTTCCCACGCACAAGCAGGCGGCCCTTTGTTTCCATACTCGTCCCCGCGCGCAACGAGGAAGCGAATATCGAAGCCTGCGTCAAATCTCTCCTGGCGCAGGATTATCCGGACTTTGAACTGATCGTTTTAGACGACGAGTCGGAAGACGCCACCTGGTCAATCCTCTGCCATCTCGCCGCGCAGGACAAGCGGCTGCGCATCATCAAAGGGAAAGAGCTTCCCGCCGGTTGGGTGGGCAAAAGCTGGGCCTGCCACCAGCTTTCCCGCGCCGCCCAGGGAGAGTATCTGCTTTTTGTCGATGCCGATACCCGGCACGCGCCCTCCATGCTGGGCGCCGCCGTGGACGCCGCCCTTTATTACGATGCCGCCCTGGTAACGGCCATGCCCAGGGAGCGGACAGAATCGGTAAGCGAAATGCTCACCGTCCCCCTGATGACATGGGGGACTTTCTCCGCCCTGCCGCTGCCCCTGGCCTTTCACTCGTCCTTACCCGCCCTCTCCATCACCATCGGCCAGTTTCTCCTTTTCCGCCACGACGCCTACAGGCGCATCGGCGGGCACGCCGCGGTGGCGGACCATATCACCGAGGACATGGAACTGGGCCGGCTGATCAAGAAGCACGGCTTTCGGTGGCGCATGGTCGACGGGGGGAAAGTGGTGGACTGCCGGATGTATACGAATTTCAGCGACGCGGTCAACGGCATCAGCAAGTCGATTTTTGGCGCCCTCAATTACAGCGTGCTCCTGGTGCTCCTCTTCAGCATGGTTCTGGCGGCGCTGTTCTGCCTGCCGCCGCTGCTCGTGGCCGCACATCTGGCCGGCTACACACTCAGCCGGGCGGTTGTCTCGCGCGCCGGAACGGCCATTGCGCTGGCCCTCATCTCCTGGAGCGCCGCCAACATCCGCTTCCGCTTGCCGTGGACGGCCACGCTGCTGTATCCTTGCATCGCCGCCCTCGCCATCTTCATCTTTTTACGCTCCATGATCTTCTCCATGCTGGGCGTGATGCGCTGGAAAGGGCGGGTGGTGGTGCAGCATCCGTTCCGGTTTATTTAAGATTGCCGGCATACTTAAAACGAGTCTTGGAAGACGAATGTCAATGATGGCCCTAAACAGCAGCCCCCTTGCCCTTATAAATAGAAAAGGGCAAGGGGGATATTTCAATATTTACAATTACTTTTAGGGGGGACATAGGAAGGCTCAGGCGAGAACGCTTTTCAGCGCCGCGCTCAGCTCTTTGAGGCGGTACGGTTTGCTGATAAAGCCGGAGAAGCCATACTCCTTGTAGTCGGTAATCACCGGAGCGTTGGAATAACCGCTGGAGACAATTGCCTTTACTGCGGGGTCCAAAAGCTGCAGGCGGGCGATTGTCTCCAGGCCGCCGGAACCTCCCGGGATGGTCAGATCCATGATCACAACGTCAAACTTCTCTCCATTTTCCGCCGCCTCGCGGTATAGGCGCACCGCTTCAGCCCCGTCGCGGGCAAACGATACCTGGCAGCCGAGATGCTGCAGCATCTCGCCGCAGGCCTTGCGGAGCAGCTCTCCATCTTCCATCACCAGGACGCGGCAGTTTGAGTAAAACAGTTCTTCGCTTTCTTCCGCGGGCACAGGCGCGGCTGCCGCTGCGGCAGGCAAGTAGACATAAAAAGTAGTTCCCACGCCGGGCTCCGATTCCACATCGATGACACCGCCGTGGTTTTGGATAACCATGAAGGCGGTGGCCAGGCCAAGGCCGCTCCCCTGCGGCTTAGTCGAAAAGAGGGGATCGAAAATTTTACTGATCTTATCCGGAGGGATGCCGATGCCCTGATCGGCGATGCTCACACACACATAATTGCCCTCTTTTAGGGGTGTTTTTCCTATTCTGCCGGTATCTCCATTGGCTATGTTCGCCGCGGTCAAAACAATTTTCCCGCCCCCAGGCATGGCCTGCACGGCATTAATCAAAATATTATTGAAAACCTGGACGATCTGTGTTTCATCGACCTCCACCGGCCAGAGCGCTTCGTCGACCTCAATCTGGTAAAGGATCTCCGACCCGCTCAAGGCGAAACCGACCGTGTCGAGCAAGAGCTTCTGCAAGTGGACAACTTTCCTGACCGGGGCCCCGCCCCGGGAAAAGATGAACAGCTTGCGCGTCAAATCCCTGGCTTGCAGGATGGTCTTTTCCATATATTCGATATGCTTGGCGGTTTTCTCGTCAAGGGGCCTCAGTTTTATTAAGGAGATGTTGCCGAGGATCACCGCCAGGAAATTGTTAAAATCGTGGGCTATCCCGCCGGCAAGTAGGGTGAGCGATTCGAGCTTGTCGGCTTTCAGCATCTCTTCGGTCATCATCTTCTGCCGGGTGATATCGTCTACGGTTAAAACCACCTGCTCGAGATGGCCGGACGAACCAAAGATCGGGGCGCCGCTGACGGAAAGGTAGGTGCTTCCCTCGCCAGCGCGGGATACGGTGCCCGGGCAGTTATAAGCCGGTTCACCCCGGGAAACAACATTTTGAAAGACCTCCCGGGGGGGGAAGGAGATATCTCCCTCCGGCTCCCCGTTAAACATTTCCTGCAACATGTCTTGCTTTAAACCCAGGATCTGCTCGGTCCTGGCGTTGGCATAGACAATCTTTCCGTGGCTATCCAGGACCATGCTCCCCGCCGGGCTGGTATCCATGATCCGGGCGATCAGGTCGCGTTCCTGCCTCAACCTTTCAGCGGTGTTTTTTTCAGCTTCGATAATGCTGCCCAGTAACCAGGCCAGGAGAAAAAAAATAAAGCCAAAAATAAAGGGGCCCTGGAGCATTCCCATGGCTTGATTTGCATCCATGCTCCTTACCCGCGCCAGCAAGATCACAATTGTCGTGGCCGCTCCCGCAAAGGCAAAGCCCCATCTACGCCCCAGGGTAATGCAGGCCAGCGCCACCGGCAGCAGGTAGATGGCTGAAAATAGCCACAGGTGTCCATCCTGACAATAAAGCAAGGCCATCGTATTTACCGCAAACAGCGCCGCATATTTGAGTAAGTTCCAACCCGGCAAACTGGCGGTGCGATGGCTCCGGCAATAAAAATAAATGTCGATCAAGATAAGCAGGGCGGCAGCGGGTACCAGGCTGCGCATTAAAATGGTGCCGGCCAAAAAATCGTTATTTCTCCCCGTGAGACTACAAACGATGAATACGATGGTGGCGAGCAGGTAAGATATAATGTGTGCGGTTTGGGTAAATGCCTCTGTGCTCTCTCGTTTTCCCCGCCGGTTATTCATTTTTCTTTAACACCCCAAAATGCCATAGATCAGGGAATGCGCTTTCTGATCTGGCAATAATATAAAAAACGCCGGGCTTTAAAATGGATAACCTCTGCAGTGAATTGCTGCCGGCCGGCGCCGGACAATCGGGCCGCGATTCCGGTTATAGTTAGCCGCCCGGCTTTGCTGTGGACGAGCCATCTTGCTGACAAATTATACAGTTTCGGCATAATATTCGCCGCCAAACAAAAAAACCCTCTTTTAAATTTGGACAAGAGAGTTTTTTTAAATATTTTTTAATATTTAAATAAGACTGTTCGAGGTTTATGTTCTATTGCACAGATGCTGTCTTTAAAATTCTAGCCAGGTAGAAGCCTACCGCCGCAGCAGCGGCACCGCCAATCAGGGCATTGATGAGCTGGGGAAACAACAATACCTGGGTCAAAGGCGCCGGCAGCTCCAGCAGATAGCTGGCTGAGCCTCCGATCACGCAAAACTTTACCACGGAAGCAGGGAGCACGGCCAGCCACATGCCCGTTTTTGTCTTCTTTAACAGGCCGAAGATGAGGCAGTAAACGGCGTTCCCCGCCATGATGAAAGGCACCGCCGGGGCCAAAGGAGCCGCCAAAATGCCGGCCAGCAAGGCAATCCAGGGCGTGATAAAACCGACAAAAACCCCGCCGATGGTCCCGGTCAGGATCGTGGTCAAAATGAGCATGAAGTTTACCAGGGGGCCGGTCACCACCGTGGGGAGGCGAAAAGCCTGGATGGCCAGCGTCAAAGCCAGCAGCAAAGCCAGCCTGGTTATGGTTCGGATGTCGGGTAAAAACTTGCGCATGACTAATTCTGCTCCTTTCCGGTGCTAGTTTCTCTTCCCTGCATTATTTAAAAACATAGATAATTAGTAAAATAGACTCAGCTTGTTAATTATTTCACAAGGCCCATCAAGCCTATCATACCACCATCAAGATAGGCTGTCAACGGCCCCAAAGATATCTAAATTTTATCTCTCCTTGACAGCCAGTCTGATTATTGTATACTTTAATAAAGTTCAGAGCTGCTCTTAAACAGCGGGAAAAAGTTAAAAACATTGCAGCGACATGCTTGGGAAATGCGGGGTATGTTTTTGTTTTTGCAAATCTAGCGCCGCAGCTTTTTCACGAAGGGTAAAGAAGCCCCATGCTGATCAATGCGATCTTAATTAGCGATACCGATACTGTAGTAACGGTGACCAGGGAGCTCTCCCCCGGAGATGAGATCATTTTCATGAGCAAAGGAAAGAGAGCCATCGTTAAAGCCCGCTCTTCGATCCCCATTTACCATAAGGCGGCCATAAAACAGATCAATCAAGGAGAGGCCGTTTTAAAATACGGCGAAATAATTGGCCATGCTACAACAGCCATTTTACCGGGCGAACATGTCCATACTCATAACCTGGCTACATAACGAGGGGAGCAAGTAAAGTCAATGAAGTTTCACGGCTACAGGCGTGCGGATGGGCGGGCCGGCATCCGCAACCATGTCGTGGTCATGCCGGGGGTGCTCTGTGCTGCCGGTGTGGCGCAAATGATCGCCGAACGGGTTAAAGGGAGCACCTATCTCTATAACCCCAACGGGTGCGCCCAAAACGCCAGGGACACCAAAATGACCCTGGACATTTTATCCGGCATGATCGCCAATGGCAATGTCTATGGCGCCCTGATCGTCGGCCTGGGATGCGAAACTCTGCAAAAAGAAAGATACCTGGCCGCGATCCACCAGCGCACAGATAAACCTGTGTTCCATATCTACATCCAGGAAGAGGGCGGCATCGAGAAAACCGTGGCGAAGGGGGTTAGGATCGCGTCAACTTTGCTGGCAGAGGCCGCACGCTGCAAGCGGGAAGAATGCGATATCGCGGAGATCATCCTCGGCATGGAATGCGGCGGTTCCGATGCCACCTCGGGGCTCTCGTCCAACATCGTGCTCGGCTACCTCTCCGATCGCCTGGTGGATTTAGGGGCCACCACGGTTATCAGTGAAACCCCCGAAGCAATCGGCGCAGAACAGATCCTGGCCCGCCGCGGCCGCACCCCGGAGATCGGGCAGAAGCTCTATGACACCGTTAAGGCATGCGAGCAGCTCTTTTTTGAGGCCGGAGAAGACATTAGAAAGGCAAACCCTTCTCCCGGGAATAAGGCCGGCGGCCTTACCACCCTGGAAGAAAAATCGCTGGGCTGCATCCAGAAAAGCGGCAGCAGGCCCTTTGAAGCGGTCTACGAATATGGGGAGATGATTGACAAAAAAGGCCTGGTGTTTTTAAATACAACGGCCTATGATGTTGCCTCCGTGGCCGCCAAGGTGGCGGCGGGGGCGCAGGTCATCGCCTTCACGACCGGCAGGGGCACCCCTGTTGGCAATGCCATCGCCCCGGTGATTAAAATTACCGGCAACGCCGACACCTATGCCCGCCTGGCCGATATGCTCGATTTTGATACCAGCGCAAGCATCAAGGGCACCAGGACAGTGGCGGAACTCGGCGACGAGCTGTTAAACTACCTGCTCCGGGTCTGTAACGGTGAAACCGTCAAGGCGGAGCAGCACAAGCTCTCCAATATGGCCATCAATCAACTGGGCAGCTACTGTTAAACCGCCATCACCGGTGACTGGGGGCCACCGGCTAAAGATATTATTTGGCTTGCCAAATATGATGCTTGCGAAATGAACGCAAAAAGGCAAAAGATGGATTGATCCCCATTTGGCAGTAATGATATACTTGCTCCAGAAAGATACAGTTTTCTCCTCTATTTATCGCTCAGGCTCCCGGGAGAGGATCGAGTGGACAAGCGGTTCCAGCAGCGCTGCATGATTTGCGGGCGGAAATTTGCATTCGAAACCCTGACCGCGATCATTCCGGAAGAAGAATTAGAAGCACCTTCCCCCCCCAAATTCGGCATCTGCCCCCTGTGTGAAGCGAAGATCAATAAAGAGGCGGAAGACGCCCAGAGAGAACCGAAACCGATATAAAATTAATCAGATTGCCCTGGCAGCCTTTAGCCGGGCCAGGCTCCGCTGCAGTGCTGCTTCCGCCCGGGCCAGGTCCAGTCCTGCAGGGCGCTCCCGCAGCCGTTTCTCCGCCCTCTCTTTGGCGCGGCGAGCCCTTTCCACATCGATCTCCCCGGCCAGTTCCGCCTCATCCGCCAGGATGATAACCTTGACGGGACCGGCCTCGAGAATCCCCCCCGAAACGGCGAGCCGTTCGGTCTTTCCTTCGGCATCGCGGCAATAGACTACTCCGGCTTTTAAAACGGCCAGCAGCGGGGCATGCCGGGGGAGAATGCCGAGATAGCCTTCAAGGCCCGGGGCGATTACGCTGGCTACTGCTGCACAGAAAACTCTCCTCTGGGGTGTAAAAACCTCAAGCCTTAGCGTGCCCATCAGGTCAACTCCTCTGCCTTCTTGGCGGCTTCCTCGATAGTGCCCACCATGTAGAAAGCTTCCTCCGGCAGCTCATCATGCTCTCCGGCCAGGATCTCTTTAAAGCCGGCAATGGTCTCCTTTAAAGGCACGTAAACCCCCGGCCGCCCGGTAAAGGCTTCGGCCACGTGGAAGGGCTGGGATAGGAAGCGCTGCACCTTGCGCGCCCGCGCCACGATAAGCTTGTCTTCATCTGAAAGCTCCTCAATCCCTAAAATGGCGATAATATCCTGGAGCTCCTTGTAGCGCTGCAGGATTCGCTGCACTCCCCGCCCCACTTCATAGTGTTCCTCCCCCACCACAAGGGGATCGAGAAGGCGCGAAGTCGATTCGAGAGGATCAACTGCCGGGTAGATCCCCAGCTCCGTCAGGCGCCGGGAGAGCACAATGGTGCCGTCCAGGTGGGCAAAAGTGGTAGCCGGAGCCGGGTCGGTAAGGTCATCGGCCGGCACGTAGATGGCCTGCACCGAGGTGATGGAACCCTTCCGGGTAGAGCTGATCCGCTCCTGCAGCTCGCCCATCTCCGTCGCCAGGGTGGGCTGGTAGCCTACGGCGGAGGGCATCCTGCCCAGCAGCGCGGAAACCTCGGAACCGGCCTGCACAAAGCGGAAAATATTATCGATAAACAGCAGGACATCCTGGCCCCCTTGATCCCGGAAATACTCGGCGGCAGTCAAGCCCGACAGCCCGACCCGCATCCGGGCTCCCGGGGGCTCGTTCATCTGGCCGAAGATCAATACGGTTTTATTTAAAACCCCCGACTCGGTCATCTCCAGGTAGAGGTCATTGCCTTCCCTGGTCCGTTCACCGACCCCGGCAAAGACGGAATAGCCACCATGTTCGTATGCGATGTTGCGGATGAGCTCCATGATCAGCACCGTCTTCCCCACGCCGGCCCCGCCGAAAAGCCCCATCTTGCCGCCCCTGGGCAGGGGCGCCAGCAGATCAAGGACCTTAAGGCCTGTCTCAAGGATCTCCGCGGAGGGCCTTAACTCGTCAAAAGAAGGCGGTTTCCGGTGTATGGGCCACCACTCTTCTGCTTCCAGGGGTCCCTTTTCATCGATCGGTTCGCCCACCACGTTAAACATCCTCCCTAAAGTGGCGGGGCCCACCGGAACCTTAATGGGAGCTCCCGTATCAACAGCCTTCATCCCTGTTTGCATGCCATCGGTGGAGGAGAGGGCCACGCACCGGACCCGGTTGTCACCCAGGTGCTGCATCACCTCCATGGTAATCCCTTTTTCCTTGATCACGATGGCATTATATAAATCGGGCAAATGACCTTCCAGGAACTCTATATCCACGACCGGACCGATCACCTGGATCACTTTTCCTTCGTTCACATCCTGTCCCTCCTCTACCCCTGATCCTTCAACGCCTCAGCGCCCGTAGCCACTTCCAAAAGCTCTGTGGTGATGGCGTTCTGGCGGGCTTTATTATAGGATAAAGTTAGCTGCTCGATCATTTCACTGCTGTTTTTGGTGGCGCTTTCCATGGCGATCATTCTGGCACCGTGTTCGCTGGCCTTGGCTTCCAGCAGAGCCTGGTAGACCCTGATCTCGCAGTAACGGGGCAAGATGGTCTCCAGCACAGCCATGGGCCCCGGTTCGTAAAGATAATCGAGGCTATCGCTCCCTTCCAGGGAAGGAGCCTGGATCGGCAAAAGCCTTTCCACCAGGGGGTCGTAGCGCAGCGCCGAATGGAAGCGGGCGTAAACCAGGTTTACCTCGTCCACCTGCCCCTCTAGAAAAATCGCCATCAACTGCCGGGCCAGCTCCCGGGCCAGGGAGAGATCCGGTTCGTCGCCAATCTCGGCATAACTCTTCAAGATCTCTACCGACCGCCGGCGAAAATACTGCCATCCTTTGCGGCCGGCGACCACAAGGGCGACCGGCTGCTCTTCCCTGCGCAAGCACTGCTCCGCCAGGTGAATCAGGTGAGAGTTATAGGCCCCGGCCAGTCCCCGGTCGCCGGCGATCAGCACATAGGCCTTCTTTTTGACCTCCCGGGAGGCCAGCAGCGGCAGGCTTTGGGCCTCAGGCGCCAGGGCTAAGCGGCCGACTAGCTCGACAATTTTTTGGGCATAGGGACGGGCAGCATAGAGCCGGCTTTGGGCCCGACGGAGCTTGGCCGACGCCACCATCTTCATGGCCCCCGTCACATGCTGGATATTTTTAATCAACTTG
The DNA here is from genome assembly GCA_012727685.1 of Bacillota bacterium. GTDB lineage: Bacteria > Bacillota > Dethiobacteria > DTU022 > DTU022 > JAAYGO01. The sequence goes on along the minus strand of JAAYGO010000017.1, from coordinate 2,279 downwards.
ATGCGCCGCTTTATTTCCCTGATCGCAGACAAAAATTACCACCGCCTTTATCTTGCACCGAATGCATCGGCCATCAGGAATCATCGCCGCCGGCTGGAGCAAAACCGGCCAAAAATTCCTGGATGCTCGTTTTCAGCAGCGCCTCCAGCTCTTCATCCAAAAGCTTCTTTTCCCGGATCCCCTGCAGGAGCTGGGGATAGCTGCTCCTCAGGAAGTGGAGATATTCCCGCTCAAAAGCCCTGATTCTTTCCAGGGGCAGAGCATCCAGGTACCTGTTGACAGCGGCATAGATGACCACAATCTGCTCTTCCACCGGCATCGGCTGGTATTGACCCTGCTTTAAAAGCTCCATCATCCGCTCGCCCCTGGACAGTCTGGCCCGAGTAGCTTTATCCAGGTCCGTCCCAAACTGGGCAAAGGCCGCCAGCTCCTGGTATTGGGCCAGGTCCAGGCGCAATCGGCCGGCCACCTGCTTCATGGCCCGGGTCTGCGCCGCCCCGCCGACCCGGGAGACGGAGAGTCCCACGTTAACGGCCGGGCGCTGGCCGGCATGGAAGAGATCCGTTTCCAGGTAAATCTGGCCGTCGGTAATGGATATGACGTTGGTGGGGATATAGGCGGAGACATCCCCGGCCTGGGTTTCAATGACCGGCAAAGCGGTAAGCGAACCTCCGCCGTGGGCATCGTTCAGGCGGGCAGCCCTCTCCAGCAAGCGGGAATGGAGGTAAAAAATGTCCCCGGGATAGGCCTCCCTTCCCGGCGGCCTCCGCAAAAGGAGTGAAAGCTCCCGGTAGGCCACGGCATGCTTGGAGAGGTCGTCATAAATGATCAGAACATCGCGGTGTTGTTCATACATGAAATATTCGCCCATGGCGCAGCCCGCATAGGGAGCGATATACAGGAGCGGAGCCGGTTCACCGGCATTGGCAGCCACCACCGTCGTATACTCCATGGCGCCGGTCTCCGCGAGCTTTTGTACCACGGCGGCCACCGTGGAAGCCTTCTGCCCGATGGCCACGTAGATGCAGATCACATCCTGCCCCTTCTGGTTGATGATCGTGTCCACGGCAATGGCCGTTTTCCCGGTCTGGCGGTCACCGATGATCAACTCCCGCTGCCCCCGCCCGATGGGGAACATGGCATCAATGACCTTGATGCCGGTCTGCAGCGGGGTATTTACCGGCTGGCGCTGCACCACTCCCGGGGCGGGAAATTCCACCGGCCGGAACTTTTCGGCCTTGATGGGCCCCTTGTCGTCCAGGGGCTCGCCCACCGGGTTCACCACCCGGCCGATCAGGCCCTCCCCCACCGGAACCTCCATAATGCGCCCGGTCCGCTTGACTTCGTCCCCCTCCTTGATCTGCTGGCAGGGACCTAAAATGACCGCCCCCACGCTCTCTTCTTCCAGGTTTAAGGCCATGCCGTAGACTCCCCCTGGAAATTCCAGGAGCTCGCCGGCCATGACCTGCTCCAGGGAGACGCGCGCAATGCCGTCACCGACATAATGAATCGTCCCCTTGTTCGCTACTTCTATCTCCAGCTCATAGCGCTTAACCTGCTCGATTAATGCGCTGGCAATCTCTTCGAGCTTGACCTCCAATCCTTCTTCCCCCCTTTGCATCGGTGACCATGCCGGTTGCTAGACTGTTTTTAAGCGGCTCCCGATGAGTTCCAGCTTCTTCTTCACACTCGCATCAATGATCCGATCTCCCCAGCGCAAAATCAGCCCCCCCAGGATTTGGGGTTTAATCTTTATTTCCAGGCGCACCTTCTTCCCAATCAGGCGCACCAGCCTCTCTTCCAGTTTTGACTCCAGGTCAGTCGAAAGGGGAACAGCCGTCATTACTTCCACCCGCTCAATACCCCCGGCTTCATCAAGAAGGCGCTGGTACTCCGGGGCAATAGCTGAAATCAGTTCTTCTTTTTTTCTGCTCAAAAACCGGGGCAGCAAAGCTTTTAAAGCCGTCTCTTGTTCCTGGGGAGAAAGAAGGGGGTTGGAAAGGATTCTCTTGAGCTCGGCATCTTCCTCAACCATCTGATTTAGATAAGCAAGTTTTTCCCCCAGTTCTTCTTCTTGCCCCCACTTTTGAGCTGCAGCAAAGAGTGCCTCCGCATAGTGCCGGGCAAGCCTTTTATTCATCACTGTAACCGTTCCACCTCCGCCAGGGCTTCCTGGAGCAGGTGCTCCTGATCTTCGGGGGTAAGGGTGCGGGCCATAACCTTGCCGGCTACGGTGACCACAAGCTCAGCCGCCTGGTTCTGAATAGCCGCGATGGCCG
>JAAYGO010000018.1 GCA_012727685.1 Bacillota bacterium | reverse complement strand
TTATTGAACATGGCAGCACGGTGCTGTTTGGTGAAACCCGGTTGATCTACCGGATCAGCAAGGAGACCGAGCATCTTTACGAGCTGGATAAACTGGGCGTCAAGGTCCTCTTCGTGACCACCAGCCACCTCTCGCCGGTGATGCGCCGCAACCTGGAGCAGGCCTGGCAGTGTCCCGTGGTGACCCACTATGGCCTGACGGAAATGGGCCTGGGCCTGGCCGTAGACTGCCCCCGCGGCCGGGGCTATCATTACAACGCCCTGGATGTGATCGCCGAGCTGATTGACCCGGAGACCGGGGAGGTGTTGCCGGAGGGGGCGGAAGGGGAGCTGGTATTCACCACCATCTCCAGGGAAGCGATGCCCCTAATCCGCTACCGGAGCCACGATCTGGCCCGCTTAACCGCGGGGTCCTGTGCCTGCGGCTCCCACTTGGAGACCATCAGCCATGTCAGCCGCCGCCTGGAATCCCTGGTGGAGATAAGCCCGGGCATCTCCATTTACCCCACCTTATTTGACGATCTCCTGTTTGCGTTTCCCGAAGTTGTGGACTACGAGATATACCTGGAGAAAAAAGGGGAGAGGCCCCGGCTGGTCTTTGCCGTGGAACTGGTCAGGGGGAGGGAAAATATAGGCCGGGACATCAGCTTGCAACTGCAGAAAATGGACTTCATCGCCCGTCACTTTGCTTTGCCGGCCGTTAAAACGGTTCCTTCCGGCGCGCTAAAAGGCGGCGCGCATTTTAAAAAGTTAATCAGAGTGCAGTAGGGGGCGGGGCGAAACTTTTAATTCCCGCTGCAAGAATAAAAACAAAATTATGGAAAGCGTTGTGGTGGCTAGATCTGAGGCGGGAAGGGCGCGGATATACCCGTTAAATCCCCAGACGGAACTGAAGATACTCAGGAAGGGGATATAAAAGAGGCCTTGCCGCCCGATGGAGATCACCAGCGACTGGACCGATTTGCCGAGGGATTGAAAGAGGGACATGAGCATCATCTGGAGCCCTAAAATGGGCATGCCGAGGGCGAACGATTTGATAATCTGCACTCCCAGTTCGATCACCGTGGCATCGTTGATAAATACCCTGATCCAGAAATCAGAAAAGATATAGAAGAGGAGAGCAAGAGTGGTACACATGACCGTGCCGATCAGGATCGCCTTTTTGAGCGTCTCCACCAGGCGGTCGTATTTTTGGGCTCCATAGCTAAAGCCCATCAGGGGCTGGCAGCCCTGGCCCAGGCCCATGGAGAGCATGACGGTGATATTGGTGCTCCGCTTGACAACCCCGGTGGCCGCTACCACATCGTCTCCGAAGCCGGCCGCAAAGACATTGGCCACGGCAAAGCCGGCGCTGGACAGGAACATCCCCAGGGAGGCCGGCAGGCCGATCTTGAGGATCTCGGCATACACCTTCCCATCGAAACGAAAATGCTTCCAGGCGATAGAGACGATTCCTTTTTTTCCAATATAAAAGGAAAGGCAGTAGATGAGGCCGACCGCGTTGCCGATGACCGTGGCTACGGCAGCCCCGGCCACATCCATTTTAAAAAGAAAGATAAAAACGGGATCGAAAACAATATTCAACAGGGAGCCGCTGACCATGCCGATCATGGCCTCCCTGGTCGCTCCTTCGGAGCGCAGCAATCCCGCCAGGGCCATCTGCAAACCGATCGCCGGGCTGCCGGTAAGCATGATCGACAAATAGCTTTTACTGTAACCAAAGGTATTGACACTGGCGCCGCAGGACATCAATATGGGTTTGATAAAAATGAGGCCCATAATGGAGGCGAGGGTGCAGACGAACAAGGCCGACCAGAAGGAGACCGCTCCGGCACGGCTGGCGCCGGCCCGATCCCCTTTCCCCAGCAGCCGCGAAATCAGGGAGGCTCCCCCGGCGGCGAAAATATTGCCAAAGGCCTGGATCATCATGAAAACCGGAAAGGAGATGGAGATGGCGGCGACCATGTTCGGATCGTTCAGCTTGCCGATAAAAAAAGTAT
>JAAYGO010000205.1 GCA_012727685.1 Bacillota bacterium | reverse complement strand
TGTTCCTTTGACACATAGGCTAAAAGTATCTTGTCAATATTTATCAAACATGGTTAATTATTTCATCCCGTGGAATGGCTAAAATAATTTTGATTTTGATTTTTAAGTTTTATGCAACGCTACTGATTTATAATATTAAAACCAGGGTGATGTCAAATGCTTAAAGTCATTGATTTCCACGTGCACATGCCCGTGGAAGGATTGGACCGGCAGTTTACCGATTATTACCGGCGCTATGAGGCCAGGAGAGGCCGGGAGAAGCTGGAGCTGATCAGGCGCTGGAGCAGAGAATATGAACAAAAATGGCTGAAAGACTGGGGCTTCCCCGGGCCGGGACCGGCCCTGGAACCGGTGGAAGGGGCAGCCCGCTGGCATGCGGAAGCAAAAGCCGCCGGCCTCAAGGGTGTCGTCTTTGTCACCGGGGGCGGCAACGCCGCCCTGGCGCAGGCCCTTGCTCCTTACGGCGGCTTCTTTGCCGGTTTCGCCCACCATCACCCGGAAGAAGAGGACGCCGCGGCCATGCTGGCCGAGGCCGTCACGAAACACGGCCTCAAGGGATACAAGATCTTCGCCCCCCTGGTTAAAAAGCCGCTGGCGCACCGCTCGTTCGAACCGCTCTGGCAGGTCGCCGAAAAGCATGGGCTCCCGGTTCTGGTCCACTTCGGCATTCTCGGCGGGGGAGGCGGCATCGCCGCCGGTGAAAACATCAATCCCTTGAGCATTGCCGAGGTGGCAAAGGGCTACCCGACGGTGCCTTTCGTGGTGCCCCACTTCGGCTGCGGCTACGTCCGGGAGCTGCTGCAACTCTGCTGGTCCTGCGCAAACGTATACGTGGATACCTCGGGCAACAATGAATGGCTGCGCTGGTATCCGGAACAGCTCACCCTGGAGGATCTCTTCCGCCGCTTTTACGAAACGGTGGGTCCGGAAAGAATCATTTTCGGCAGCGACTCCTCCTGGTTTCCCCGCGGCTTTGCCCGCCGCTACCTGGAGGAGCAGTTGCGGGCCTGCCGGCGCCTGAATCTGCCTTCCGGGGCCATCTCGCAAATCTTCGCCGGCAATGCCCGCCGGCTGCTGGAGGGGGTGAGGCATGATGGATGAAAAAAGCTGCAGGGCTATTTTAACCACGCCGCCGGTAATCACAGAGCACGAAGCATTTACCCTTACCGGAAACGAATACCTCTCGCTCCCCCACATCGGGGCGGCAGGGGGAATTGATTCTCTCAATGTCCTGCACATGGCAGCGCGCGGCCTGCTGGAATTTAGCGGGAAGAGCAAAAAACCGCTGCTCGCACCCTTTATCTTTATCGACAACCGGCCTGTTGCCCTGGAAGGGCAAGCCCGCTGGAGCTACCGCCTGGACTGGATCCCCTGCTTTGAGTTCGAGACCGGGGAGCAGCTTACAGTGAAAGGGGAAATCTTCACCCCTCCCGGCCGCCGCGGCGGCTGCTGCCGCCTCCGCTTCACCAATCGTTCGCCAAAGCGGTTGGAAATCAAAGCGGGCTGGCAGGGCTACTGGGACTCCTTCAACCACATTATCTTTAACCGCCGCCCCCTGGCGGTGGATCGGGCCCTTTCCTTTGACGACTGGACCAACAGCTTCATCCTCGAGGCCCGAAGCGGCCTGCCCCTGTCCGCCCTGGCCCTGGCCGTGGAGCCGCGCGCGCCGTGGGAGCTTAACCGGGATGGAGCCGGCTCTTTCCGGGTGGAAACGGCGGCCGCCCTTGAACCGGGAGGCGGCGCGCAGCTTGTCCTTTACTTCGCCGTCAACCTAGAGTCGGACGGAGCCGGCACTAGCGCCGTGGACCTGATGCGCCGGGGCGCCGATGCCCTGGCCGCAGAAACCGAGGCGTGGCTGGAAGAGCACCGCCTGCACGCGGCAGACGAAGATTTGACGCCGGTGCTGAACCGCAACCTCTTTTTTAACTACTTCTACGCCCTGGGCCGGGCCATAGACACGGACGGGCTGGTCCCGGTGACCTCGCGCAGTCCCCGCTACTATGTCAGCGCCGCTTTCTGGAGCCGCGACACCCTGCTGTGGAGCTTTCCCGGCCTCCTGCTGCTAGACAGCGCCATCGCCCGGGAGCTGCTGCTGGCCGTTTACGAACGCCACCTGGGCCAGCCCGGCGAGCACGCCCACTATATTAACGGGATCGTCCTTTATCCCGGCTTCGAACTGGACCAGCTGGCGGCTTATCTTCTAGCCTTAAAGCACTACGTGGCATTTTCCGGGGACCGGACCATCCTCGAGGAGGAGCTCATCGCTCAGGGGATCAAGAAGCTCGCAAAAAATGCCGAGAGGTACTACGACCCTCCGACCGGCCTTTACGCCACCTTCCTCGATCCCTCCGATGACCCGGTCCGCTTTCCTTTCCTGATCTACAACAATGCCCTGCTGGAGCGGGCTTTTGACTTCCTGGGCGGCGCCGGGGCCGCCGCTGCCGGGGGGCGGCAGGAGGAATTCAAAGGGCGCACCCTAGCCCTGCGCAAGGCCATATACAGGCACGGCACCGCCGAAGGCCCGTGCGGCCCCATGTTTGCCTGGGCGGTGGACGGCCGCGGCCAGTTCCAGCTTTACGACAACCCGCCGGGCAGTCTGCTGCTGCTCGCCCACTATGGTTTCTGCTCCCCGAAGGATCCGGTTTTTAAAAATACCGCCGCCTGGATCCGTTCATCCCATAATCCTTACTGCCATCTTGGCTGCAACTTTGAAGGAGTGGGATCGCTGCACTGCGCCAACCCGTGGCCCCTCGCGGCCGCCAACGAGCTGCTGGCTTTGGCCGCCTGGGGAGCCGATTTCCTGAAAAGAGCGCCCATGGACCAGGGTTTTTGCTGTGAAACGGTCGATCCGCACAGCGGCCGGGTCAGCACCGGCGCCGCCTTCGCCTCGGCGGCCGGCTTCCTGGCGCATGCCATCTATACAAGCGGGCAAAGGAAAAAAGATTCAAAGGGCGAATTAGAGAGCAGGTATTAAAAAACCTAAAAAGGAGTCAAAAACCATGGCCAAACAACTGCCATTTTGGGGCAAACTGGTTTACGGTGTGGGGTCGGGAGGTTTCGGCCTCATCGACCGGGTCTTTATCACCTACTTGATGTATTATTACGTGATCAAGCCAATCCGTGGCGATGAACCCCTGGTTTCGGCGTTTGCTTTTGGAATCATCATGTTCTTGGGCCGTGTGGTCGACGCCATCGCCGACCCGGTGATCGCCCGCTGGTCCGACAACTTCAACAGCCCCCTGGGGCGGCGGACTCCCTTTATGCTCTGGAGCGGCATACTCTACGTGGCCGTCTTCATCGCCCTCTTTTATCCGCCTGTGGCCGGGATTTCCATGATCAACAATATCTACCTCACGGTGCTGCTCGGGCTCTATTTCCTGCTCTTTACCGCTTATGTCTGTCCCTACCTGGCCTTGCTTCCGGAACTGGCGCGCAGCAACCGCGACCGGGTGGAC
>JAAYGO010000160.1 GCA_012727685.1 Bacillota bacterium | reverse complement strand
CGGGGCGGCCGTCGTAGCGCAGTTCAAAATGCAGGTGGGGCTCCTTCCAGAGGCGCGGTTCGCCCAGGCTGCCCAGGACCTGGCCGGCGGCAACGGCATCGCCCTCTTTGACCTTGACCGCGGCCAGGCCCCGGTAAAGGGTCTGCCACTTCTCGTCGTGATCGAGCAGCACCGTATAGCCCGCCTCGCCGGAAATGCACTCCCGGACTGTGCCTCCGAACAGCGCCTGCACGGCAGTGCCCGGCGGGGCGGTGAGGTCGAGCCCGTAATGCATCTCCTCACCGCCGCCGTCCGGGCTGCTGCGCAAACCGTAACCGCTGGCCAGCTTGCCCGGCAGGGGCAGCACCGCCTCTTTCTCCGGCTCCCCTGCGGGGGCGAGTACGGGCAGCTCCCAGTCACCCCAGGCATTGCGGAACGCCGGCACGGCTCGCTCGATCAAGCTGTTCCATTCCGGCTCCGCGGTGGTAACATACCGCAGTGCGTTTAAGAGAGGCTCGCCCCAGGCATAGCCGCCCCGGTAAAGCAAGGCTGCCAGCAGCACCACCACCACGGCCACGGTAATTTTGATCGCGAGATGGCGATGCATGCCGCGCAAAACAGCAAGCGGTAAAAAGCTGCGGCCGCCCTCTTCCGGTTCAAAGGCTTTGAATTCATCCCAGTCGTCTTTCTGCCGAATCCTCCGGCTTAAGCTGGCCCGGAGGGTGGAAACGGGAGCCCTTCTCCGCCTGCGCCTGAACATAAACCAAACCCCGCCCCTCTCTGTTTTGGCCAATCCTTGGTTGTCCGCTTTAAATATATTAAAGGCGGGGTGCTTTTATTACTGGAGGGGTGTTTGGTGCCTCAATTCTGCGGGGGGATGACCATCTAACATCTCACTTCCCACTTCTCATCAGCCAGGCCTTGGTTCGCCTGCCTCCAATGGGGACAGACCTACGCTTGCAGGTCTGTCCCCTGACCTTAGATCCACTCGTTCACAGTCGCTCCAGCTTCTTAAGTGACAAGAGGCATAAGTGTTTTCATCCCCTGATGGCGCCCCCATTCCCCTTAACTTGAGCCCATGAGCGCTTCGACGCCTTCCATGAACTGGTGCCAGTTTACATTTTCCATGTAATTGATGAACAGCACTTCGTTGATGCGCTGATCCCCAATAAACTCGATGATGTTCTTACCCGTTGCGCCGATGCTGTAAAAGCGCGAGTCCACGATATAGATTTCCTCGTAGTGCGGCAGTAAAAAGGGGACCAGGGCATTCCCAAAGGAGTCCTTCACATCTTTGACAAAGTTCATAAATATCAAAAGGCTTTCCATAAAATCGTAGCGGGCCAGCAGCTTGTTCCACATATTTCCGGCTTCAACTACAGTGACTCGCTGCTGCTCTCTTTGCGCCGTTTTTCCGAGATCCGATGCTCCGCTAATAACCCCGGTTGTTTTCACGCCCGTCACCTTTGTTTCCGAAAAATAGGACTGTTTCTGGTCATAGTATGCCCGAAATTCACTGGCATTCATACTTAGAGCTGGATCTTTGAACTGGGAACTGGATATTAGAACTGGATCTTGTGGCGGCGCATGCCCACGTTGAGCACGAGACCGATGGAAAGGAGGTTCACGATCATGGCGTTATTGCCGTAGCTAATGAAAGGAAGGGGGATCCCGGTCACCGGCATCACGCTGATGGTCATGCCGATGTTAACCAGTATCTGGAAGGTAAACATCACCGCCACCCCGACGCAGATCAGCGCCCCGAACTGATCCTTGGCATGGGTGGCAATCCAGAGAATGCGGTAGATCAGCAGAAAGAAAAGCAGCAGCAGCGCAACCGCCCCAATAAAGCCCATCTCTTCCCCGAAAACCGAAAAGATGAAGTCGGTATGGTGTTCCGGCAAAAAGCGCAGGCGCGCCTGCGTGCTCTCAAAGAGCCCTTTGCCGAAAAGTCCGCCCGAACCGATCCCGATCATGGACTGGAGCAGCTGCAGACCGGTGCCGGTCGGGTCCATGCCGGGGTTGAGGAACACCATCAGGCGCATCTTCTGGTAGTCGTGCAGCACGAAAAACCAGGCCAGAGGGGCCGCGACCAGGCCGCCGGCAGCCAGGATCAGCATTTCACGCTTTTTCACCCCGGCCACGTAAAACATGCCCGCCAGGATCGCCAGAAAAACCAGCGCTGTGCCCAGGTCGGGCTGCAGCAGGATCAGGCCCATGGGCAGGGCGGTGGCCAGCAAAGAGGGCACCAGGTCCTGCAGGGAGTGGAAGTGCCCCTCCCTGTCCGCCAGCAGTTTCGCCAGCATCACGATGAGCACGAATTTGGCGATTTCAGACGGCTGCAGGTCGAAAAAACCGATGGGGATGACGCGCATGGAGCCCTTCCGGACGCTGCCCATGACCAGGACCAGCGCCAGGAGGGCAATACTGCCGAGGTACAGGTAGCGGGACCAATTTTGAAAGTTAATATAATCAATAAAGCAGACGATCAGCATCGCCACCAGGCCGCAGCAGGTGACCAGCAGCTGCCGCCGGACATAGTAGAGCGGATCGGCAAGCTCCTCCATGATATGGGTGGCGCTGTAAAGGGTCACGGTGCCCACTACGCAGAGGGTCAGAACCAGCAGCAGCAGGTAAAAATCAAAATTCTTGATCAGCCGGCGGTCCAGCATCGGCATCGCTGTCCAAAACTCCTTTAATCGTTCCTGTAAAATAATATTCCATGATCTCGGCGGCAATGGGGACGGCCGCCTCCTCCCCGAGGCCGCCGCATTCAACCACTACCGCCACTACAATCTCCGGATCTTCATAAGGGGCATAGCCGGTAAAAAGGCTGTGCGGCTCGCGGTTGTCGCCGGTTTCGGCGGAACCGGTTTTGCCGGCCACGGTCACGGGCAGGTGAGAAAAGCGGTAGTAGCCGGTACCCCCCGGCTGCGTCACCCGGCGCATTCCCTCGCGCACGATGGAAAGGGTCTTCTCCCCAATCTCCGCCCGCCGCAGCGCTTCCGGGGCCCTATCCTGCACCACGTTGCCCTCGCTGTTCACCACCTTTTGCACCAGGTAAGGCCGGTAATGGGTGCCGCCGTTGGCGATGATGGCCGCGTAATTGGCAAGCTGCAGCGGGGTAAAGCTGTTGTACGACTGGCCGATGGCGGCGCTCATCGTTTCCGCCGGATACCACTGCTCCCCGCCGGTGACGGCAGCCTTGTATTCCCTGCTGGCCACCACGCCCGCCACTTCACCGGGCACGTCGGTGAGCCCGGTGGGACTGCCGAAGCCGTATTCCCGGGCGTAATGGGAGAGGGCGTCGATGCCGGCCGCCAGGCCGGCCCGGTAGAAATAAATGTTGCACGATACGGCCAGGGCGCTGTAAAAATTGAGGGCGCCGTGCGCTCTTTTATTGAAGCACGACTTGGTATCGTTGGCCAGGGTAATGGTCCCGGGACAGTACGAGATATCGTAGGCGCCCAGTTTGCCCTCTTCAAGGGCGGCGGTGGCAGTGACCATTTTAAAAGTGGAGCCGATGGGAAAAGTGCCCTGCAGGGCGAGGTTGGGCAGCGGCGACGGATTCATGGCCACCAGCTCTGCATAATCCTGCGTGATCCGGTTCAGATCGAAGGAAGGGTAGCTGACCATGGCCAGGATCGCCCCGCTGTGGGGATCCATCACCACCGCGGCCGCCCGCCTGGCATCGGGGTTTTTGCCCTTGGCCCGGATCGCCTCGAGGTGGCGCGCGATGATGTCTTCAACGATCCGCTGCAGCTCTAGATCCAGGGTCAGGTAAAGGTTGTGTCCCGGGACCGGATCCTTGCGTTCATAATAGTTGACCAGCTGCCCGAGGTTGTTGATCTCAATGCGCTGCTCCCCGTCCTGGCCGCTCAGCCAGGGCTGCCAGGAGCGTTCAATGCCGGTCTGGCCGACCAGGGCCCCCGGTTCATATTCATAACCCGCCTCCGCCCACCGCTCCAGGGTATCTTGATCCCCGATGGTCCCCTGGCTCATGTATCCCAAAATATGGGCGGCGGTGCTGCCGACGCGGTAATCGCGGATCGGGTGCACCTCCAGATTGACCCCTTTTAGCTTCCAGCGGTTTTCCGCGATGCGGGCGATCACCTCCGGCGTAATATCGCTCTTCAGGCGCAGGGGCAGGTAGCGCATATAAAGCTGCCCGTCAATGGCGCTGCGGATCTCTTCTTCCTCGATCTCAAGGACTTCGCTTAAAAAAGCGATCGTGTCCGCATCATAGCCGTCACCCAGATCCATGAGGGAAACAACATAGCCTGGCCGGTTCGTGACCAGGATCTCACCGTCGCGATCGTAGATCTCGCCGCGGGGCGCCACCAGGTCAATGGTGGTGAAACGGTTGCTTTCGGAGCGGTAAAGGTAATAATCATGCTGCACGATTTGCAGGTAGGCCAGGCGGGCCGACAGGAGGACAAAAATGCCGATCACGATCACAAAGATCAGGCGAACCCGGTGCAGCATCGTTTTATTCAAGGATTAATACCTCCTCCTGCGGGCGCCGGTCTTAAGGCTTATCTCCTGCTGCCTGCAGTAGAGCCGGTAGAGCAGGGGATAAATAAACAGGCTTAAAAGCATGTTATACAGAGCTTTCGGAATAAACAGACGGCTCAGGCTCCATTCTACGGGCAGGCCGACGCCGATGAACTGGTTGACCAGCAGATGCAGGATCAGTTCATGGGTGAGCGTGTCGGCGAAGACCAGTAAAGCCGGCGCCGCCAATTGATCCTGGTAAAGCTCGCGGCCGAGCAGGCCGGCCCCGTAGCCGAGGAGCATCTTGGCCATGGCGAAAAAACCGAGGGCCGAACCGAAAATCACATCCTGCAAAAAACCGAAGCCTAGCCCCAGG
>JAAYGO010000282.1 GCA_012727685.1 Bacillota bacterium | reverse complement strand
TGTAAGGGGATGTGCGCGGCTTATAGGCCCCGGCGCGGAAGAACTGCGCCCCCGCCTCCTTCACCGCCCAGGCGGCCTCCAAAAGCTGCGCCTCGCTTTCCACGGCGCAAGGCCCGGCCATCAGCACCAGCTCCCCGGCGCCGATCTTTACCGGCCCAATCTCGATGACCGTATTCTCGGGATGAAATTCCCGTCCCGCCAGCTTGAAAGGACGGGTAATAAAGACAACCTTTTCGACGCCGGGCATCGCTTCCAGCGTCTGCGCAGCCTCTTCACGCCGCTCCCCAATGACCCCGAGGATCGTCCGGTTCTTGCCGGTGGAGCGGTGAACGCCGTAACCCATCTGCTGCAGCTTCTCCGAGATTTTGGCGATTGTTTCCTCCGTGGCCCCGTGATTGAGTACCACAATCATTGTAAATCCCTCCTGCAATACGGTAAAGAGTAAAAGAGTAAAAAAAAACGCCCCTACATGAGGGACGGATTTCCTCCGCGGTACCACCCTGCTTTGGGCTTCATCGCTGAAGCCCCAGCTCTGCGGCGGGAGCGCGCTTTGCCAGCGCCGGAAGCTTAAAACTCCTCGCCCCTTACGATAACGGTGAAGGCTCCGTCGAGACCTACTCTCCAGGCTTCAAGTCAAGCTGCCCCGGATTTCGACTCGCATCTCCCGGGTGTATTCACGGCCCCCGCACACCGGGTTGCACCTCCCCCCGGCTCTCTGCAGATCTGGGCAGCCGCTACTCCTCCCGTTCATCAAAATAACCATCTTTATTTAATTATATAATCCTACTATCTCTATCCATTCCTGTCAACCCTAAAAAGCGGGCATGGTAATGGTGCCTGGGGGAGAGAGTCAGGGTGAGGGGGACTGAATCCGGCGGCCGCATTTTAAGCACTTCCCTTCTCTCCTTGTTCTAGCCGGCCTGGTAGTTTTCGCCGACCTTGCCGAGGATGAAGTGGTCGTGCAGGGCCTTTACGGCGGTCTCGAGATCTTCGCGCCGGATCAGCATGGCGATGGAGATATTGGAGTCGGCGGTCTGCAAGATGGTGATCCCCTTTTCCTGCAGGGCGCGCACGACCCGGGCCATAACACCGGGAATGCCGCGCATGCCGAGGCCGACCACCGCAACCTTGGCGCAATTCTCTTCCACGTAATAGCTGACACCGATCCCTTTTAAGACCGCCGCCGCCCGGGGCAACATCTCTTCCTTGATGGTGAAGAATTTTTGCCTGGGAAAGACGCTGATCAAATCGATACTGATCCCCGCCGCGGCCATCTTTTCAAAGAGAAGCGCTTCCAGGGAGGCATCAGGTTCATCGAAATCAACCCTGATCTGGACGATATCCGCAGCACTGGCGATTCCGGTGACCACCTCCCGCGGCTGCACGCCAAAACCGGGCTCCGGGGCGCCGGTCATGTTGATGAGGGTCCCCGCCCCTCCGGCGGTCAGGCTGCGCACCTTCACGCTGACGTTGTGCTTCATCGCCACTTCCACCGCCGCGGGATGGATCACCTTCGCCCCGTCATAGGCGAGCTGGCAAACTTCGCTGTATGTAAGCTGGCTGATTACCCGCGCCTCTTTAAGCAGGCGCGGATCGGCGGTGGAGATGCCGTCAACATCGGTAAAAATCTCCACGTGGGAGGCTCCCAGGGCTGCACCGAGGATTACCGCAGTGATATCGCTGCCGCCCCGGCCGAGGGTATTGATTTCCCCGCTTTCCGTAGCCCCCTGGAAACCGGCCACCACGGGGATGATCTCTGCCGCGAGGCTGTGCCGCAGCCGCCCGGTTTCACATTTTACCACCCGGGCTGAGCCGTAAGTGCCGTCGGTAATCAGGCCAGCCTGCATGCCCGTAAAGACCTCCGCCTTGATCCCGGCGCGGTGCAGCGCGGCTGCAAACACCACCCCGGCAATGATCTCGCCGCAGCTCATCAACAGATCCATTTCGCGCAGCGGCAGGTGCGGGTAAATATTCTCCGCCACGCTTTTCAAGGTATCGGTAGCATAGGGGTCGCCGGCCCGCCCCATGGCCGAGACCACAACCACGGGCTTCAGGTTGTCAGACAGCGCCTCCCGCACGCGTGCCACCGCCGCCTCCCGGGTATACTCCGTGGCCATCGAAGTCCCGCCAAATTTCAATACTACTATCTTCACTGGAGAGCCACTCCCTTTAAAAAAGTGGGACAGGAGAGGGACCTGTTTTTCCGTCCCCCCGAAGCGGGACAGGGGACGCTTATCTGCCCGCCATCCCTGACTGCTCAAAATATAATTTTACATTTCTTTACTTATAATATGATGGTTAAAGTCGGGGCGATACCGGACCCTATGTTTATCATTGGGGGGACAGGCCTGCAAGCGTAGGTCTGTCCCCATCGGAGGCTGGCGTAAAAGTCCTGAAGCAGTCTTTTAGATGTCAGGTTGGAAGTAAAAAGTTGGATGTCGGAAAGCGCGCCTGTTTGCGGTTTTTCCAACATCCAACCTCTACTAGCCCCTTGCTTTATAATCAGGGATCGCCGGTGAGCTGTGGCACGTTTAACGAGTGAACCTTAAGCATTAGCGTTGGGATGAGTCAAAGTCACCGTCCCCTTGACTCACCGTCCCCTTGACTCACCGTCCCCTTGACTCA
>JAAYGO010000068.1 GCA_012727685.1 Bacillota bacterium | reverse complement strand
TTATAGCTGTCCTGGGAGGTCCCCGATTTTCCCGCGGCCGGCCGGGTCAGGATCGAAGCGGCAGCAGCGGCGGTGCCTCCTTCCTGCAGGACCCCGGTGAGCATATCCGTGACCAAAAAGGCGATTCTTTCATCGAGCACCTGCTCGGAGCGGGGCTTATTTTCAATGATGACCTCGCCCCGGGGGCCGACTATTTTGCGGATCAGGGTCGGTTCCACCTTGTAACCGCCGTTGGCAAATGGTGCGAAGGCAGCGGTTAATTCGAGCAGGGAGACTTCGATAGTCCCCAGCGGCAGCGAAAAATAGGGCTCCAGGTGACTGCCGATCCCTAAGCGGCCGGCCATTTCTACCAATTTTTCCCGTCCGATGGCCACATGAGTCTTGATCGCAGCAATATTGCATGAAGAAGCCAGGGCTTCGCGCATGGTCAGTTCCCGGTGATGAAAATCGCCCCCAAAATCGGTCGGTGTATATGGATCAATTCCACTTTCAGTTAAAGTGATCGGTTCGCAAAGGACTTTGTCTGCTGCTGTCGCCCCGCTCTCCAGGGCGGCGGCGTAAAGAAAGGGTTTAAACGTTGAGCCGGGAGAACGAAGAGACAGGGCCCTGTTGACGCTGGTCTCCTGGAAATTTCTCCCTCCGGCCAGGGCTTTGACATAGCCTGTTGCCGGATCCATTGCTACCAGGGCGCCTTGCGGCTGCCTGATGCCATTTTCATCAATCCGCTGCTGCGGTATCCCGGCGATTATTTCCTGGGCAATTTTTTGCATGGCCGGGTCAAGGGTGGTGTATATTTCAAGGCCGCCCTGGTAAACAGGGGTGAGGTCTCCGCCAAAAAGGCGAAACAGCTCCCCGTTAATCATGTAATCTAAAAAATACGATGCCATTTGATCCTGGGTTGGTTCCCGAAAGGTTAACGTCTCGGCAAGAGCCGCCTCTTTTTCAGAGCTGCTGATCACGCCCAGCTCCGCCATCCGGTTCAATACCACCCTTTGGCGCTCGAGAGCGGCGTCGGGATTTAAGAATGGCGAATACAGTTGCGGCCCGCGGGGCAAGCCCGCCAGCAGCGCCGCTTCAGCAAGGGTTAAATCGGCAGCATTTTTCCCCAAAAAAGTTTGGGAGGCGGCTTCGATTCCGTAGGCTGAATGGCCGTAGTAAATGGTGTTTAAATATTTTTCGAGGATTTCCTCTTTTGAGTATTGCCTTTCCAAATGGATAGTATAAACAGCTTCTTTTATTTTGCGTGCCAGTGTTCTTTCATTAGTCAGAAACAGATTTTTAGCCAGTTGCTGGGTAATAGTGCTGCCGCCCTGGCCGACAGCCCTGTTCTTAAGATTGTTGAGCAGGGCTCTACCCAAACCTGAAAAATCAAAGCCCAGGTGCTGAAAAAAGCGGTGGTCTTCAATGGCTACCGTGGCATTGATCGCATGTGCGGATATGGCTTCAAGGGGGACCTCGATCCGGTTTTCGACGTAGCGCATGGCGATTAGCCGATCGTCGCAGTCGTAAATGCGGGTAGTCTGAAAGGATTTCAGCGGCTCCATCGTCTCCAGCTCAGAGAGAGTATAAAGCAGATAGCCGTAACTGCCTGACAGGCTTAAAAGGAAGGCCAGCAGGGCGATTAGGATCAGGCGAAACGTGCTCAAGATTATCCATGCTCCTTTAAATCAAATTGAAACTAGAAACGGGGTTATATCTTCCTATTATGCCTCAAGATAAGCCTAAACATTACAACAACAGACCATTAAAAGCAAATAAATTCTGCGCGAAGCAGGAATTAAATTGGAAGAGGCGAATTTATAACTGAAACCTACATGCCTGCGGCGATTTCCAGTTGAGAGAATAAAAGAACTATAGATCGAACATAATTTTAGAGAGCCGCTGCAATTAAACGTGCTCCTCGTTAATGGAATCCGGCGTATGAACTGCCTTCCACTTCCCAAATTGCGACGAGAGCCCATAAAATGACGTTTTATCCTGCTGTCGGGCCAAACACTGCAGTGTTTCAGTTTAGTGAAGGAGCTGATCCATATTGGTTATGATTCACCAGTAGGAACTGCCCGCAATGATTGCAATTATACCTGCTCTAAAGTGTAGATGGACTTCTCAAATAAGGTGGTGCTTGAATAATTGGAAGTCGAGAAATTAGCGACTATGACACTAAGTGAACTGCATCGCTTGGCCAAGGAACACGAGATTAAGGGTTATTCCACCATGCGTAAACAGGAACTCCTGGCCACTTTGACCGAGTTGTTTACCAGCGAGACGGAACAGCATACCGCCTCAGGCCTTCTGGAAATCATGACAGAAGGATTTGGTTTTTTACGCCGCCGCTATTTTTATTACTCCGACGATGACATCTATATTTCCGCTTCGCAGATCAGGCGGTTTAACCTGCGCAACGGAGATCTCGTATCGGGGCGGATCCGTCCTCCCAAAGAGAATGAACGCTACTATGCCCTGCTGCAGGTTGAGCAGATTAATGGAGAGGATCCGGAAAAATTTTTCCGCCGCACGAATTTTACTTCCCTCGTCCCGATTCACCCGCGCGAGATGCTGCGCATGGAGACGGAGCCGCATATCCTGTCCACCCGGATCATTGATTTGCTGATCCCGATCGGCAAGGGGCAGAGGGGTTTAATCGTATCGCCTCCCAAGGCCGGTAAAACGATGCTGCTCAAGCAGATTGCCAACAGCATCTCGACCAATCATCCCGAAGTTGAGCTGATCATCTTGCTGATCGATGAGCGCCCGGAAGAGGTTACCGATATGGAGCGCAGTGTCAATGCTACCGTGGTCAGTTCAACTTTTGACCAGAAGCCGGAAAATCATATTCGCATTTCAGAGCTGGTCTTGGAGCGCGCCTACCGCCTGGTAGAACAGGGACGCGATGTGGCGATCCTGCTGGATAGCATTACCAGGCTGACCAGGGCGTATAACCTGGTAATACCCCCCAGCGGGCGCACCCTTTCAGGGGGCATTGACCCGGCCGCTTTTTACAAGCCGAAACGGTTTTTTGGTGCGGCGCGCAATATTGACGGCGGTGGAAGCCTGACGGTGATCGCCACTGCCCTGATCGATACGGGTAGCAGGATGGACGATGTTGTTTACGAAGAATTTAAAGGGACAGGAAATATGGAACTTCACCTGGATCGCAAATTGGCCGAAAGGAGGATTTTCCCGGCCATTGACATTTCCCGCTCGGGGACCCGCCGTGAAGAGTTGCTACTGGATGAAAATAAGCTCGAGCTCATGTGGGCGCTGCGGCGGGCGATGGGCTCAACCTCAAATGCCGAATTTTTGGAGGTGCTGCTGGACAAATTGAAGCAGACGAAAAACAACGAAGATTTCTTAAGCAATATGCACAACCTCTGATCCAGCGAGGTTTTCGGAGGTTTTCATAGGCATCAGGCAACGGTCAGGGTGATTGAAAGGACTTGTCCCCGGGGCGATTTCGTTCCTTCAGATTTTAAACCTTTCCGAAAATGTATAATTTATCCTCCAGTACCGCAAAATATGTGAAAACTTCTTGCCAAAGGAGTGACCGCTATGTTCAGATGCATCAAGACAGTTGCGATAGCGGTAACGTTGATTGCGGGATTGTTGGGCTGCAGCGGGGCTGCAGCCGCAAAAGAGGATAATAAGGATGCGCCGGAAGAGGTTCCTTTATACTATAAGCAGCTACATGAATACAGCAGTGCCGTAGATGCGGATAAACCCAGGCTGTGGGAATACCGCATCCAACCGGGGGAAAGCCTTTCCGAGATCGCATTGCGCTACGGCACCGATGTGGAGACCCTGGTGGTGCTAAACAGGATTGCCAATCCAGATCACATCATTGCCGGCGATGTCATTGAAGTGCTTACCTTAGTCGGTGCGGTACACGAAGTCTCCGAAGGGGAAACCATCGCCGCCATTGCGGAACTATATGGGGTGGAAGAAGAGGTGATCATCAGCGCCAATTCATTCCGCCCAGATCAAGAACCAAGCCGCGGGGAGCGGGTCATCGTCCCCGGGGGCCGGCTTTCCCGGAACAACAGGCATCCGGATTTTTGCTGGCCGATGCAGGGCACTCTTAATTCGGGATATGGGCCGCGCAGTGACGGATTTCACTACGGGATCGATATCGGTGCTCCGGTGGGGACTCCTTTTTATGCCGTTGCCGCCGGAACCGTTACTCACGCCGGCTGGCGCGGTGCTTACGGGATCATGGTTGAGGTGGATCATGGTTACGGTTACCGCTCTCGATACGGTCATGCCAGCGCTGTGGCCGTGGAAGCGGGGCAATCAGTATCGCAGGGTGAGGAGCTGGGATACGTCGGATTGACCGGCAATACCACGGGACCGCATCTTCATTTTGAACTGTATTGCGATGGCGATAAGGTAAATCCTCTGGATTACCTGGATTAATTATCTATACAGAGGCCAATAAAATGAAAACTCTGGACGCCCTTTACAGCGCCGGCCCGGAAAAACGATTAAATGGGGCGGCAAAAAGTGCATACAGCGCCTGGGAGCTGCTGGCGTCACTGGTGCGCACGGGGAGCAGGAGGGTTCTCGAGAAAATTCAGATCCGGGAACTTGCCTGTCATTCAGCAAGGGTGAGACCCGGTTCTCTTTATTTTTGTCTGCCCGGTCGTAAGGTGGACGGGCATAGCTACGCCCGCGAAGCCGCGGCCGCCGGGGCTGTAGCGATTGTGGCGGAGAGAGCACTGCCCATTGGCGCCTCTGGCATACCGGTAATTGTTGTTGAGGACACGCGGGAAGCCCTGGCCCTGGCGGCGGCACGCTTTTATGGCTTTCCGGCAGAAAAGATAAATCTAATTGGTGTGACCGGGACGAACGGGAAAACAACCACCACCTACTATCTGCAGAGCATTTTCCAGGCTGCAGGGCTGCCGGCAGCAGTTGTCGGCAGCAACGGCGCCCGGTTCAATAACTGGGTACTCCAGCTTGATCATACCACCCCTCCATCCCTGGAGCTTCAGCAGTGTCTGGCCATGTTAAAGGAAAAGGGTGCCGGGGTAGTGGCCATGGAGGTTTCCTCCCATGCGCTCATCCAGCGGAGAGTGGCGCACTGCTCCTTTAACAGCGCAGTCTTTACGAACATTACCAGGGACCACCTTGATTATCACGGAACGATGCAGGACTATTTTAAAGCAAAAGCCTTGCTGATCGGGCTGCTTAAAAAAGAGGCCGGCTCTGGAATCATTCTCAACGCCGATGATCCATCGTACCGGCGTCTTGTTGCCCTTGCGGGAGCGGAGCGGCTGAAGGTGCCGTACGCCATCCGTTCGCCCTTTGCGCCCGTGCGTGCCTCCGATGTTTCGGCGGATCAAAAGGGAAGATGCAGCTTTAATTTGCTCGGTTGGCACCGGCCCCTTCAGATCAGCCTGCAACTGCCCGGTATCTTCAATGTCTATAATGCCCTTGCCGCGGCAGCGGTGGCCTGGAAGGAAAAGCTGCCGGCGGAGGCGGTGCGAGAGGGTTTGAACGGGTTGGAGGCGGTACCGGGCCGGCTTGAAGAGATCAGCATTGATACTCCTGCTATCACTGTGATTATTGATTATGCACATACTCCGGACAGCTTAAGGCAGGTGTTGCTGCTGCTGCGCAAGAGGGCGCCCCGGCGGCTGATCACGGTTTTTGGCTGTCCCGGTGAACGTGATCGGGGGAAAAGGCCGCTGATGGGGAGGATTGCCGAAGAGCTGAGCGATCTGGTCGTGCTCACCGCCGACAATCCGGCCAGCGAAAGGGTGGAAGATATCATCGGGCAAATCAGAGAGGGCATGCGCAGTAACCCGGTAGAAATTGCCGATCGGGCTGAGGCGGTCCACTACGCCCTTTCACAGGCCAGGGACGGCGACCTGGTGTTGCTGGCCGGCAAGGGGGCCGAGGAATATCAACTGGTCGGCACGGAGATGATCCCTTACAACGACCGGCGCACAGTGGAAAAATTCATGGCCAGTCAACGCCGGCCTGGAACCCCCCCGCGGTAAGATTGAATGATCGCGCCGCCTTGAATTTAGCCGGAAGACAGTGTATAATACTGATGCCGGAGATAAGGCGAAACAGCGTGGAGAGATGGCTGAGTTGGTCGAAGGCGCTCGCCTGGAAAGCGAGTAGACGGGGCAAAACCCTGTCTCGAGGGTTCGAATCCCTCTCTCTCCGCCATTTTTATGAATTGGCCGTGCTAGATGGGGAGGTAGCGGTGCCCTGTACCCGCAATCCGCTAAAGCGGGGTTGAATTCCTGTCCCCGGCTTCGCGGCTTTCGGGGACAGCACCCGGCAAGTGGTGACGAAGGCCTGGTCCCGTGCGGCGCAAGCTCATGAACCCCGTCAGGTCCGGAAGGAAGCAGCGGTAAATGGGATTTTGCGGGTGCCATGGGGGTGCCGGGCTGGAGCCAACTACCGGACAGGCGCCCGGGGGCGGAAGCCAAAGACAGGTGCACGGCCTTTATTAATTTTTAAGCGGATCAATCGAAGCGGGAACAGTTGAGGTGTATCCGATGGCTTACCTGAGCCTATACCGCCGCCGGCGCCCCCTTCTTTTTTCGAGTATGACCGGTCAGGAGCATGTGGTGCGGACTTTGAGCCATGCCCTGGCCAGGGGCCAACTGGCGCATGCTTACTTGTTCTGCGGGCCGCGGGGGACAGGGAAGACCACCACCGCCAAGATTTTTGCCCGCGCCGTTAACTGCAAAAACTTTCCCGCACCGGAACCATGTGGCGAATGCCCTTCATGCATCAATATTGCTGCCGGTGTCTCTCTGGATGTAGTCGAAATGGATGCCGCCTCCAACCGGGGGATCGATGAGATTCGAGAGCTGCGCGAGCGGACCCGCTATGCCGGCAGTGACAGCAGGTTCAAGGTCTTCATCATTGACGAAGCCCATATGCTGACCAAAGAGGCGTGCAATGCCTTTTTAAAAACCCTGGAGGAACCCCCTCCGGGAGTTATTTTTATTCTGGCCACTACCGATCCTGCTAATCTTCCCGCCACGATCATTTCCCGTTGCCAGCGCTTTGATTTTCACCTGCTGCGCGTGGATCAGATCATGTCGTCCCTGCAGCAGACTGTGGAGTTGGAACAATGGCAGGTGGAGGAAGAAGCCTTGCGCCTGATCTCTCGCCTGGCGGAAGGATCAATGCGCGATGCCCTCGGGCTGTTGGAACAGTGCCAGGCTTACGGTGAAGAGGTCGTCACCGCGGAGCATGTGCGCATGGTTACCGGTGTGACCCGGGTGGATACGATCCAGGCGCTCATCGAAGCGCTGGCTAAGGCAGATTTGGCGGAAGGGATCAATATTTTGCAACAGGTCATTTACAGCGGCAGAGATCTGCACCTGCTGATCAGGGATCTTACTTTTTTCTTCAGCCGCTTGCTTTTACGCGGCAGCGGCGAATCGTCCCGCCTGGAAGAGGCTTTCTACGGCTTCAATGAGATCCTGGAGCAATACCGGGACCGTTTCCCCTTCGCGGTGCTTTTAGATCTGGTGGCGCTGCTCCACCAGGTCAGCGGTGAACTGCGCCATACCCATAATCCACAGTTTGCCATGGAAGTGGCCTTTATTCGAATGCTGCGCCTTCTATATGGCGGCCGGGAGCAAGCCAGCCTCGATACGCCGCTTCCTGCCGGGCAGGATAAAGGCATGCCGGAGGAATACCCTGCGGGGACTGGTGCTGGAACTGTGTCCGGAAGCGGGGAGAGCGCGCAGAGTGAGCCGGCTTCGCCTAAACCGGCACCTGCCATAAACACTTCACCAAGAGAGATTTCTCTCCGGAAGGCTGCTGCACAAAAAAAAGTGGGGGCTAAAAAAGCATTGCCTGCTGCCAGCTCTCTAGCTGGTCAAGATCCCGCCAAGCGCGCAGCGGCCAGGGCTCTTAGCGCTGATGAATGCGAACGGCTGTGGCCTCGCATTTTACAAGAGATGAAGCGCAAAAAATCCAGTACCCATGAATACCTGATAGCTGCCCATGCCCATGAATGGGGGGACGGGTTGCTGATCCTGAGATACAGCCGGGAAGACTGCCGGCAGGCCCTTGCCGCGGCGCGGATTGATCGTGAAGATCACCGCCGCCCGCTGGAGGAGGTGCTGCAAAAAATGTGCGGCAGGCCGATCCGGATGAAAGTAGGTTTTACCGATGCACCTGCATCGGATCCCGGTGCGGCGGGGGCGGAAACGGCGGCTGCCAGTGCTGATGCCGCCATGGCAGGAGCCCTTGGGGCAGCCGAAAGAGCAGTTGAGGATGACCTCGTGTTTGATGAAGTTGTAAAAATGTTTGATGGTCAAGTGGTGGAGACCGAAGTCGAGGAGGAGAGTTAAGGTTATGAACGGCGGAATGGCCAAGATGATGAAGCAGGTTCAGAAAATGCAGTCGCAAATGGCTAAATTGCAGGAAGAGCTGGCTCACAAAACGGTGCAGAGTTCCAGCGGAGGCGGAGCGGTCAGGGTTGAAGCCAACGGTAAAAAAGAGCTGGTGTCCATCCACATCGATCCGGAAGTGCTGGACGAAAGCAACAGCGAGATGCTGGAAGATTTGGTGCTGGCCGCGGTGAATGAAGCTCTGAAGCGGGTTGACGAAATGGTAGCCGATGAAATGCAAAAAATCACCGGCGGTCTGAATTTGCCCCCGGGGCTGTTCTGATGGCATGATCTTTCCGCAGCCCCTCCAAGCATTAGTTGAGAGCTTATGTCGTTTTCCCGGCATTGGTCCCAAAACAGCCCAGCGCATGGCCTTCTTTTTGCTCGGCCTTTCCCGGGAGGAGGTAGTCGGCATTGCCCGTGCCATGGTCGAAGCCAAGGATAAGCTGCGCTTTTGCTCTAGCTGCGGCTGCCTGACTGAAGAGGAACCCTGCCGCTACTGCAGTGATCAAAGCCGGATTCAGAACGTGTTGTGTGTGGTCCAGGAGCCGCGCGACGTCTTTGTCCTGGAAAGAACGGGACAGTACCGCGGCTTATATCACGTTCTGCACGGCGCGTTATCACCGCTGGATGGGATTGGACCGGAAGAGCTGCGCCTTCCCTTGTTGTTTAAACGCATCTCACGGCAGGGCATTACCGAAGTGATTATTGCCACCAACCCGAACGTGGAAGGTGACGCCACCGCGGCATATCTGGCGCGCATGATTAAACCGATGGGCGTTAAAGTAACCCGCATTGCTTTTGGGCTTCCGGTGGGGGGCGATCTGGAATATGCCGACGACTTAACGCTCAGCCGGGCCCTTGAAGGACGCCGGGAGATGTAAAGGAAGGATTACAAGCCCACCATTGTTCTCTTGTCATTGGTTTTACCGGTATTATTAACTGAAATACAATTATGGTTACAATTGTAAACCGACCCCCGTCAAGGGGGTTTTTCTTTTATTTGCATAATGAATGCCGGAAAGGGATACTAATATTTTCAATCGGGATGACATAAAGATTAAAGGAGGGCGCCAATTGTCCGGAAAGATTAAAGCAATGCTCAGTCATTTGTCCGCCCTATTTTTCCCTTCCGGCGAAGCTCCGGAAAAGCGGGAAACCGACTGTGAATATTATAAATTGGTCGAACAAGCCCGGCGGGAATGGCAGATTGCCAGGCAAAGATTTGAAGAGATGTCCGACCCCGATCTGATCGACAGTGCCATTTATGCCATTAAGTCAGCGGAGCGCCGCTATGTTTACCTGTTGAGAAAAGCACGTGAGGAGGAGATGCAATTATAAACAGGCAGGTGCGGATTGCTAGGTCCATTGTGATGGAAAGGAGGCGGGTTCATGAACGGCTTTCCAGAATGGAACATCATAGCGGCTGTTGTTTTCGGAGTAGTCGTGCTCTACATCACGTGGCGCCTTTTCTACCGGCCGTTAAGACTTGTTTTTACGGTATTATTGCATCTTCTGCTGGGGGGCGCGCTGCTCTATCTCTACAACCTTGTTGGAACGCACTGGGGACTGACGATCGGTTTAAACGTGATTAGCGCACTTATTGTGGGGATCATGGGATTGCCGGGTCTGGCCATGTTAATTGGCTTGCAGTATATCTTCAGTTAACGGCAGG
>JAAYGO010000271.1 GCA_012727685.1 Bacillota bacterium | reverse complement strand
TTAAAGGAGCGGCTCCAGGAGGAGATCTTCCGCTGCCGCCGTGAAGGCGGGCGTTTCGCGATTATCTTTTTAGATCTGGATCATTTTAAAATGGTTAACGACGCCTACGGCCATATTGTCGGGGACAAGGTTTTAAAACATATTACCAGGATCTTAAAGGAAGAGGTGCGGGGCAACGAAACTCTGTCCCGCTTTGGCGGGGATGAATTCTTATTGCTTATGCCCGGGGCCGATCGCGAACAGGCGGAGCAAGCCCTGCGCCGGCTGTGCCATGCGGTTGCCGAAAACCCCTATTGCCAAAAAGTCGGTCTCCCTCTAAAGATCGGAATAAGCGGCGGGGTCGCGGAATACCCCCTGGAAGGGGACAGCATCGAGCGGTTGTTACAGGTGGCGGACCAACAAATGTACAGACAAAAAGGGTAGGAGAGAGCTCCTACCCTTTGTTGTTGCTTACCGCTATTTTATCCTTTTACATATTCAAGAATCGCATTCCAGTCTACGTATTTTTCGATATTTCTCTTCACAATTTTGATTGCTTCGGTATTTTGGGGATGAATGCTGCGGTATACTGAATGCAGATTCTCTATGGTCGTATAAGTGTCCTCGCGCACCAGAATTACGGGAACCCCTTTTTCTTCCGCTTTCGAGAGAACGCGCACATCAGGATAGAACCCACCGGTAAAAATAATCACCGATGTGCTAGTTTCCAGGGCGGCCAGCGCCATATTGCTGCGATCACCGCCGGTGATCAAGGCCTTATTTGGCGCCTTGCGCAGGTAGCTCAAAGCACTTTCGGCCGTCATGGTCCCGATCACTACTTCCTCCACGATCCTGTTCATCTTGTCGGAGGCGGCCAGGACTTCTCCCTGTAAAGCGTCGTAAAATTCTCTAACCGTGGGAGCCGCAATTTCCTCCTGGCGGGGAATGAAACCCAAGATGTGAATTTCTTTTCGCTCCACCAGGGACTTGTAGACACTGCGTGCTTTGTCCCATTGCGTTCTGGAGATGTTGTTGAATATACAGCCGATTACCGGAACATTACGGCAGGCCAGTTGGTCGAGGTAGAGGAGGCCACGGTCAAGTTCAAAATCATTTTCCGGTTTAAGAATGTAAATTACCGCTGCCTGCCAGCGTTCCGCCAGGCTGAAGTCGTCTAAACCCTGGTGAAAACCGATATACGGAGCAACGCTCCCGTCAATTAAAACGACGTCATAACCCTCACTGCAACGTTGAAAAGCCTGCTCAATTTTTTCAGCTACCTTTGCTTCGTCCCTAAAGTACTGGCCCGTCAGATAATGGGCGTGCACAGTAAAAGGAGAAATAACATTGCTGGAAAAAGGCAGCTTGAGGGTATCGCGCATCAGCCTTACATCGGTGTCATCTTTTTTGGCAACGCCTTTTTGAAAGCCGAGCGGTTTAAAGTACGAAACCTTCAGCCCTTCATCCTGCAGTTTTAAGGCGATACCCAGGGCAGTCGCGGTTTTACCGTCGCCGGCTTTACCGGAGAAATAAATCGACTTCATTTCCTCACCTCACTGGCGGTTTCAGCTTTTTAGCTGACCGGCTCTATGGTTATCTTAACATCCAAAGCGGATGCTCCCTTAGTATGCACCCGCAAGGGGTTAATATCCATTTCGGTAATTTCCGGAAAATCGAGCGCGAGACGAGCAGTTCTCAAAATGGCGTCGATTAGTGCATCCATGTCTGCCGGTTTTTTTCCGCGGTAACCTTTCAATAATGAATATGCTTTGGTCTCGGCGATCATTTCTTCCACAGCCTCGCGGCTGTCCAAAGCGGAAGCCAGCCTGAAGGAGACATCCTCGAACAGGTTGACGTAGATCCCGCCCAGGCCGAAGACCACCAGGGGCCCGAACTGGACATCGCGGGTTATCCCGATAATCGTTTCCACGCCTTCACCGACCATCTTCTGGGCTTCTACCCCGTAAATGGGCGCATCGGGCATGTAACGCTGGACCCGCTCCATAATATTTCGGTAGGCGCGCTTGACAGCGGCGCTGTCCTGCAGGCCTACTTCAACCCCACCCACATCAGTTTTATGGGTGATTTTCGGCGAAGAAATCTTTAATACGACCGGGTAACCGATTTCTTCGGCGATAGCTGCCGCTTCATCCTCGCTTGTGGCCAGGCGAACAGGGCTGACCGGAATGCCGTACGCTTCAGCCACCTTTGAAGTTTCATGGCCCAGAAGGACAACGCGCTTGTCCTTTAAAACATCATAGAAGGTTGACTTGACTATTTCACGCTCAATCCCCGTTAGCGCCACCTTTTCCGCATGGACCGTTTTTTGGAAACTGCTGTAGCGGACCAGCCCGTCAATGGCCTTTACCGCAGGCTCGGGGAAGGTAAAATTGGGAATGCCGTTTTTCGTTAAAATATCGGCCCCTGCGGCAAGATCCCGGCCGCCCATGTAGACAGCGAGGATGGGTTTTTTCGGATTTTTCTTTCTCATTTCAATAATCGTATGGGCGGTTTTTTCAGGCTCAGTTGATGCCGTCGGACAAACAAGGACCAGCACGCTGTCCACGTTTTCATCTTGGAGCACCTTTTCCAAGGCAAAGCGATAGCGATCATCGTTGGCGTCTCCGAGGATGTCGACCGGGTTATAGATATTGCCTTCGGCCGGCAGGTTCTCCCGCAAGCTATCGAGCGTTTCTTTGGTAAAGCGGGCCATGGCCAGACCATATTGTTCAATGGCGTCCGTGGCGATAATGGCCGGACCACCGGCGTTGGTAACGATGGCCACACGGTTGCCGGCGGGAAGCGGCTGGGTGGCAAAAGCGCGTGCCAGGTCAAACAGCTCGTTCATATCCTCCACCCGCAATACGCCG
>JAAYGO010000111.1 GCA_012727685.1 Bacillota bacterium | reverse complement strand
GGTGAAAAGCCATTTGCTGAGCAGCAAAAAAATCGGCCAGGGGGTCGCCAGCCCGGGCAAATACCAGGTCGGCATGGGCGGCGCCGAAGCGATCGTTGAGCCCGTTGCCGATGTAAACGACGCGATAGCCCTCTTCTTTTAGAGAGCACACATGGGCTGCTTTACAGTTGCCGCAGACGCTGCAACGATGATTGGCATAGGGGATTTCAATCGTTACCCTCCCGTTGTCCCCGATCCGGAGGTTGTTGCTGTAGATGGCGGTAATGTATTCCAAATAGCCGTGCCGCTTGAGGATTGGCTTGATGTAAAAGCCGAAACCGTCGCTGGCAATATAGAGCGGCCTTCCGGCTGCCCTGGCAAATCCGGCAAATTGAGCAAAGCCCGGGGTAAAGGCAGCCGCTTCGCAAGCTGCGGACAGCAGCTTCTCCAGATCGGCGGGGAAATGGCCGGCTATTTCCTTCAACCACCCTCGCATCCCGATTTCACCCTGCCGGTAGCGGCTGTAAATCTGCGCCGCCGCCGGCCCGGCGAAACGCTTCGCCAGTAAGGAAGTGATGTCATTGCTGCTAATCGTGCCGTCAAAATCTACTAGGTAAGCTAGCATAACTTTCATCCCCGTTTCCAGCATCTATTCGTTTGCTAAAAAGAATTCGTGTCCTCTTACCCCGATCCCTTCCGATAGTGAAGAGTGAAACCATGAGAACGGCAGCCGATTGGTGCCTACCGGGAATGAATATCCGTCTACACTTTAAAGATGGTATCGATGCATGATCTTGTAATTATCTAGGCATTACTGGTTGACAAAGTTCTCTATATAAATGTATAATATATTTAAAATATATAT
The DNA here is from genome assembly GCA_012727685.1 of Bacillota bacterium. Lineage (GTDB taxonomy): Bacteria > Bacillota > Dethiobacteria > DTU022 > DTU022 > JAAYGO01. Next base: position 6,463 of record JAAYGO010000111.1, on the reverse strand, counting down.
CAATTTAATTCTCTTCATTATGTCCCTCAAAGGAGGTGATGCAATGCTTAAAGCTTTCCCTGCAGCTTAGTTATTCTTGACCGGAGAAAGGGAAAAGCTAAAGCAAACGTTATCGCCTGATCAGTTATTCATTGAATTAAAATCGAAATGAAAAGTGTGTTTACCTAAAACGACCAATATTAAATTATTAAGGGAGGTTTTAGTTTTGCCGGGAAAGCTGGTGCAATTGCTGTCAGATTTAAAGGAATCCGAGGCATTGAGCTATGTGCAGGAAGCCTTGGATAAGGGGACTGCTCCGGCAGTACTATTAGACGAAGCAAAGGAAGGAATGGCTATTGTCGGAGAGAGGTTCTCGAAAGGAGAATACTTCATTCCCGACCTCATCTTTTCAGGTGAAATCCTGAAAGGGATCGTGGCTCTGCTTGAGCCCAAGCTCAAAGGAGAGCACGGTGAAGAGGTTAAAAAACTGGGCAAAGTGATCATCGCAACGGTCGAAGGAGATATCCATGATATCGGCAAGGACCTCGTAGTCTTCATGCTTGATGTGAACGGGTTTGAGGTCATCGATCTCGGCATTGACGTTCCTGTGCAAACCATCGTGGATAAGCTCAAAGAGACCAATGCCCCTGTGGTCGGCCTGAGCGGATTCTTGACCCTCGCTTTTGACTCCATGAAAAGGACCGTGGACGCCATTGCGGCAGCCGGCCTCCGCGACAAGGTGAAGATCATGATCGGCGGCGGCCAGATCGACGACCAGGTAAAAGAGTACACGGGTGCGGATGCTTACGGCTTGGACGCCATGGATGCCGTGAAGCTTGCAAAACAATGGATTGGAGGTTAAGAGAATGGAAAAAAAATGGGAAGAGATGACCGCTGCTGAAAAGCAGGAGGCCCAGTTTCAAAAGCTGTTAGCTCTGAAAGATCCCGAGGGAAACGACTTTAAGTTCCAAAGCGCCGAAGCAGAAGCCAAATACAAGGCCAATATCACCAGGATTAAAGATGCCATCCAGATGAAGAAAAAGCCCGACCGGGTTCCGGTCGTGATTTTCCCCAGCATGTTCCCCTATCTTTTCGCCGGGATCACCCCGTATGATGCCATGTATGACTACGATAAGTGCGTCTCGGCATTTAAAAAATTCATCCTGGAATTCGATCCGGACATGCATATCGGGGCTTCCGCCCCCGGACCAGGCCGCTTCTACGAACTGGTTGACTACAAGCTCTATGCCTGGCCCGGCCACGGAGTGGCGAAGGAACACTGCTACCAGTGCATTGAGAAGGAGTATATGACCGCGGATGAATACGATCTGCTGCTCATGGATCCCTCCTTCTTCTTCCGCAATTTCTACCTGCCGCGCGTCTACGGGGCGATGCAAGGCTTCACCATGCTGCCCCCCTTCACCGGCATTCTCGAAATGTACGGGGTGGCCTTTAATTTCATCCCCTTCGGCCTGCCTCCGGTTCAGGAAACATTCCAGAAGCTCTTTGAAGCCGGAGCTGAAGCACTGAAATGGGCGGGCGCCATGGGCGGCTCCGATGCGGAGCTGAAATCCCTGGGATACCCGAATATACTGGCCGGGTACAGCAAGGCGCCGTTTGACGTGCTCGGCGACACCCTGCGGGGCACCCGGGGCGTGATGATGGATATGTACCGCATCCCCGACAAGCTCCTCAAAGCCCTGGATCAGCAGGTGCCGATCATGATCGCCATGGGTATCAGCACCATGCAGCAGACCGGCAACCCCCTCATCTTCATGCCTCTCCACAAGGGTGCCGACGGCTTCCTTTCCGATGAGCAGTTCAGGAAATTCTACTGGCCCACCCTGAAACAGGTGATCGAGGGCTTGATCGAAGGCGGCTGCATCCCCTTCATCGCCCTGGAAGGGCGTTGGGATTCACGCCTGGAAATCATGCAGGACATCCCGGAAGGGAAGACCTTCTGGCTGATTGACCAGTCGGATATCCAGAAAGTGAGAAAGACCGTCGGTCAAAAGGCCTGCCTTGCCGGCAACGTGCCTTCCTCCCTGTTAAAGCTGGGCACGATCGATGAAGTGAAGGACTACTGCAAGAAACTGATCGATACGGTTGGCAAAGACGGTGCCTTTATCCTGAGCAACGGCGCCTTCTTTGACGAAGCCAAGCCGGAAAACGTCAAGGCCATGGTTGCATTCAGCAAGGAATACGGGGTTTACAAGTAGACCAAAGGATTGGAACCAAGAGTTAAGGAGAAAGGGGCTGTCCCAAAAGGGCAGCCCCTTAACATCATTCTGAATTCACATGCGAGGGGCGGTCTCCCCCCACCATATCTCCGCCAAAGCTGCAAAAACTTAACCAAACCACTTTTAGGACAGACGCCCATGCTCCCGCCGGGGGGGGCACCACCAGAAATCCGAAAATGGCGCCATCCCAAATCCCCTCTCCCCCCTTTTGGGGGGGAGAGGGTCAGGGTGAGGGGGGGCTGAATCCGTCTACCAATTTTCAGAGCAACCCTTCCCTCATTAATCCTTTTTGGCCAGCGCCATGACCTCGCCGGTGACGATTTCCGCAAACAGGTCATAGACCTTTTCCGCGGTTTCTTCCCTCGCCTTCCGCGGGTCGCCGAAATAAGCCAGCGGCGCCCCCAGATCCAGCCAGTCTTTCTTGCCCTCGGCCGTCCTTTCTAACAGGAACTGGCCCTCCCAGTTGGGCTCGAGCTTTTGCAGCTCTTCCCGGTCCACATATTCTGGATGCCGCAGCAGGATCAAGGCCGTTTCCCACTCCCCGGCATGATAATCCCACTGCGGATGTTCTTCCAGGCAGAGATTGCTCAAGGCAGGCAACCCCTTGGCGAACCATTTCGAAATGGCTGCTTTCATATGCTCATTTTTCACCTGGGCGCGCTTCAAGCCCTCGGCGATGGCCTGCCGGTTCTTCTGCTCGCCGTGGCCGCTGATGATCATAATGCGATTGAATCCCCACTTGCACAGGCTGCTGCAGATATCCTCGATCAGCCCGGCCAGCGTTTCAAAGCTCAAGGTGATATTGCCGGCAAAGGAATGGGATGTATCCGCCACCGCGTAGTGAATGGCCGGGGCAATGAGCACATCGATATTGTTCCGCAGCAGCTTTTCGGCGGCTCTTTCCGCGATTTCTTCCGCGCTCACCGAATCAACCATCAGGGGCAGGTGGGGGCCGTGCGCCTCGGTGGCGCCGACCGGAAGAAGGGCCATGTTTGTCTTTTCCCGGTATTGTTCAACCTGCCTATAGGTCATCGTTCCCAGGTACTTCATTCGCCTTGCCTCTCCTTTAAGGAATATCGCTCATGTATCTATTGCGCAGCTGCCCGCAGGCGGCGTCGATGTCGGTGCCGAGCCTGCGGCGCACCGTGACATTGATCTGCCGCTCCCTAAGGATACGGGCAAATTCACGGGCGGCTGCCGGCGCACCCGGCATAAAGCCCAGTTCCGAGATGGCATTAAAACGGATCAAATTAACATGGGCAGGCCGGCCCGCCAGCAGGGCCGCGAGCTGCGCGGCATGTTCGGGCCAGTCATTGACCCCATCGATTAAAATATACTCGTAGGTCACCCGCCGCCCCGTCTTTTTGGCATACTCGTCACAGGCGGCTAGCAGCTCTTCCAGCGGGTAGCGCCGGTTGATGGGCATGAGCCGGTTGCGCAAAGCATTGTTCGGCGCATTCAACGACACCGCCAGGTTTAAGGGTCGGCCCAGCTCCGCCAGGCGGCGGATCCGCGGCGCCAGGCCGCAGGTGGAGAGCGTCACGTGGCGCAGGCTCATGCCCAGCCTTTCGGGATCCTGCACCGCCTCCAGAAAGGAAACCACGGCCTCGTAGTTGTCGAGCGGTTCGCCGGAGCCCATCAGCACGAAACCCTTTAGCTGCTTGCCTTCCTTTGACAATTCATTTTTAACCAGCAGCAGCTGGGCCATGATCTCCGCCGCCGAAAGGTTGCGAATAAATCCCGGCAGTCCCGAGGCGCAGAAGCGGCAGCCCATCTTGCAGCCAACCTGGGTCGAGATGCAGGCGCTGGTCCCGATGGCATAGGGCAGCACCACGGTCTCCACCGCCTGCCCGTCTTCCAGGCCGACCAGGTATTTCATGGTTCCGTCGGTGGAAACCTGCTTTTTCAGGATCGGCCGCAAGCCGGTATCCGCAATTTCAGGCAGAGCCTGACGCAAGCGGGCGGGCAGGTCGGTCATCTCCGCCCACGACTGTGCCCCCTTGCCATAAAGCCAGGCCAGGATCTGCCCCGCCCGGTAGGGCTTCTCGCCCATCTCTACCATGAATGAGCGCAGCTCCTGCGGCGCCAGCGCCAGGATGTTTACTTTGCCCATCGGAACACAACCTTAAACTAAACTGCTCTAAAAAGGGGTAGACGGATTCAGACCCCCTCACCCTGCCCTTTCCCCCAAAGGGGGGAGAGAAAATCATGAGTGGCACCATTTGGGGAGAACACAGCCCGGAGCCTGTGCTCCTGCCACTGGAGACAGGATCGTGACCGGCACCATGTTCGCCCTCTGATGGTGCCCCCTACTTAAGGAGCTTGGGGGCTAGCCTATTTTGCTCAAACAAAGTATATCAAATTGCTTCTGAAAAGCAATTTACCGGCGGCCCGGGTGTATGCCGATCGATTGGAGAAATCTTCTTTAGCTACGGCGATCCGGCGCAGAGCTTGTAATATCACGCTGCTCCCTTACGGGTTCTTCGACTTTTCAGCCAGATCGGCAAGTATCCCGGCAAATTCAGCATAGTAGGCTTCCTTGCTCTCGTGCGAGGGCAGATGGATCTCCATTTCCTGCAGGTTGGCGGCAACCGTTGGTATCCACTGGTAGGGTATGGAGATCAGCAGCGTATCGGGAGCGAATAAACCCCTTCCCTTCAGGCCGTGCACCAGCTCCGGAAGGATGAAGTTGATTTTGCCGGTTATATACGGATAAATCAAAAACCAGGCACAGCCCATCACCGGGGTGGCGGTGGAGCGGAAGAGCTCGCCCGTGGAATAACTGATCGCCCGCATGACGATCTCGGCCTGGGTGGGATTGGCGCTGATTACCAGCACGTCCGGATTAAAGGTGAGCTTGTCGATGGGTGAAAAGGCGACATAATTAACAATGCCCTTGCTGATTTTCGGGATATGCTGGTAGAGATGCTGATTGGCGCGCGCCTCCTGAAAGACGCCCAGCCGGACCCCGATTTGACCGCTTTCGGCAAACGGCTCCATCTCCTCCATGCCCAGCAGGATCTTCCCGACGCAGGTTTCGTTGTTATCCCGCGCAAAATAAAAGGCGCTATTGGTCGCCTGGGCCTTTTTAAAGATCTCGCAGAGGGAAAGCTTTTCCCCTGCCCCCAGCTGCTCCATCCCCTCCGGCCGGAAGAAGGTGAACTTGACTCCGACAGGCGGCTCCGGCAGATCAAGCTTGTTGAAAACAGTCAGATCCATTGAGAGTGGTTTCATATCCGATTCCTCCTCGCCCATTGTTTTTTACTTGCCTTGGCAACCAGCTTTTTCTAATGCTCCGCTGCGGCGGGGTTCATGCATACTCCCGCGAAAAGCAGCGTACCGTTGGCGGCGGTAATGCCGAAGATAAAGGGACGGTTAAGAATCATCTCCGCCTTGTCTTCCGGCAACCCGGCACCGGTGAGATCGAGCTTTGTAAAGGCGGATGCTTCCACGCCGTTTTCATCAATGGCGATATGGGTTTCCTGGCTCACCTCCGATACATAGGCCGTCTCTTCGGTAATCCCGCTAAAGTCGGCCTCCGGCAAAAAGGCGCGGGCCACACCCAGCTCGCGCAGCACTTCCTTCAGCTTGTAGCTGGAACCGTAATTAAATTTCGGCACGCTCCAGATCACTTCACCATATTTGCTTTCACCTCCGGTAAAAATCTCCGTTATCTTTTCGGGGGAAGCCAGCAAAGCGCCTGCCTTGACCCCTGCATCGGGCAGGATGAAGACCATGCTGCCGCTGTTTTTCAGCCCCAGCGCAGCGCGGGTAAAGTCGGCGCCCCGGCTAAAGCCCTGCGACCCGGATATCCTGTTCATGAAATCGCAGGTGACGCTCTCGCCGCTTTCCAGGTAAAACTGATCCGCCTGCGTCTGATCCGCGTTAAAGCGGTCGGTCCACTCGTCGCAAAAATAAACGGTGTTGATGATGCTCATGATCTGCTGGGGATCTGGCGCAAACTGCGGCGCGAGCGTGCCGTTCGTGTTTTCGGAGATCCACGCGCTCATGGCCTCTGCGCTTTCCGGCGCGGCAAAGTCGGCGCTAAAGAGCGTGGCGTAGAAATTGGCGGTGGCGTTGTCAATGAATTCTTCCTTGAAGCTCACCTCCCGCCCCTCTACCTCCCGATCCAGCCAGAGCGAGTTGGCGATTTTCAACTTGCAGATCTCATTGTCGGTATAGAGCGTGCGGTAGAGGTTCCCGCATTGTGCGGAGAGGACGGCTGGATCATCCACCCCCAGCAG
>JAAYGO010000138.1 GCA_012727685.1 Bacillota bacterium | reverse complement strand
CTTGTTGGAACGCACTGGGGACTGACGATCGGTTTAAACGTGATTAGCGCACTTATTGTGGGGATCATGGGATTGCCGGGTCTGGCCATGTTAATTGGCTTGCAGTATATCTTCAGTTAACGGCAGGGAGTCCGGGCTAAACCGGGATGTTTACCCGGGGCATGCGGCGGCGTGTCCCGGCTTCTTTTTTTATCTAACCTGACTAATCCACTTTGGGGACAGCTCCCAGGGGGGCACCTCTAAATATCAAGCAATATAACCTTTTGTCACATGAAGCTGGAGCGATTTGGAGAAGGCCTGGCAGCATGACTTTTATGGGCAAGAGCAGCATGAACGCTGATAAAGGGAAGGGGCCGGCCGGCGTTGAATTAAACTAAATTAATCTGAAGGGACTATTTTTTTCATTTCGGCACAGACAATGGCCGGCAGGTGACCGTAATCCTCTGTGGGCAGGTATGAGGGGGCCTGCGCATCGAAAAGGATATTGGCCGCAGCAGGTATTTCATCGTCGCCCGGCCAGAGGACGAAACAGAGCGGCACCCGCGGCATTACTGAAATTACCGCGTTTTCTCCACCCAGTGCGGCGCGGCGCCCCCCCAGGGCTGCTGCCGCCTCCTGGAAGCGGTCCGGTTGGTGGGCAAAGGCATTGAGAAAAGGGGTTAGCGCCCGCCGGCGGAACGGTTCGATGTAAATATCCCCGCCCGGTAAATGGCGGTAGGAGACCCAGTGCCCCTGCAGCGGCGTGCCGTCAGCGGTAATGAGGTAATGCAGGACAATAATGGCCCGGTAGAGGGAGACTGCGCTTCCGTCAGGGTGCAAGACTTCTCCCCGGGGAAACGAAATTTGATACTCCCGGTTTAAGAAGGGCAGAGAAAAAGTGGCGTTAGCCCGGTTGAACTGGATCCCGGCCCGTTCCGCAACGAGGGTGGGTTCTAGGGTGGAAAGCCTTTCGGCAGCCCGCTTATAAGCAACATCCAGGTTAAAATAACCGCGTTTTTGATTTTTCATGCTGCCCCTCCTTATTTTATAAACCGATTTCCGGGACCGGAATTGAAATGTTTTGGGAGATGAAATCCATGAACGACCGGTTTTATCTGGTTAGCGCCTGTTTGCTCGGGCTTGCGACCCGCTACGACGGGGGGCACAACCGCAACGAAGCGGTGCTCGATTTCTGCCGCCGTCACTATTGTATCCCCGTATGCCCGGAGCAGTTGGGCGGGCTGCCAACACCCCGTCCCGCCGCGGAAATCTGCGGTGGGGGTGGCGCTTCCGTCCTTGACGGGAAGGCCGGCGTCAGAACAGCAGACGGCCGTGATGTTACCGCCTCTTTTTGGCGCGGCGCCCTGCAGGTCCTGCAGCTTGTCCGTTTGATCAAGCCCTGTGGTGCCGTCTTAAAGTCGGGGAGCCCCTCCTGCGGCTCGGGACGCATTTATGACGGTTCATTTCGCAGGCGCGCCATCGCGGGGGACGGAGTTACGGCGGCGCTATTGAAGCGCCACGGCATTCCGGTATTCAGCGAGCTTTCACTGCCGCCGCGAAGATGAAACAGCCTCCCGGTAAACATTTATTCGGCTCTTTAAAAAGCGAATAGGCCGTGTTGGCCAGCCCCGGTGCTTCAACCGGAATCATCCGTCCCGCTCCGGATATTTCCACCAGCCTTGCGATAATTAAGGACAATTGCCAGTATTCTTCTTTTTCAGACAGTCCAGATCCTGCCATCGGTAAAAATATTTCTGCTACTTAAGCAGGTTCTTTGGGCCTTTCGCAAGCGGCGTAGCCGCCCATACTGATGTTCTGTCCATCGCTTGCTTTATTGCCGGAGCGGCAGCGATCCAGGCATTCCGCAAATGATTTTTTAAGTAGATGAAGAAACCAATGTTGGTGGGCCTTTGAGTATGCAGTCAAGGTACCGCTCAAATTCGAAAATTCTGTCAGACTATTGGATCGCTTAGATCGATTG
>JAAYGO010000230.1 GCA_012727685.1 Bacillota bacterium | reverse complement strand
GTGGGCTGACTGATTTTAAGCTCCTTCAACAAGATACATGCACATTGCTCGCCGTCACAGAGCAACTGAAGGATACGGACTCGATTTTCGTCGGTAAAGGCACGGAACACGCGGATGTATTCGTTTAACATGTATACACCTTCTTGAACAGATAAAAAAGATATAACATATATATCGAAAAATTTCAATTCGAAAATCAAAATCTTTGAGATACCTGGTACGAAATCCATAATACTCGGATGTCATCTCTAAATATTCATTAATTATTAAATAGATCTTTGATCATTTGAAAGAAACAAAGAAAAACGGCTACAAGAAATTCTTGCAGCCGGACGCTCGTCTATTTACAGAAAAAGGTTATACAGCCGTAAAGATCAGCGATGTCGCAGATCATACGAATGAAAAATATCTTTACCACATTATTTATAAAAGAAGCTAGCTCCAGGGCCTGGCTGTGGCAAGCCAATTGTTTTTTTGCCAGTAATCCCTGTCGGTCATGTTCCAGGTGTTTGATTGCTGCATTTTGCGCATCATGTTGAATATTAATAAAGGGCCGTCCCTCGGCGGTATACTCGGGGTGCTCCGCAAAGTCGGGGTAGGCCGGGTAGCTCTTGCCAAGCTGCGGGTCATATTCAAGGTAAACGGGAAAGCAGCGGCCTCCTGCCTGGAATACCTTGTAGAGTTGCTTTTGTTTAGGTTCCATTAGTCCCCACCATCCAGCGGGCGGCAAGGCGCTCCCGCCGCCCGCATTCTCAAATCCATAATCGTAGCCCTAGGCGCGCCGCTGCGCCTTTCTCAGCCGCGTCGCTGCGGATATAGCCGGATACGGAGATGTCCGTGGCGCTGTCCGTCAGCGTGCGGAAGGGCAGCGCCCAGCGAGCGGTGCAAGTCCGGTCGCCGGTGGAGCCCTGCTCTATGGTTACTTCCAGCACCGGGTCGTCGCCCGTAATCCCCGTGCCCGTCCAGCCGGTTAAGATATAGCCTGTTCTGGACGGATTGATCAGCGTGAAATTTTGATCCTCAATAGTATAAGTTGTGGGATAGGTTGTGGTAAATTCGCCGCCATTCAGTTCATAAGTAATCTTGTATTGGATCGGCTCCCAGACAGGGAAAAGCCAGAGTTCGCTCAAGAACAGATGTTCTGTGCCCGGATCGCGCCTTTGGTTTTCAGACGTTTTCCATGTTTTGAACTCGTAATGCTCGGGAGCGCTGAAGCCGGTAGCACCAAAGGGCAAAATTTCCCCTTTGGTGCCGCGAATCTGCGATTGAACGAAGGGTTCGCTCGGCTGATTCTCAAATTCAAAATAAATAATCGACTCCAACCACAAGTGGGCGCCGATTTTGTTTCCCGTTTCCCCTTTTAGTGCCAGTTTATTTGAAAGCATAGATATGACATTTTAAAATAAAACAAAGGGACTGCCATAAAAGGGCAGCCCCCTGTTTTACCCATTTTTGATGCGGTTTTATTTATCATTTTTCACACATTAGACTTATTCAGCGCTCTCTAACTTGAGCAAGGTTTCTTCTATGCTCGGTACAAAAAAGATACTGTTTCCATTATTGCTTTCATATATAAAGTCCTTAAGAGGCTTACTTGTGTATTTTGAATAATCTCCGACAATGGCAAGTTTTAAAAGCAAAAGCTTGCCAAAACGGCAAGCTTATTGGATAATCGCCACTACCGTGCGCAACGCCAGCATTATATATGGTGGAGGCGGCGGGAATCGAACCCGCGTCCGAAGGCCCAGCAACAGGAATTTCTACAGGCTTAGTCCCGGTTTTGCTTCTCGCGCCGTCCGGCTCCCCGGGACCGGATTCGCCGGCGCCAGTCTGCTTGAGTTTCCCGCTGCAGCGGTGAGACAGCCGCTGAGGCAGTAGGCCGGATTGTTGGCGCCCCTTTTCCGCCCCCGGCCAGGGAGGAGAGGGACGTGCTACTTATTAATTAAGCAGCAGCTAATTGAGGTTTGTTGGCGTTTATTGCCGTTCCATGTTTTAGCCAGGCCATGGTCCTGGGCCTGCCGTTCCTGCTTCCACAACCCCCGTCGAATCCTTACGCCCCCAAGCTTTGCCGGACACGGCCCGGCCGTGTCCCTGATACTATTGATTACTATTCAAAATTGCTGCTTCTCTCTAAAGGCCCGCTCTATCTCGCGGCGACTGTCCCGTTCAGCGATCGCCTGCCGCTTGTCATAAAGCTTCTTGCCGCGGGCCAGAGCCAGCTCCACCTTCACCAGGCCCCGCTTCAGGTAAATCTTCAGCGGGATCAGGGCATAGCCCTTTTCCTTGACCTTGCCGGCCAGCCGCCTGATTTCGACCCGGTGCATCAGCAACTTCCGCGTGCGCAGCGGATCGTGGTTGAAGCGGTTGCCCTGTTCATAGGGGCTTATATGCATATTATACAGCAAAAGCTCGCCGTTCTCAACCAGGGCGTAGCTGTCTTTGAGGTTAACCCTGGCCGCCCGCACCGACTTGACCTCGGTGCCGGTCAGGACGATGCCGGCTTCGTAGGTTTCCTCGATGTGGTAATCATGCCGCGCTTTGCGGTTAGTGCTGATTATTTTTTCCATAATTATTATACCCCGCCTCAGCAGTTTTGGTCACCTCCGCCCCCTTTGCACAGGTGCCCTGGCGGGGGCGGGATGGCCTGCCTTTTAAAAAACAAACCCTACCGGCCTGAAGCTCCAGGAGCAAATAGGGTTTGATCACTTCCGCTATTTAGGCGTTATCATGATAAACCCTCTGGGAAGATTAGTCAAGATGGGTTTGCGTTTAGCTAGAACAGCGGTTTGCCCCATTCTTCAGCATAGACAATTTCGCTTAATTCCTTGCGAGGCCGCGGCGGCGGCTGCACTGCAGGCACTCCGAGAGGGGTCAAAGCCACAATCCGGTACGCGGGCGGCACCTGCAGCACCTCCCTGGCCTTGGCTTCGAAAAAGGCGCCCACCCAGCAGGTGCCCAGACCCTCGGCGTGGGCGGCGAGCATCAACTGCTGCATGGCCAGGCCGGCGTCGAGCATGTAGTAGTCTTTGCCGTCCAGATCGCCGGCTCCCTTCGGATCGGCGCAAAGGACAATGGTTACCGGCGCTGTTTTAATCGCCCGTACGCAGGGATTGTCTGCGAACAGCGCTGCCGACAGCCTCTCCCTTTTCTCCTGGTCGCGCACCACGATAAAGCGCCAGCACTGCTGGTTTTTCCATGACGGGGCGAGGCGCGCCGCTTCGAGAATTTTCTGCACCTTCTCCGGCGCCACCGGATCTGTCAGGTATTTCCGGATACTGCGCCGCTCTGCCAATACCGTGTAAAGATCCATACTTCCGGTTCCTCCCCGGTTAAAAAGATTTATTATTGGGCTAGCCTAAAAGGGCAATCCCTTCATGCCCCTGAGTTCCTTGTTGTCATCCCGAGGGCGAAGCCAGTAAGAACAGCCAGCAGCCCGTTTTAAGATCCTCCGCTTTGCCCAGGATGACATTTACAACGCTAAGGATGATATATGCTGCGCTCAGGATGATCATGCGCGAGGGGCGAGTCTCCCCCTCTAACAACTCCGCTCACGAAATCATTTAAAGGAAGACCTATGAAGCTTCTTTAAGCCAGGGTAAAGGTAATCTTTCCCTCGGCGCTGTTGACACGCACCACCTGCACGGCAAGGGGGTCCCCCAGGCGGAAGCTTTTCCTGGTGCGCTCCCCCACCAGGGCGACCTGCTTCTCCTGGTATACATAATAATCGTCTCCCAGATCGGCAACCGGGATCATCCCTTCGATCGTGTTTTCCAGCTCCACGAAGATGCCGAAGCTGGTCACCCCGGAGATGATGCCGCTGTAGACCTCTCCGAGCCTGCCTTCCATGTACTCCGCCTTTTTCTGATCCATGCTGGCCCGCTCCGCCTCCATGGCCACCCGCTCCCGCTCCGAGGCGTGCAGGGCAATGGCCGGCAGGCGCGACTGCAGCCGCTCCACCCGCTTCGGCAGCAGTCCGCCCCGGAGCAGGTATTCCTTCAAGATGCGGTGGATCACCAGGTCGGGGTAGCGCCGGATCGGAGCGGTAAAATGGCAGTAACAGCGCGAAGCCAGGCCAAAATGGCCCTCGTTCTCGACACTGTAGTGGGCCTGGGGCAGCGAGCGCAAGATCAAATAGCGGATCAGCCCTTCGGTGCGCTCGCCGCGGCTCCGCTGCAGCAGCAGGTTTAAATGTTTCGGCTTTAAGATTTTCAACCCGGCCACGGCGCTGTTTCCCATCTGGGCCAGGGTTTCGCGCAAAACCGCCAGCTTTTCCACGGCCGGCACGGCGTGGACCCGGTAGATAAACGGCACCTTTTCTTTAAAGAAATAATCGGCCACGACCTCGTTGCACAGGATCATGAATTCTTCAATCAGCCGTTCCGCCCGTCCCATCCGGCGCCGCTCGATCTCCACCGGAGCGCCGGTTTCATCGAGGATAATGCGCGCCTCGGGCATGTCAAGATCCAGGGAGCCGCGCTTCATCCTCCGCTGCCGCAGCATGGCCGCCAGCCGGTCCATCTCCCGGATCATGGGGCCCACCGCCGCATGCTCAAAGGGTGCGCTCGCTTCATCTTCAAGGAAAGCCGCCACCTGGCGGTAGGTCAGGCGCTCGGCAACCTTGATCAGGCTCGGGTGAAAAGAGGAGCTGAGCACTTCCCCGTTTGCGGCCAGGTTGATAAACACGCTGAGCGCCAGCCGTTCCTTGCCCGCCTGCAGGCTGCACAGGTTTTCGGAAAGCAGCGGCGGCAGCATGTGAATGACCCGATCTACAAGGTAGATGCTGGTAGCCCGCTTGAGCGCTTCGCGGTCGAGGGCTTTCCCTTCCCGCACATACTGGGCCACATCGGCGATATGGACCCCCAGGCGGAAACCGACTTTTTCCGCGGGCTCCAGGGAGACCGCGTCATCAAAGTCCCGCGCCGTCTCGTCATCAATGGTCACCATCGTGAGAGCAGTCAAATCAAGGCGGTTTTCCTCCGCCGCCACCCGGGAGATAAGCTCTTCATCCGGCAGCTCGGCAAGCTCATTGAAGACCGCCGGAGGAAAGGCGCCCGGCAAGTCAAACTTGTGCTGCAGGATCAGCGCCTCCGCCTGCCGGGAGCCAGCCGCGCCGAACCTTTCCACCAGCCGGCCCTGTGCCGGCTGAATGCCGCGGGGCCAGTGCCGCAACTCCACCACGACCTTGTCCCCGGGGCTGTAGAGGCCTGCAGGGCGTGGCACCTGGACAATAAAGCTGTAACGGCTGTCATCGGGGACAACATAAAAACGCTTGCCCTGCTGCTGCAGGGTGCCGACCAGGCGGCTGCTGCCGCGCTTTAAGATGCCGATGACTACACCCTCGCGCCGGCGCCGCTTACTCCGCCCGCCGGTCAGGCGCACCACTACCCGGTCGCCGTGCACGGCGCTCTGCAAGTTGGCGGCCCTGATGAAGATATCTTCCTCCCGGTTGTCGGGGCGCAAAAAGGCATAGCCGCGGCGGTGGCCTTGCAAAACCCCGGCATGGTAGCCCAGCCGCTCGGGTAGTCCGTAGCTGCGGTCGATCTTCACAAGCAGTCCCTCTGCCACCATCTGCTTCAGCTCGCGGCGCAGCATGTCTCGGTCTTCCGGCTGCAGGCCTAGATGAAGAAACAGATCCTTGACCGGATAAGTCCGTTGGGAATGTTCCGCCAGGAAATTCAAAATTTTGGCACGCAGGTTATCGACAGCCATCTTCTTTACGGTTCCAGCTCCTTAGCGATCACCGGGATTATATCGAGATAAATGGGTTTTTCAATTTTTCCCTCAATAAACATTATACCCCTCAGCCGGTGATAATAAAAGGAGCAAGAATGATCCTGCTCCTGGTGCTGAGATGATTTTTTTCTGCTTTGGCTTAACTGTGCAAGATGGTCAGGACAATCGTGAAAAGCATGAAAGCGATCGCCAGGTAGGTGGTGACGCGGCCCAGCTTTTCATCGAGGCCTCTTTTCTTGCCGAAAAGCGTTTGCGCCCCGCCGGCGATTGTCCCCAGGCTGGCACTGCGGCCGGACTGCAGCAACACGATCACGATTAAAGCGAGGCAGACAATCAGGTAAAGAATAGTAAGCACGGTATCAAGCATTCGGACAACCTCCGGAAATTTACGAAAGTGATGCACCCATTAATACACAAATTGTATCACAGATGCCCGGCTGTGACAAACCTTATTTCCAGCGGTTTATTTCCAGCCGAGGATCTCGCGCCCGGCAAAGCGCGCCGCCTCACCCAGCTCTTCCTCGATGCGCAGCAGTTGATTATATTTGGCGACCCGGTCTACGCGCGAAGGGGCTCCTGTTTTAATCATGCCCGCACCGGAAGCCACCGCCAGGTCGGCGATGAAGGTGTCGTCCGTTTCCCCGGAACGGTGGGAGATGATGCAGCTATAACCGGCCCTGCCAGCGATGGCGATTGTATCCAGGGTCTCGGTCAAGGTGCCGATTTGATTCAGTTTAATCAGGATCGCGTTGGCAACCTGCGCCTCGATCCCCCGGCACAGGCGCTCCGGGTTGGTGACAAAAAGATCGTCGCCGACCAGCTTGATCTTATTCCCCAGGGACCTGGTTAAAGCGGCCCAGCCGGCCCAGTCTTCTTCATTGAGGCCGTCTTCAATGGAAATGATCGGATAGCGCCCGGTGAGGCCGCGGTAATAGTCGATCAGCTCCTCGCTCGTAAAGGATTTTCCTTCCAGGCGATAGCGCCCCTCGCGGTAAAATTCCGAAGCCGCCGTATCGAGAGCCAGGAAAACATCCTCGCCTGGCCGGTAGCCGGCCGCTTCAATGGCCTCCACGATCAGATCCAGGGCGGCAGCGTTGGATTCGAGGTTCGGCGCGAAGCCGCCTTCGTCACCCACGGCAGTATTGAGCTTGCGCGACGCAAGAATTTTTTTGAGGTGGTGGAACACTTCGGTGCCCATGCGCAAGGCGCTGCGGAAGTCGGGCGCCCCGGCGGGGACAATCATGAATTCCTGGATATCTACATTGTTGTCGGCGTGCCTGCCGCCGTTTAAAATATTCATAAACGGCACCGGCAGCAGGGAGGCATTGACCCCGCCCAGGTAGCGGTAAAGGGGCAGGCCGAGCATGGCCGCGGCGGCGCGGGCGCAGGCCAGCGACACGCCCAGGATGGCGTTGGCCCCGAGGCGCCCCTTGTTGGGGGAACCATCTGCCGCAATCATGGCCCTGTCGAGTTCCCGCTGTTCGAGCACATTTAAACCGAGCAGCGCCTCGGCCAGGGTTTCGTTAACATTTTTTACGGCCGCCAGCACGCCTTTGCCGAGAAAACGCTTGGGATCGTTATCGCGCAGCTCAATGGCCTCAAAGGCGCCGGTAGAGGCCCCCGACGGCACCGCCGCCCGGCCGGTCCAGCCGCCTTCAAGCAACACGTCCACTTCCACGGTGGGATTGCCGCGCGAATCGATGATTTCCCGCGCTCGAATACTACTGATTTGTCCTTCCATCACAATCACTCCTTTAGGATGCTCTCTCCAGCATGGAGCGGCCGGTCATTTCCACCGGAGCGGGAAGCCCGGCCAGTTCAAGCACAGTGGGCGCGATATCGGCGAGAATCCCCCTTTGCCGCAGCACAGCGCCGCTTTCCCCCAGCAAAATGAAGGGGACCGGGTTGGTGGTATGGGCGGTATGGGGCGTGCCGGACTTGTCCAGCATCTGCTCGGCGTTGCCGTGGTCGCCGCAGATCACGATGCGCCAGCCGCGCGGCAGGGCTGCGGCAGCAATCAGGCCGAGGCTGAAATCAACCGCCTCCACCGCTTTGACCGCTGCGGCAAAATCGCCGGTGTGCCCCACCATATCTGCATTGGCAAAATTGACCACCACCAGGGGGAAGCGCTGCTCTTCGAACACGCCGAGCAGATAACTGGCCAGCTCCGGGGCGCTCATCTCGGGCTGCAGGTCATAGGTCGCCACTTTGGGCGAGGGAATCAACATGCGCTCTTCACCGGGGAAGGGTTTTTCCCGGCCGCCGTTTAAGAAAAAGGTGACATGGGCATATTTTTCCGTTTCTGCCACCCGCAACTGTTCCAGGCCCTGCCGGGCATAGGTTTCCCCCAGGGTTTTCTCCAGGTATTCCGGCGGGAAGGCCACCTTAACGGGCAGCGTCTTTTCGTATTCGGTCATGCTCACGAAAAAGGGCCGGGGCGGAGCCGGACCCCGCGCAAAGCCGGTAAAGTGCTCATCCACCAGGGCGTGGCTGATCTGGCGCGCCCGATCGGGGCGGAAATTAAAGAAAATAACGCTGTCCTGCGACCGGATCACGGTCAAGGGACGCCCTGCGGAGTCGTGGATAACCGTCGGCTGGACAAACTCGTCGGTTTCACCGCGGCCGTAGGCCTGTTCCAGGGCCTCCAGCGGCCCGGGCGCTTTTAGCCCTTCACCGAAAACAAAGGCCCGGTAAGCCTTTTCGACGCGATCCCAGCGGCGATCCCGGTCCATGGCATAGTAGCGCCCGCAGAGCGAGGCAATGCGGCCGCAGCCGAGGCGATCGCCGAGGTCGATCAGGCGCTCCAGGTAGGGGCGGGCGCAGGCGGGAGGGGTATCCCGGCCGTCGAGGATGGCATGTATGTAGACGCGCTCAATCGCTTCGCGCCGCGCCATCTCTACCAGGGCGACGAGGTGATCGAGATGGCTGTGCACCCCACCGCCGGAGACAAGGCCCATCAGGTGCAGGCTGCCTCCCTGGCGCACCGCGCTGGCCATAGCCTCGCGCAGGGCGGGGTTTTCGAAAAACGCCCCGGTCTTGATCGCCCGTGTGATCCGGGAGAGCTCCTGGTAGACAATGCGCCCGGCGCCGATATTGAGGTGCCCCACCTCCGAATTGCCCATCTGCCCCGGGGGCAGCCCTACCGCCTCGCCTGCCGCATCGAGCAGGGCCCACGGGTGCTCCCGGTAAAAGCGGTCCATGTTCGGGGTGTGGGCTTTCAAGATGGCATTGCCCTCAGGGGCGGTGCTGTAACCCCAACCGTCAAGTATGATTAGTGCAACCCTGTTCAAGATACTGCCTCCCGGGCGGCGATGATCAGGTTGATAAACGAATCAGCTTCGAGGGAGGCGCCGCCCACCAGGGCGCCGTGGATCTGCGGCAGCGCCACGAAGGAGCCGATATTTGCCGGTGTGACGCTGCCCCCGTAGAGCACCCGCATGGTCTCCACGGCCGCGGCGCCCACACACCGGGCGGCGGCGGATTTGATCACCTCGGCTGCCGCTGCCGCGTCCGCAGGAGAGGCCGCCTTGCCGGTGCCGATAGCCCAAACCGGTTCGTAGGCCACAACCAGTCCGGCCACAGCAGCAGGATCAAGCCCCTTTAAGGCCGCACTAACCTGGCGCTCCAGCACGGCATCGGTCTCACCCCGTTCCTGCTCCGCTTCCGTTTCGCCAACACATAAAATCGGTTTTAATCTATTGCGCAGGGCTGTCTCCAGCTTCCGGCGCACCATGGCATCGTCTTCGCCCATAATCCGGCGCCTTTCCGAGTGCCCGAGGATCACATACTCGGTCCCGAATTCCTGCAGCATCAGCGGCGCAATTTCCCCGGTAAAGGCGCCTTTTTCTTCCCAGAACATGTTCTGCGCCCCCAGTTTCACGGTGCTGCCTTCCAAAGCCTTCCCTGCTGCAGCCAGGGCGGTAAAAGGAGCGCAAAGGAGCACTTCGACCCCTGTGAGCCGGCCTTCAGCCACCTTGATGCGCTCGCAAAAGGCAACCGCTTCCGCGGCGGTTTTATGCATCTTCCAATTAGCGGCAATGAGCATTTCCACCAGGTTTTCCTCCTATCAGAAGCTATTGGCTTTCCTTGTCCTTTAATGCGGCAATGCCGGGCAGCTCTTTTCCTTCCCAGAATTCGAGGGTCGCGCCGCCCCCGGTGGAGATAAAGCTGATCTCCTTGGCCAGGCCAAGCTGTTCGAGGGCGGCAACCACATCGCCCCCGCCGACCACGGAATAAGCGCTGCTGGCGGCGATGGCGCGGGCTACCGCTTCGGTGCCGCGGTGGAAAGGCGGGGTTTCAAAAACTCCTAAAGGCCCGTTCCAGATCACCATGCCAGCCTGCGCCACGGCAGCGCTGAAGCGGCGCGCCGTTTCAGGACCGATATCCACCGCTTTCCATCCCTCTCTGATCGCATCCGGGGCCACGATGTCAAAAGGGCTGTTTTCTTTCAGTTCAAGCGTCACAGCCAGATCTTCCGGCAGCATGACCTGGCAGCCGCTCTGCCGGCTTTCTTCGAGAAGACGGGCCGCTTCATCGACGCGATCCTGTTCATAAAACGAATCGCCCATGGCATACCCCTGGGCGGCCAGAAAAGTGTTGGCCATCCCGCCACCGATCAAAAGGGTATCGGCCAGCGCTAAAAAGCGCCGCACCACGTTAATCTTATCGGAGACCTTGGCCCCGCCGAGGATCACAAGCAGCGGACGCCCCGGGTTTTCGAGGCAGCGGCTCAAGACTTCAATCTCTTTGTTCATGAGCAACCCGGCGTAAGCGGGGATATAGCCGGCGACCCCGGCGGTTGAGGCATGCGCCCGATGGGCGGTGCCGAAAGCGTCATTGACGAAGATGTCCGCCTGCTTGGCCAGAAGGCGCGCCAGCTCCGGATCGTTTTTTTCTTCTCCCTTTTCAAAGCGCACATTCTCCAGTAAGATAATATCTCCTGGCGTCAGCTCGCTGATGGCCGCCTCCACCCCGGGACCGACCACCGCGTCAAGTTTGCGCACCGGCCGCCCGAGCAGCTCCGCAAGGCGGCGGGCTACGGGATCAAGGCGCAGTCCCGGCTTGACCTGCCCTTTAGGCCGCCCGAGATGAGAAACGAGGATTAAGCTGGCGCCCCGCTCCAGCAGGTAGCGAATCGTGAGCAAAGCGGCGCGGATCCGGGTGTCGTCCTGCACTTCACCCCCGGTGAGCGGCACATTGAAATCAACGCGCAAGAGAATTTTTTTGCCAGTGACATCTATGTCCTGGATGCTCATTTTGGGCATGCGAACAGCACCACCTGAAGATTTTTTTCCAGCACTTTTATATTCTATCACAAAAAGAGGCGGCGTTAGCGCAAAATTAGTTCCTTTTGCATAGTTTGCCGCGGCGGGAAACAGTTAATCCCCCTGAAAAAAGAGAAGTTGCCCTGAAAATGGGTAGACGGATTTACCCCCCCCTCACCCTGCCGGGGCTGACCTAAAAGTCGTTCCAGATTTGTGACTTTAAAAGCCGCCACTTAGGCAGGTATTGGAACTCATGTCAGGAGCTGTTCCAGAGAGCCTGGAGCGGCCCCTTTTT
>JAAYGO010000128.1 GCA_012727685.1 Bacillota bacterium | reverse complement strand
TATGGCGGGTAAGCGATGGTATAGATATTGCGGCCTCCGCGGTGCAGGGGGCCTTTGAGGACTGCTTCGACCTCTTCATGCGGTCTTTGCGTAATTTTCTCGGCGGGGGGCAGTACCCCGGGCGGGTATTTCTCCTTGACTATGTTGATAACCTCCACCATGTAGTCGAGCAGGGCTTCCAGACCCGGCTTGGCCTTCTCGGCACTGGCCAGCGACGGCTTGCCGATCACACCCTCAGGATACACGATCACTTCCAGGCCCCCAAAGCCGACCACACAGTGCCCCGGGAAGGGATACTGGTAAACGTCCCCGCCCATGTCAATATGGCCCCGCGGGATGCTGCTCTGCGGGTTGTTGTCCACCATGTCTTCCATACTGCACAGCTCCGGGAAGAGGGCCAGCGAATAAGAGGCCTCCACTTCGTCGGCATGGCGGAACGGGGTTTCAAAGGGCCCGCCGTTTTCCTTGTCCATCAAATGCTTCGGAATCGCCGTCGGCCAGTTCAAAAACATCAACACCGAGGGAACCTGGTATTTCTTCTGAAACTGGTGCAAGGCATTGGGAATCACATATTCCTGGCCGTGGCCGTTTAAAAAGATCTGCTTCCGGAAACCGGCATTCCAGAAACCGGCTATGATCGCCCGCAGGTAAGCGGTAAAGGTGTCCTCCGGTATCACTACCGTCCCCGGCATCCCCAGGTGCATCGCCGGGTGGGAACCATACCAGATCGGCTGCGCCACCGTGCAGCCAGTCTTCTGCGCAACCAGCTCCGCCATCCGGGTTACCAAAAAGGTATCCTCGCCATACGGCTGGCCCGCTCCGTGGTTCTCGGTGCTGCCAATGGGAATCAGGATTATGTCATTCTCTTTTAACCGCTCCGCTACCTGCTTGCCGGTCATATTCTGAAAATATATCCCCGTGTTCCGGTCCATATGCCCTCCATCCGGGGGCAGTTTCCACTCTCCCATACTCAAACGCTCCTTTCTATCCAAAATTCTAACCTCGCCTTTTGAGAACAGGCCCTTTTAACCGTACTTGTATCAGTCAAAAGTACAACTACCAGCTAAAAGGGCCCCGCTAAATACACACGCTTCATCCAGCCGCCTGATAAAAATCAGCCGGCAACACCTTTATCCTATTCCGGGATGGCCATATCCTTGGCGCCGGGAGCGCTCTGCTTGGCTTCCGGATAGAAGCGGTCCATGAATTCACGCATAATCACTACCTGCATGGCCATGGCCCTTCCCTCAGACGCTCCGGTAATCTCGCCGTGGGCGCTGATCGCGCTGTTGCCCGACTTCAGGTGAATCGGGGAGCCAACCCGCACTATTTCCGGAGCCTCGTAGAACCGGATGAAACCGCCCGAGGCCGGCGGGTTGTCGGTGTGAACGTCCAGCGGAACCTCAACCGCCGCACGCAGGGCCGCAACCATCGGCAGGGTCATGTCGCGCACAGGGTTGATCGAGTTCGCCCCAAGCTTCTCCAATACCTTGAAGCTGGCCGGGTTGCCGTGGCCGCAGTGCGCCGAAACCTTGAAGTGCATGTTCTTCGGCAGCTCGCCCGCCGCACGCAGCTCGTTCAATACCCACAGCAAGCCCTCATCATAAACCAAAACGCCGCGGCCGCCTAACTCGGCTATCCGCTTCACGTCTTCTACCGCACGCACAACCTGCTCCATCCCGCGCAGCCGGTAGCCAATCCGAACACCCTGCGCAGAAAGACGGGTGGCGCTGGTGTCATAGGTGGCGCGAGGCCCAACCGAAAGGTTCAGCTCAACCCCTTTGTCCTTGCAAATCGCCATATACTCCTTCAGCTCGCGGGTGGTATGCCGGAAAGCACCGTAGGTCTCGTCAACACGGTTGATCTGAACGCCCTCTTTCTCAGCCGTCTCCAAAAGCGCTTTCAACGCTTCTGCAGAGTTCACCGTCGGCACTTCCAGGCGGTAATGACACCCGTCCGGAAAGGTCTTGCCAGATGTCGGCAGATCATACAGATCCGACTTCGGCAGATCAAGCTTGGC
>JAAYGO010000137.1 GCA_012727685.1 Bacillota bacterium | reverse complement strand
CGTGACAGACAAACGCATCAGGCAGTCCATTAATGATAGTACAATCGATCGCCTTCGTTAGATTCACGTCTAACCTCCCGTTCTGGATTAAACAGAGCAAGGTGCGGCAGACATTAGTCCAGTCTAAAAAATGGAAAATAGGTGCTAAATGCTTATTTTCTACATAAGTAGAACATTTTCCTTTTCAATAGTCCATTTTTTCGACATTGGCGGCAGGAGAGCAAGGAGCAGGCTGAAATGAGAGTTTTATTTCCACAGAAAATAGATGGGCAGGGTGGCAGCGATCGGGAGGACGGCGAGAGTGTACATCAGCTCGTAACCGAGGGAGGCGCCTAGCAGGCCCCAGATCGCTGAAGCCAGCGCAACCCCCAGATCGTAAGCGGTCCAGTAGGTAGCGTTGGCCGCACCGCGCTTCTCCGGAGCGACATGCCTGATGCTGAGGGCAAGCATTACCGGCATCATGATGCCCTGCCCGATTCCGGATAAGATACCTCCGGCGGCCAGATGGACCGGGGAGGCGGTCTTTGCCAGGATCAGGTTGGAGCCGATGACCGTTATAGAAGCCAGCAGCACGAGCAGATCAATGCTGCGCCGGTCCTGTTTGTCCACAATTTTACCGGTCATTGGACGCACAGCAATAATGGCCAGGGCAGTGGCCGTAAAGACGATCCAGGAATCGGCTACTCCCCTTTGCGCGGCATGAAGCGCAATAAAGGAAGCCACCGCGGCATTGTGCGAGGTAAAAAGAAGCATGATCAAAGCCGGTTTAAAGGCGGCGCGCTCCAGGAAAACCGGCTTCTGCCGGGTGCCGTCCGTGGCGGCAACAGGGGAAGGATAATTTATCCTTGCGGCCAGGGCCATGGCCGCAAGGATAAAAACCGCCAGCAGGGTGAACAAAATGGGAAAATTATATCGATCCAGGACAAAAAAGCTGACAGCAGGAGCATAAGCCATGGTGGCGGTCATGGTAATGGTAAAATAACCTAATCCCTCGCCCATTCTCTCGGGTGGAGTGACATCGGCAGCCACAGTGCTCAGGGCGGTATTGCCGATGCCCCAGCCGATGCCCTGGATCAGGCGGAGGCAAATGAGGACTACAGCCGGCAGCATCCCGATAAATAGGATGGCGGGCAGCAAAAAGAGGGCCAGTCCTGCCAGCAGGACTGTTTTCCGGTTACAGGTATCAAGGGCCCGGCCGGCCAGCGGCCTGAGAACTACCGCCCCGGCGGTCAGCACGGCTAAAGGCAGGCCGGCAATGCCGGGAATATTGCTATAACGTTCAATATAAATGGGCAAGGTCGGAATAAAGGCGGCAAAAGCAGTCGTGGCCACTGTCGAAGATAAGCAGACCAGGATATAATTGGCAGTCCATAGTTTTTGCTTTTGCGACGGTCTTGGCGACCCGCCTTCCTTCAAGTGCTGCATTGAAGCTGTTACTCTCCATGGTTGTGTTTAAGTAAGAAGATTGTTCTGTAATTTTTTGAACAATCGGGCTTGCCTTGCATGGCACTCAATCCTGAATGTCATCCTGAGGGCGATGCTTGGCAGCAGCCCGGTTGAGATCCTTCGCTATCTTTCAACTCCTATTTCAGTTTCTCGGCGAGCAGTTTATTCACCAGTTGCGGGTTGGCTTTGCCCTTTGTGGCCTGCATCACCTGTCCTACCAGGAAGCCCAGGGCCTTGGTTTTACCGCTGCGGTATGACTGCACGCTGTCGGGGTTTGCGGCGATGACCTCGTCCACCAGCTTTTCCAGCTCCGACTGGTCGGTAATCTGCAGCAGCCCCTCGCCCTCCACGATCTCGCGGGGCGATTTGCCGGTGGCAAAGACCTTTGCCATCACCTCTTTGGCGATTTTGCCGCTGATCAACTGCTTGTCGATCATCTGCAACAGCGCGGCCATGTATGCGGGGGTTAAGGGCGCCTCCTGCGGTTCCAGGCCGGCGGCATTGAGATGGGCGCTGAAATCTCCCATGATCCAGTTGCTTAAGCTTTTGGGATCGTCATAGAGCTTAAGGCAGGCCTCGAAATACTCGGCCATCCCGCGCGTGGCGGTGAGCACCCCGGCATCGTAAGCCGGCAGGCCGTACTCGGCCATGTAGCGACTTTTGCGCTGCGCTGGAAATTCGGGCAGGGCCCGGCGGGCCGCTTCCACCTCCCCGGCGGTCAGCTCGATGGGCGCCAGCTCGGGATCGGGGAAACAGCGGTAATCGGTGGCCTGGTACTTGTCGCGCATGGCAATGGTCACCTGCTTGTCCTCGTCCCAGCGCCGCGTCTGGGGGATCACCGTCTCCCCGCGGCGCAGGATCTGGGCCTGGCGCTCGATTTCATATTCCAGGGCCTTTTCCACCGCTTTAAAGGAGTTCATGTTCTTCAGTTCGACCTTGTTGCCGAACACGGTGCTCCCCTTCGGGCGCAGCGATACGTTGGCGTCGCAGCGCAGGCTTCCCTCCTCCATCTTGCAGTCGGAAACCTCTGCATATTGCAGGATGCTCTTGAGCTGCTCCAGGTAACGGCGGCTCTCGCCGGGGGAGCGCAGATCCGGTTCGCTGACGATTTCGATCAGCGGCACACCGGCCCGGTTGTAATCGACGGCCGAATCGCCGGCCCCGCCATGGACCAGCTTGCCGGCATCTTCTTCCAGGTGCACCCGACCGATGCGGATCTTTTTAGGGGCGCCGCTGTCATCCTCGATTTCGAGGAAGCCGCTGCTGCCCAGGGGGATAAAATACTGCGAGATCTGGTATCCCTTTGGAATGTCGGGATAAAAGTAATTCTTGCGGTCGAAATAACTGTGCAGGGCGATCTCACAGTTTAACGCAAGGGAAGCGGTCAGCGCCTTTTGCACCGCTTCACGGTTCAGCAGGGGCAGCGCCCCTGGAAAGCCGAGGCAGACCTCGCAGGTATGGCTGTTGGCCTCGGTGGTAAAGCGGTTGGGGCAGGCACAGAACAGCTTGCTTTTCGTCATCAGCTCCACGTGGACTTCCAGACCAATCACAACTTCATATTCCATGACCATCTTCCTTCCTTCAGCAACCCCTGCCGGGGATGGATATTGGGGATGGGTATTTCAACTTAAAGGGCCGCGCGGTCAGCCAGGGCGATCAGCGCCGCTTCCTCATAAGGTTTGCCGACGAGCTGCAGTCCCGCGGCTGTGGCGGCGCCATCCCCCGCCGGAACGCAGAGGGATGGCAGCCCGGAGAGGCTTACCGGGGCGCAGAAAAGTTTTTCCTGGTATGACGCGAGGAAATCTCCGCCGGCCTCGCAGCCGTTCCCGGGAGAGACGGCCACCGGCAGCACGAGCAGGTCACAGTGTTCCAGGGCGGCGGCAAAGGAGCGCCGCACCAGTTTCCAGACCTTTTGCGCCTGGCGGTAATAGGCATCAAAATTTTCCCCGCTTAAGAGGTGGGTGCCAAAGATACTGCGGCGTTTTGCCTCCAGGTCAAAAATGCGGCCGCGGGTTTTATGATACCAGTCTTCCATGTTTGCCTCCGCCTCGGGAATGCCAAAGCGAATGCCGTCAAAACGCCCCAGGTTGGACGATGCCTCAGCGGCGGCGATCACGCAGTAGGCATGCAGCGCTTCCTGGAAAAGGGGCAGCTCTACTGCCACCACGGCAGCGCCGGAGGCCTCTAATTTGGCGCGGTACTTTTCAAAACTAGCCCGGTCAGCTTCCGGCAGCAGATCGAATACCGCTTCCGGAAAACCGATTTTTAGCTCCTTCGCGGCGCTCCGCTTCTGAGCGGCCGGGATCCCCTCTTTTACAGCGGCGGTGGCCGCATCGCGGGGGTCGTAACCGGCAATTGCTTGCAGCGCCAGCTCAATGTCCGCCGCCTCCCGCGCGGCAATCCCCACCTGGGCAAAGGAAGGGGCGGCGGTGCAGAGACCGTGGCGCGAAACCAGGCCGGTGGTGGGGCGGAGCCCGAAAATGCCGCAGCGGTCAGCCCCGATGCGCAACGCGCCGCCGCTGTCGGAGCTTAAGGCGAGCAGGCACTGCCCCGCCGCTACGGCGGCCGCGGCGCCGTCCCCGGCCGGCAGGTCCGGATTACGGGGATTCACCGTGGGCCCGGCAAGTGAAGCGGCGGTGGAAAAACCAAGGCTGAACGGGTCCAGGTTCGCCTTGCCCACGATCACCGCTCCCGCGGCGATCAGCTTCTCCACGGCGGCCGCCGTATAGGGCGGATGAAAATCTTTTAGCGCCGCCGCGCCCCAGCTGGTAGGGCCGGCGCTGTAACAAAGGTCGTCTTTTAGGGCAACCGGCACCCCGGCCAGGGGAAGGGCTTCGCCTCCCTTGATGCGCTCGTCTACCACCTCGGCCTGGTCCATGGCTTCCTGCTCGAAAATATGTATGAAAGAGTTGATCCTGCCGTTCAAGGCGGTGCAGCGGCCGAGGAACGATTCAACCAGCTCCCTGGCGGCAATCTCCCTCTTGCGCACGGCTTCCGCCGCCGCCGCGGCAGTGATGTAACCCAGTTCCATAGTGACCCCTCCTAGAGAATACTATTCGATGATCGCCGGTATCCGGTAAAAACCCTCGCTAAAGCTGGCTGCCTCCTGCTGCAGCTTTTCCCGGTCTCCGGCTGCAGGCTCGTCCTCCCGCAGCACATTCACAGCCCGGTGGCTATGGAGCAGTGGTTCGGTTTGCCCGGTATCAACGGCTAAAAGGGGCTCAAGCCACTGTTCAAAGAGGGCCAGCTCCTTCGTCAACTGCTCCTGTTCTTCCGGCTTAAGCTCAATCTTGGCGGCGCGGGCCGCATTGGCCACGGCGCTTCCGTAATCCTTCATTGTTTTCCACCCTCTTTCCTGAAAAAACCTCTGCACCATTATAGCATATTGCGTTTCGTTCTGGGTAGAAAAAAATACAATAAATTGACTAAAATTGCCTAAAAATGAAAGCGCCTGCGCCCTTTGAAAACAAGGCTTGAAATAATTTGCGCCGATCAATTCATTATTCTACCCACGGGGACGGTGCAGTATCAGCTAATCTTTCATGTCATCCTGAGCGCAGCGAAGGAGCTCAGGTTACGCTGTCGTCAAGGAATGTTACTTCGGGGGTGACCTTAACGGCATCCTAAATGCAGCGAGGGAGCTCCAATCGGCTGCCGCATTTTCAAAGTAGACGGTATGCCCAAAACGGGTGCACATCGGGGTAATAAATAAGATTGTCTGGGCGAAAGCCCACCAATAAAACACAACTAAAAAAGGGGCTGCCCTTACCAACTTTATAAGACAGCCCCCGGGATTGCGAACGGCACCCCTTTAATATTTCCTTCGTCCTGGTGAATGCATGGCCATCTATTTTTTCCCGTCCCCCGATTTGTGCTTGCCGATCATATCCTGATAATCGGCCCAGTTTTTGGCCAGCAGTGCGGGCGTATCGAGGCCGTAGGGGCAGTGCTGGGCGCAGTGCCCGCAGCGGGTGCAACCTTCGATCTTCTGCATCTGCT
>JAAYGO010000233.1 GCA_012727685.1 Bacillota bacterium | reverse complement strand
GAGCAGTTGCCGGAAATTAGCGCCTTGAATTTGGACTGGTTTGACCTTTATCGGGGATTATCCGCCGACGGGGAGAGGATCACCGCAGAAGTTTATCATGAGCCTTTGCAGCGCTGGTACGCGGTAACCGCCATCAGAATTCACCGTGACCATTATGTGACCCGCTTTAGCGATATCACCCGCTTCAAACAGGTGGAAGAAAACCTGGTGAAAAAAAACAACATGCTGCGGGAGATTTATGATTATTCGCGCAAACTGATGATGGTCTCGAAGGCTGAAGTTTTTCGCTATATTGCCGCAAAAATAAAAGCGCTTACCGGCGCCTCCCTGGTGGTGCTCAATACATACGACAAGGAAAAGGCAACTCTTGTTTGCCGGTATACCACCCTTTCCGACGAAAACGAAAAGGTGATCGCCAGAATCATTGGCCGGAACATCGTGGGCTTCACCACCCCGGTCAGTGCCGAACGGTATAAAGAGATTACCAGTTTGCTCACTGGCAGTCCCGGCTCCCTGCATGAGGCTTCTTTTGGCGAAATCCCGGCCCCTGTTGGAAAAATTGTCGAGAAACTGCTTGATCTGAGACAGTTTATGAGCTTTGCCATCATGTCCGATGATCATCTTGAAGGCACGATCTTGCTGGCGTTTAAAGAGGGCGCAAATCTGCCGGAAGCAGAAGAGCTGATGGCCTTTTCCGCCACCACGGCCAATGCCCTCGAACGGAGGCGCGTTGAGGAGAAACTGCAGCTACGTACCATGGAGCTGGCCAGAACGAATGAGACTTTGCTGGCCGAGGTAGCCGAGCGGAAGAGTATCCAGGAGCGAATCAATTACCTGGCCTACCACGACAACCTGACCGGTTTGCCGAACCGCCTGCTACTAACAGAGCGGCTGAACCAGGCCATTATGCAAGCCAGCCGCACCAGCAAAATCGTGGGCGTCCTCTTTGTCGATATTGATTCGTTCAAATTAATAAACGATACCATGGGGCACAAAAAAGGGGACGAGCTGTTAAAGGCAGTCGCCCAAAAATTGACGTCCACCCTGCGTCAAAGTGACACTGTAGCCAGGTTAGGCGGTGCCGAGTTCGTGGTTATCGTGCAAAATATCCTCGAAGTAGGCCACGTGGACCAGATCGCGCAGAAGGTTTGTCAAATTTTTGAAAAACCGTTTTCCATCGGCGATCAGGACTACTATCTTACAACCAGCATCGGGATCGCCCTTTATCCTGTTGATGGTGAAGATGTGGATACATTGATTAAGAACGCCGATATTGCCATGGGCAAGGCCAAGGAAAAGGGCAGAAACAGCTTCATGTATTGCACCCCGCTAATGAAGGATAAAGTCGTGGAAACGATGAAGCTGATTAACAGCCTCTACCGGGCTCAGGACAACAAGGAGCTGCTGCTATATTACCAGCCACAGGTCAACTGTAAATCGGGGAAAATAGTGGGCCTCGAAGCCCTGTTGCGCTGGAAGCACCCCGAATATGGGCTTATTGCGCCGGATATGTTCATCTCGATCGCCGAACGGACGGGACTGATCCTGCCTATCGGAGAATGGGTTCTGCATACGGCCTGCGCGCAGAATAAAAGCTGGCAGGAGGCGGGTTTGCCCCGGGTTCGCGTAGCAGTTAACCTTTCCATGTACCAGTTGCAAAGCCCCGGCTTTATCGATCAGCTATCCAAAATCCTAAGGGATACCGGGCTGGATCCCGCATATCTGGAGATCGAGATTACCGAGAGCATCGCCTTAAAGGATGCGGAGCACATCATTGAAACGCTGCACTCGATCAAAGCGCTTGGCGTCGGCATCTCCATCGATGATTTTGGCACCAAATATTCATCGCTGAACTACTTAAAGCAACTGCCCGTTGACCGGATTAAAATCGCCACGCCGTTTGTCCAGGGCATCAATATGAGCGATAAAGATGAGGCGATCACCACGGCGATCATTGTCCTGGCCCGGAAACTGGGGTTAAGCGTGATTGCCGAAGGGGTGGAGACCAGGCAGCAGCTCGATTTTTTAACCAGGCAGGGGTGCGACGGGATCCAGGGATTTTATTATTACAAACCCATGCCTGCCGGAGAGATCGAAAAGCTGCTGAAAAACGCGCAGAGAGGAGAGGGGGGGAGAGTCACCCCCTCTCCTCCTGAGTCTCTGGGTCAATTATAAGCGGGAGCGCACTTCCTGTTTCATGAAGAGCACGTAGGAAATGCCGAAAATGATGAAGGCCACCGCGACCAGGCAGGTCATCTGGGGCCATACGAGGAGCACGCTTTGCCCCAGCGGCAGCGGTCCGGCGATGGCGCCGTAGGCCTGTTCGATGGTCACCGGACCCAGGGTGCGGATGGTGGGCACCATTAAAGTGGTCGTCGCTTCACTGAAAAGCTGGCTGGGAGAGATGCGCAGCAGGTTTTGCACAAAGCCCTGGTAGCCGATGAGCTGGCTTACATCCGTCACCCGGGTGGGGGCGGTGGCTTGCACGATCAGATTGACGATCATCGTAAAGAAGAGGCTGAAAAATAACCAGACCGCCAGGCTGGAGAGGGCCGAGGTAGCCGGCTGCTTAAAGCGGATCGAAAACATGATCGCCAGGTTAAGCCAGACGCCGATATAGACGATGCTCACCAGCAGGAAAAAGAAGATCCGCCAGAATTCCTCCACGGTCGGCGGTATGCCGGTCAGCAAGATGCCGATACCGATCATTAACAAGCCCAGGATCGCGATCATGATCGCGACTACTGCCAGAGAGGCGACGAATTTGGTGTTGATCACGTAATCGCGGGGGATTGGCTGAGCCAGCAAGCGGCTGAGGGTCCCCCGGCTGCGCTCCGAATTGACCGCATCAAAACCCAAAGCAATGCCGATGATCGGCCCCAGCAGGCTGACAAAGGTAATAAAAGGAGGCAGCGCGCCGTCGGTGGCGGTAAACAGTTTGAGGAAGAGAAAGGACGAGGCGCTCTCTTCGGCAATGGCGCTGCCCAGGTTTGAGATGGCCGTATATAGTGAAGCCACGGTCGTTAAAAGCATCAGCAGCAGCAGGATTATGAAGCGCCAACTGTTGAGGTGATCCGCCATTTCTTTGCGGACCATTGCCCAGAAGGGGTGCGGCGCCTGGTCAGCCTGCTTCGCTTTTCGCTGAGGCGTTCCCCGGCGCAATAAACCGCCTATTTTATTTAAAGCCGCCCGCATATTTTAGCTCCCTCCTTCAAAATACCGGTGGTAGATTTCGTCTAATCCGTAATCATGCCGGCTTAAGTGGGTCAGGCGGGCGCCCCGGTTAACGATGGTGGCGGCGATCTCCGCGCTGATATCCTGGCGGCAATGGATGTTTAAGCGGCTGCCGTTTCGGACAACCTTTGAAACATGCTCATTTGCTTCCAGAAGCGAGATTAGCTGCTCGTCAGCAGGTTCCGCCTCAACCTCCAGCAGAAGCGGATCGTTTTTAAAGAGGTTGTAGGCCAGTTCTTTAATGGGGCCGGCGTCGATCAGCTTGCCGTCCACAAACAGGCCGACCCGGTCACAGATCTGCTGCACCTGGTAGAGGTGATGGGAAGAGAGCAGAACGGTCATCCCCCTTTCCCGGCTCAGCTCCCTGATCAAGGAGATCAACTCCCGCACTCCTTCGGGGTCAATGCCGTTGGTCGGTTCGTCCAAGATGATGATTTCCGGCTCCCTGATCAAGATATCGGCCAGCCCCAGACGCTGCTTCATGCCCCTGGAATAGGTCTGGACCTTGTCGCGAGCCCGATCGGCTATCCCCACCTGCTCCAGCAGAGCCTCGGCCCTCCGCCTGGCCGTGGCGGGGGGAATCCGGTTGAGGGCCGCCGTAAAGAGGAGATTCTCCAGGCCGCTTAAGTTTTCGTAAAAGCCGACCTCATCGGGCAGGTAGCCCACTTTTTCTTTCACCAGTATGGGTTGATAAGTGGGGTCCAGGCCGCACACCTTCATCTTGCCCGCCGTGGGTTCGCAAAGGCCCAGCAACATCAGGATCGTGGTCGTTTTACCGGCGCCGTTGGGACCCAGCAAGCCGAAGATCTCGCCCTGGTACACGGAGAGGGTCAGCCGGTCTACAGCCGTAATATCGTCGTACTTTTTAGTTAACTCTGTCAGCTCAATAATCGCTTCCTTACTCATTATTGCCTCCCATAGACGCGGAAGAGGTAATAGATACCAGCTCCGACCAGGGCAATAATCAGCACACCGATCAGGCCCCACAGTGCAGATGTCTTTACCGTAATGCGGAAGTCTGCAGTGTCGGCCACTTCAGGGGTGGCGGCTTTAATGCTGACGACGTAATCGCCGGCGATGGCTTCACTGCTCGCCTTAATATAGGCCTTGGCGGTACCCTGTTCACCGGGGAGCAGAGATTCGATTATTTCCGGTTCAAAGCGCACTTCCCAATCTATGGGGGCGCTTTGGCTGAGCTTGATATCGCGCAGCTCCGCTGATCCGGTATTGGTGATCAGCAGTTCAACCATCTTTTCCTTGCCCGCGGTGATGGAGGTGCTCAAGTTGCCGGTCGGAGTGCTGAGTTCCATCTGGTAGTTGCCGGTAATGTCAACTTCCAGGTTAACTACCGCCGCTGAGGAGCCGGCCTGGGCTTTTACGGGAATGGTGTAGGTTCCGGCTTCGATCTGGGCGGGAGGTTTAATCGTGACATTGATATCCTGGGTCGTGTTGGCTTCCAACTTTACCGAGGTCACTTTCTGAGAGGACACCTCAAAGTCAACATTCCACCCCCGGGGTGCTTCGGAGGAAAGGGCATAGAGCTGATCTTCGGCGGTGCGATTGCGCAGGGTGAGCTTGTACTTAAATGTTGAATCGGCGCTGCCCTGCATATTGGGCTGGTCGGTTTCCAGCTCGGTCTTGAAAGTACCCTGTTCCGTAACGGTGATCGTGATGGGGAGTGTGGTGGTTGCCCCGCTGTTGTCTGTGGCGCGGATCACAAAGCGATAGCTGCCTTTTTCCACCTGCAGCGGCACCTCGGTCTGCAGGGTAAACCTCTGTTCATCATTGGGCTTGACCGAGAGCTGATTGACGTTCCAACCGCCGGCGGTTAAACTGGCCTCCCAACCTTCCGGCTGTTCAATGATCTCCAGAGAAACTCGCTGAATCGAGCCGCTGTTATTCATGATGTCGACGTAGTAATTGATCGATTCACCCGGCGTTACGGCAATACCCGTATATTCGGTGAAGAGCGACACGCTTGCCGCAGCCGCAGGTACGACCGGGAAGAGAATCCCCCCCGCTAATAGTAGTGCAAATAGCAATGCGAATTTTTTAAGAGAGTGTTTCAAGTTTGTCCCTCCTTAGTAATGTGTCGTAATATTAGACTCCATCTCTTATTACGTTTAAGGGGCCTCTCTGGATCTATGTGCCGGTTGATTTTTTGAGAGGCATGTTATATAAATAACTTAGAAACCGAACAAGCGGGTGAAGGTAATGTCTGCATTACAGCAGGAAGCGGAGCGATCCCTGCAATGGTTCGACAATCTCTACAGGCAAAATGCGGCCCATGTCTATCAAATTGCCTTGTTTATGCTTCGAGATCCCGTTGAAGCCGAGGATTTGTGCCATGATGTGTTCCTCGAGGTGATCCAGCGCCCGGAACAATTTGATCCAGGCAGGGGTAGTGTCAAGGCCTGGCTCGCAGTGAAAACAAGAAGCAGGGCTATCGACCGCTTGCGGCGGTTGAAGCGGGAGGAAGCTTGCGCGGTCGTTAAATTCCCCTTGGCCGGCGAAACCGATCCGACGACAGAAAAAGTGATTACGAAATTGGAAATCGAGAGCCTGCATGAATCGCTGCAGCATTTACCCGGGCCGCAGCGAGCAGCGGTGACGGCCACCTACTTTCACGCGCTGCCGCAGAAAGACTGGGCCAGGTTAACCGGGCGCCCGCTGGGAACGGTTAAGTCGTGGATCCGCTATGGATTGAACAATCTCCGCAAGCAGTTTGTGCATATGGGTTGGCTGGAACCCTAGGGAGGTCATGGCGATGCATGGGATGGCATGCAGGCAATTTGAAATCGAAATTGTTGACCAGATTATGGGCAATCTCCCTTTGCCCAAGTCCCGGGCTTTGCAGAAGCACCTGGACAGGTGCTGGTCATGCCGGAAGCTTTACACCGAGTGGCGGGAGTTATTGAAAGATGATCCCGGGCTTGAGCCCCCGGCGCGCCTTTACAAGCGGTTAAAAATGGCTTTCCTGCTTGTGCAGCTCAAGCGCAGGCTTTTCCGCCCCTCGTTCCTCTGGGGGACGGCTACCGCCGCGCTGATCGGCGCCCTGATCCTGGGCATTGGGACGCTGCAGCGCAAACAGACCCTGAATGCGTGGGAACAGCTCCCCATTGCCGCCGAGCAGATCCCGCCTTTTGTGCTCGATAATGCAGAAACGGTGCGCTACCCGATTAATCCGCAGGAGGGGCATCTCACCGGCATTCACGGCATCATCTGGGTAAACGGCCCCGGAGACCAGGTATACTGCTTTATTGAAGGTCTTGAACAGCATGCGGGGTATGATTATCAGATCTGGCTGATTAAGACCGTGAAAAGGGAAAATGGCGGGCTGCTGCGCCTGATGGAACAATACGGCGATCTGCTGCTGCAGCAGCGCAATATTCAAGAGGTGCGGCAGATCAGCATCAGCCTGGAACCAAAAGGCGGGAGCCTTTACCCCACCAGTGCCGACACGATCCTGGTAGATTTCTACTAAATCATCCCGGACGAGAGTCAAGAGTATTTTTGCGCTTTTTTTTTTGATGCCGTCTACAACCTGCGGCTTTTTTCCACTGCGGCTACTTCAACAATTTGGCCTTAGTTTTAATTATTTTTCTGCTGCCATAATAGACTAAAATAATAGAGGGTCAGGGTGAGGGGGGCATCATGGAAATGAAAAGCTTCTGCCCCTTGTCGCTTCAAGAGATGGAGCTAAAAGCTCAGTGACAAGAGCGGAAGCAATCAAGCTTACTTTTTGGGCTTGCTTTCAGGATTGAGATAGCGTCAAGGAGTGATTCAATGTCTTTGCTGGAGCGGGAAAGCGCCAACTGTTACCGCATCCGCCGGCGGGGTAAAATGCGCGTTGATGCTGTGGTCTACCTGAACGAGGAATTGCGGCGCGCTTTTAGCGAAGATGAAGCGCTGCGGCAACTGGCTGACGCCGCTGCGCTGCCGGGCGTGGTGGAGCCGGTGGTGGGGATGCCCGATATCCATACCGGTTTCGGGCTGCCCATCGGCGGGGTTATGGCGGTCGATGCCGCGGACGGGGTCATCTCCGCCGGGGCGGTGGGGATGGACATCAACTGCGGCGTGCGGCTGCTGCGCACCAAACTGGAGGCCAAAGCGCTTGATAAACCGCTGCTGCGCAAGCTGCTCAATGCTATTGTAGAGCGGGTTCCCACCGGGGTGGGGAAGAAAAGCCGCCAGGCCGCCCTGGTGCGCAAAAACCTGCATAGCTACCTGGTGAAAGGCGTGCCTTTCCTGATCGAGCAGGGCTTCGGCAGGCCGGAGGACCTGGAATGCATTGAAGAAGGGGGCGCCATGGAGGGCGCCGATCCGGCGGCGGTAAGCCCCGAAGCGGTGGAGCGCGGCGCCCAGCTTTCGACCATCGGCGGGGGCAACCATTTCATCGAGCTGGGCCTGGTTGACCGGGTCTTCGATGCCGCCGCGGCGGCAAAGCTGGGGCTCTCCGAAGGGCAGTTGACGGTGCTGATCCATACCGGCAGCCGCGGTTTTGGCCACCAGATCTGCACCGATTTCACCGCCCTGATGTGGAAAACGGCCGCCAGAATGAAGCTGGATATTCCCACGAAAGGGCTGGCCGCGGTCCCCATTGACTCTGTGGAGGGGCGGCGCTACCTGGCAGCCATGGCCTGTGCCGTCAATTTCGCCTTCTGCAACCGCCAGTGGATTACCCACGATGTCCGCCAGGCCTTCAAGGCGGTGCTCGGCGGAGATGACCGTGATTACGATCTGGGGCTGGTCTATGATGTGGCCCACAATATTGCCAAATTTGAAGAAGTGGGCGGGAGACGGCTGCTCATTCACCGCAAGGGAGCAACGCGGGCACTGCCTCCCGGTCACCCCGGCAACCCGCCGCGCTACAAGGATCTCGGTCATCCGGCCTTGATTCCAGGCAGCATGGGCACGGCTTCCTACGTGATCATTGCCGAGCCCAAAGTGGAGCGCACCTTTTATTCGGTCAATCACGGGGCCGGCCGCGTCCTCTCGCGGGGGGCGGCCAGGCGCCAGATTGAAGTGGAAGAGCTGAAGAAATCCCTGGGCGAGATCATGGTTCTCGGCCGCAACTACCGGGAATATCTCGACGAGGCGCCGCAGGCATACAAGGATATCGAGGCGGTAATCGATACTTTTGCTGAAATCGGCTTCACCCGCCGGGTGGCCCGGCTGCGGCCCCTGGCCGTGATTAAAGGAGAAGGCAAAGAAAGCTGAGCATTGGGGGAGGTGGCGAGCCCGGCGCTTTATGACCGTACAGGCTGCTGGAGGTGAGGCAAGCGGAGCGCCTAAAGGAGGTTGGTTAATCCCAGCTTTTCAGCGTAGCGGACGGCGCCGGCATACTCCTGGCGCGTGATCCTGGCGGCCAGTTCCGGAAATTGAAAGGCCTGGTGCGCCGGGTAATACTGGGCCATGATGTTGACCGCCGTCTCCCTGGGCAATGCGGCGGCGATGAACTCCAAAACCCGATCCGTGGCCGCCAGGTTGTGGGGCATCACCAGGTGCCTGATTAGCAGGCCCCGGTAAGCAATTTTTCTTTCATCCAGTTTCAGGCGGCCGACCTGCCGCTGCATCTCCTTGACGGCTGCAGCCGCCCGGTCGAAATAGTTGGAGGCTTTGGTATATTTTTTGGCCTTATCATTGTCGCCGAACTTCAGATCCGGCATATAGATATCCACAATCCCCTCCAGCATCTTCAGGGTGTCAAGATCATCATAGCCGCCGCTGTTATAGACCAGCGGCAGGGTCAGGCCTTCTTTGACAGCCAGGCTGAGGCCGTGCACGATCTGGGGGATATAATGGGTGGGCGAGACGAGGTTAATATTGTGGCATCCCCTTTTTTGCAGGGAAAGCATCATTTGGGCCAATTCGGAAGGGGAGATCTCGCTCCCCAGCCCGTAATGGCTGATCTCGCAGTTCTGGCAGAAAACACACTGCAGGTTGCAATGGCTGAAGAAGATCGTCCCTGAACCGCCCTGTCCCACCAGGGGCGCTTCCTCGCCAAAGTGCGGCCCAAAACTGCTGACGGCTGCCGGGGCGCCAGCCCGGCAAAAACCCTGTTCATGCTCGAGCCTGTTGACCCGGCAGTGATGGGGGCAAATGATGCAGCTTTTAAACTTCTCTTCAAGCAGGAAGACTCTCCGCTCCAGCTCGCCGCTCTGAGCCAGACCGAGGTATCCCGGTTGCCGTTCCGGCATTTTTATCCCTCCCTTATGGAGTTTCTCATCCGTCCAGGCTCTAGGCTGGATTTTTGAGCGATGTAAAATGCATGCTCCCCGCAGAGGCAGCGGTTCCCTTTCGCTATTGTTCGTTAACAGCAGGCAAAGTCCTTTTAGGGGCGGAAAATCCGCTGTTTTCGGAGGTGGCAATTTTTAGAAGCAGTAATGATCATCGATCATCGTACATTTAGCATACTGCGATCTCCTTGCTAGCCAGGCTTGATTATTGACTTTTTAAAAAATTAAATATATAATCATGTTAACCTTTAGGTCAATAAAGGGGGTATGAAAGATCGCAGAGGCGGGCACAACTGCAAATCTTAGATTTTTGAATCTGGATGCAAAACGCAGAGAAGCGATCATCAATGCAGCCCTCAGGGAATTTGCCAGGAGAGGCTATGATCATGCTTCCACAAATGTAATGGCTCGGGAGGCCGGGCTATCGAAGCCGCTTTTCTTTCATTATGTCAAGAGCAAGAAAGACCTGTTTTTATTCCTCTGTGATTACAGTTTAGAGGTTGTAAAAACGATGACCGAGGAGCTGTTGAAGCCAGTTAAAGCCGAACGGGATATTTTTAAAAGACTCCGCTTAATGATTGAAGCCAGGGTGAGAGTGTTCCGTAAAATACCGGATCTTTACAGATTTTTTGTGGCTGCGTTTTTAACTGACGCGGAACCGGTCAGGAACGAAATGAGAAGCAGACTGGCAAAATACCATGCTATGGGCATCAATCAAGTATTCTGCGCCGATACCGATGAATCCAAGTTTAAAGAGAGCATTGATATTGAAAAGGCGTTAAAAATTATTGAGTGGACCAGCGAAGGTTTTGCCTATGAAATTCTCAATGACTTGAATACAAAGCAGGGATTGTCTTTTGATTACGAATGGTACTCGCAGGAATTTGAGCGCTATCTGGCGCTGCTGGAAAAGATTTTTTACAAGTGAAAGGGGTGGATTCAGACATGAGCGTGGCATAAACAAGCCGATATGACCGCTGGAAAACCTGACTAGATGCTTAGTCCGAACCGTGCTGCATAATGATCACTCACCTAAGGAGGAGGATTATAATGTTACCTGGCATGGAAACGGCCAAGCGTTTTTTCGGGGAGAAAACATTGCAACAGTTGCTGCGTTATCTTC
>JAAYGO010000240.1 GCA_012727685.1 Bacillota bacterium | reverse complement strand
GGCAGGCAGGCCGCGGAAGAAAGCAGGGAGGATATCGGGAATGTCCTGAGGGGCGCGGACATGGTCTTTATTACTGCGGGCATGGGAGGCGGGACCGGAACGGGAGCCGCACCGATCATTGCGGAGATCGCCCGGGAGTTGGGGGCCCTAACGGTCGCCGTGGTCACCAAGCCGTTTAAGTTTGAAGGGCGCAAACGGCAGCAGCAGGCCCTGGAAGGAATCGCCCGCTTAAAAGAGACGGTGGACACGCTGATTGTGATCCCCAATGATCGCCTCTTGCAGGTAGTGGAAAAGAGGACGCCGATCCTGGAAGCTTTTCGCATCGCCGATGATGTGCTCTTGCAGGGTGTCCGGGGCATCTCCGATCTGATTGCCGTGCCCGGTTTGATTAACCTCGATTTTGCCGATGTGCGCACGATCATGTCCGAAACCGGACCCGCCATGATGGGTGTTGGACAGGCCAGCGGTGAAGGCCGGACGGTGGAGGCGGCCCGCGCAGCAACCAATAGTCCCCTCCTGGAAACCTCCATTGAAGGGGCGAGGGGGGTTTTGATCAATGTCACCGGCGGGACGGATCTGGGGCTTTATGAAGTCAATGAAGCCTCGGAAATAGTGGCCGGCTACGCCGATCCAGATGCCACGATTATTTTTGGCGCGGTGATCGATGAAAGCATGCAGGACAAGGTCCGGGTTACGGTGATTGCGACCGGTTTTAAACAGCGCCAGGAAGGTTACCAGCAGGCGCTGCCGGAAATTGGCCGCAGCGCTTATGCCCGGGGCGAGGACCTTGATGCACCGGCCTGGTCGCGGTGGAGCAAGGAAGGAGTATTCAAAGAATAGAGGGCAGCCTCATGGCTCAAGCTCTGGAGTGAGCAGTGCGCACCGGGCTGGTTTTCGAAGCCGAGGCGGCGCGATCATGACGGGAGGAGGCTAGTTTTGTCTTCCATCACAGGCATTTACTGATCCGAGTAAAATGCCTCTTTGCATGTACGGAAGTACCGGTGCAGCTTCTAGTGCAAACTTCTCCTTATTTCCCCTAAAAACTGCGCTTAACTTTAGAGCCGTTATTTTTCTTAAAATATAACGCTTTTTGTCGTTATATTTTATTTTTTTCTTACCAAACTTTGACATATTTTCAACAACCGGCGATCTATAATGAGACATATTCGGAGAGGTTGGCTCATATATTTTTAGCACGAGCCCCTAGCCTAAAGGGGAGCGAAAATGAAATTTGCCCTGCTGTTCGCCCTGAACCTGGTTGTGGACTATTTTTTATTGCTGCTTACGGCCAAACTGTTTTGCCGCCGCCCCAGCTTTTGGAGATTGGGGGCGGGAGCTTTTTTGGGTTCCCTGGCTGTATTGCTCTATTTGCCGCCCCTTGTCCGGCTGCCGCTTCTGCCGGCCATTCCAATTACGGCAGCGGTAATGGTCATGGTGACCTTCCGGCCATTAGCCTGGCTGGAGGCGGCCATGCTTTTAGGAGGCCTATTCCTGGTTTCATTCATGCTGGCCGGTTTTGTGCTGGCGCTGTTTTCCACCGGAATAGTCAATCCCGCTGTTTATCCATGGGCCCTCTGCGCGCTGTGCGCCTCTTGCCTGTTGCTCTACCTGCTGTTTGGCGTTTTACGCCCTTACCTGGAAGAGAGAAAGAAGCAGACCCTATGGCACGTAGAGTTATCCATAAACTGGCGGGGCAAAGAAAAAATGATTCACGCCTTTACGGATACCGGAAACAGGCTGCGTGACCCCTGCTCCCAGTACCCGGTGATCATTACATACTACCGCAGCCTGGAGGGACTGTTACCCGATATTGTGTTCAGGCATTTTGCCAGTAGTGACGCAGATCCCTGGGCACCGCTGCAGGAGTTTGAAGATTATTCCTTGGCCCGCAGTTTCACCCTGGTCCCATACCGGGGAGTGAATAACGGCGAAGGGATGCTGTTGGGATTTAAACCCGATGCAGTGACCGCAGTGAAGGGCAATCATCGCCGGCCACTTGGCAACCGGGTCGTGCTGGGGTTAATCCGGCACGACTTTGGCCCACTAGCGGGCTATCAGGCTTTAGTGCCGCCGGAACTGGTTGAGGCTGAGAAAACAGTTAAACGGGGGTGCTTGCATGAAAAAGCTGTGGTTAAACTTGCGGATTAACCTCTATCTGCTGCTAGCGCGGATTCGCCGCCGCCTGGGGCTCGATTACCTGCAGCAAATCTATTACGTCAGCAGCAGTGAAGCTTTACCCCCACCCCTTTCCATCGAAGAGGAAGGCTGCCTGCTGGATAAGTTGAAAAAGGGAGATGCCACGGTCCGGGCTGTCTTAATCGAGCGCAATTTGCGCCTGGTGGTCTACATTGCCCGCAAATTTGAGAACACGGGGATTAATATTGATGACCTGGTTTCCATCGGCACAATCGGCCTGATCAAGGCGGTCAATACCTTTGATCCACATAAAAATATCAAGCTGGCCACATACGCATCAAAATG
Organism: Bacillota bacterium; assembly: GCA_012727685.1. Lineage (GTDB taxonomy): Bacteria > Bacillota > Dethiobacteria > DTU022 > DTU022 > JAAYGO01. The sequence continues at coordinate 17,675 of JAAYGO010000240.1, read as the reverse complement.
TATTGAAAATGAGATCCTGATGTTTTTGCGGCGCAATAACCGCGTGCGCACGGAAATATCCTTTGATGAGCCTCTGAATGTGGACTGGGACGGCAACGAGCTGCTTCTATCCGACGTCTTAGGGACCGAGGGAGATCTGGTGTTAAAAAACATCGAGGAAGAGGTGGAGCGGAAGCTGCTCTACCTGGCTATGGATAAGCTCAGCTACCGGGAACGCCGGATCATGGAGCTGCGCTTTGGGCTTTTTAACGGGGTCGAAAAAACGCAAAAAGAGGTGGCCGATCTGTTGGGCATTTCCCAATCCTATATTTCCCGCCTGGAAAAAAGAATTATCAAAAGATTGCAAAAGGAGATCCGCCGCATGGAATAGGCGAAGCTTGTTGCTGAAGGTAAGGGACAGATATAGTATGGCCACATATTCTCACCACGGAGCGAAGACCTCAGCAGCAAAAGAAGGCAAATCTATACTTGTTTGTTTGGCAAGGCAGGAATGCGATAAGGGGGAGTTTCAATCCAGGTCCGTTCCCTGGCAAGGCAAGGTCCCCAGATGATTGCTTTGATCATTTTAGGGGCAGAATAAAAAAAGGTGGTGCGGAAATACTCTAGTTATCCCAAGGCTGCAAGGAGCGAGGATATGAACAAGGTGGAAATTTGCGGCGTAAACACGTCCAAGCTTCCAATATTAAAGAACAAAGAGATGCGGCAGCTTTTCGAAGTCATGCAGGCCGGTGACAAGCAGGCCAGGGAGAAACTGATCAGCGGCAATTTAAGGCTGGTTCTCAGCGTAATCCAGCGTTTCAATAACCGGGGAGAGTATGTGGACGATCTATTCCAGGTGGGCTGTATCGGCCTGATTAAGGCTATTGATAACTTTGATTTAAAGCAAAATGTAAAGTTTTCCACTTACGCTGTACCGATGATCATCGGGGAAATCAGGCGTTACCTGCGTGACAACAACCCGATCCGGGTGAGCCGCTCTTTAAGGGATATCGCCTATAAAGTCTTGCAGGTGCGGGATGTTCTGGCCAACAAGTTGTCGCGGGAACCGTCCGTTGGTGAAATTGCCGCAGAGCTGAACCTGAAGCGGGAAGAGATCATCTTTGCCCTGGATGCCATCCAGGAACCCGTTTCCCTGTTCGAACCGATCTACCACGACGGGGGAGACCCGATTTTTGTCATGGACCAGATTAGCGATGAGAAAAATGTCGATGAGCGCTGGCTGGAGATCCTGGCGATCAAAGAGGCTTTGCTGCGGTTAAGCGAGAGGGAAAAAATGATCCTGACCATGCGGTTTTACCGGGGGAAAACGCAGATGGAAGTAGCCGATGAAATCGGCATTTCGCAGGCACAGGTCTCCCGCCTGGAAAAGGCGGCGTTAGGACACTTGCGCAAATACGTGCAGTAATCCTCGAGGAGGCAATGGTAAGTTGGCTACCCGGGCACGACTGATACGATGCCTGGCGATCCTGTTTTTAGCGGCTGCGCTTTGTTACGGCCTGGCCTCGCTGAACAGGATTGAGACAGCGTATAATCCCGATAACCTCTTTTCTTTGCAAACTATTTTAAACCGGTATCCTGGTCACCTGGTTTTGAATAGGATAAGGTAAGGCCGGAGGACGGACTTTCAGCGGACGGAGGCACCGTCAGGAGGAGGAAAATGATGCCCTTCCCAATCCCCTCTCCTCCCTTTGGGGGAAGAGGGCAGGGTGAGGGGGGCTGCACCAGGCTACGCATTTTCAGAGCTGGAGCGACTGTGAACGAGTGAAATAAGGTCAGGGGACAGACCTGCTGACTTCTGACCTCTGACTTCAGTATATAGAGATATTTTGGGAGGAGAAGCCGTTGATCAGGGTCAGTGAGCTGCGCGAGCGTGACGTGGTCAACGTCAATGATGGCCGCCGCCTCGGCTTGATCAAGGATTTGGATTTAGATCTGGATAAAGGCAGGGTAAAGGCGATCATCATCCCCGCTCCCGGGGGGATTTTCGGCAAGCTTTCCCGGATCGCCCATGATTATGTGATCCCCTGGGAGAAGATCGTCAAAATTGGTGTTGACACTATCCTGGTCGATTATCCCCAGGAAAAGTGTTAGATTGACTTAAGTTTATAGATGTTCATTTTTCTTTCACTAGAGTGCTTTGCCACATAGAATTCCAAGTATCCCTTCTGTTTAACCCTTTCCCTCTGCTGGATCTTTTTGCTTTACAAATACAATATCTTGTGGTTATAATAATGTCCATAACCAATATCTTGATGGAGGCGGGCCATGAAATGTCCTTACTGCGGTGCGCAGGGGAGCCGTGTTCTTGATTCCCGGGCGGCGCGGGATACTGCGGCGATCCGCCGCCGCCGGGAATGCAGCCGCTGCGGCAAGCGTTTCACGACGATGGAAAAAGTGGAAGAGGAGCCCATCGTGGTGATCAAGCGGGACGGCCGGCGGGAGCTCTTTGACAGCGGCAAGATCCTCAAAGGGTTGCTCTTAGCCGGGCAGAAGCGCAATATTCCCCTGACCAGATGGCAGGAAGTGGTGGAGAGTATAGAACAGGAACTGCGCAGCAGCAATACCCGCGAAGTGACCGCCGAAACGATCGGTTCCATGATTCTGCGCGAGCTGCGCCAGATTGACGAAGTGGCTTATGTGCGGTTTGCCTCGGTTTTCCGCCAGTTTCCCGATGTCGCCACATTCAGAGCCGAGCTGGACGAAATTTTGAAGAAATAGTTAGATAAATAAATATTCTATGAGGAGGAAACCTTGTGGAAGAGAGCGCTGCTTCGTTCACGGGAAAGGAATCGCCAGAAGCCCAGATTCCTTTTCAGGAAATCCGCAAACGGGACGGCCGTGTAGTTCCGTTTGACCCGAACAAAATAACCGAAGCGATTTTTAAGGCGGTGCGGGCCGTTGGGGGCAGCAACCGGGAAATCGCGGAAAACCTGACCGGCCAGGTGATCCACTACCTGAGCACTACCGGCTATAGCGGGGTCATCCCCACCGTGGAAGAGGTCCAGGATGCAGTGGAAAAGACCCTCATTGAGAATGGACATGCCCGGACGGCCAAGGCCTATATTCTTTACCGGGACCGGCGCACGCGGATCCGGGAGGCCAAGTCCGACCTGATGGACGCGGTCAAGGAGATCCTGATCGAAACAAACCGCGAGAATGCCAATATCAGCAATTCTCCGTCAGCCAAAATGTTCCAGATCGCCGCGGCGGCCAGTAAAAAATATTACTTAAGCAATCTCCTGCCGGAAGAATTTGCCCAGGCCCATATGGACGGCACTTTCCACATCCATGATCTGGATTATTACAGCAAAACCTTGAACTGCCTGCAGATTGACCTAGGGCGGCTTTTAAAAGAGGGATTTAACACCGGCTACGGTTATATTCGTCCCCCGCAGCGGATCGCCACCGCGGCGGCGCAGGCGGCGATCATTTTGCAGAGCAACCAGAACGACATGTTCGGCGGGCAGAGCTTTCCCCATTTTGACCGGGACCTGGGGGAGGGAATTCGCAGCTTCAAGGTTAAACCCGGTTACGAGGAGATCTACCAGGCCATGGAAGGCCTGATCTATAATCTGAATACGATGTGTTCCCGGGCTGGAAGCCAGGTGCCCTTTTCCTCCTTGAACCTGGGCACCGATACCACCGCGGAAGGCCGTGCGGTGGCCAGGGCGGTCCTGGAGGCTTTTGGCAGGGGGCTGGGCCGGGGCGAAACCCCCGTCTTCCCCAACCTGGTTTTCCGGGTGAAGCGCCATGTTAACTTCAGCCCCGGAGATCCCAATTACGATCTCTATGCACTGGCGCTGCAGGTGGCTGCGCGCCGTATGAACCCGACGTTCAGCTTTATGGACAGCTCCTTTAACGCTCCCTACGGCGATGAGGTTTCCTACATGGGCTGCCGCACCCGCGTCATCGCCAACCGCCACGGGCCCGAAGTTTCCGCGGGCCGCGGCAATATTGCCGCGGTCACCCTTAACCTGCCCCGGCTGGCTCTGAGTTGCCGCGGCCAGATGGAACTCTTTTTCGTGCAGTTGGACCGCCTCCTGCGCCTGGCTGCCCGCCAACTGCTGCATCGTTTCGAAGTGTTATCCCGCTTGCGGGTCAAAGATCTGCCGTTCCTGATGGGCGAAAAATTGTACCTGGGTTCTGAAAACTTAAGCCAGGACGATACGATCAGAGAGGTGATCAAAAACGGGACGCTGGCGGTCGGCTTTATTGGCCTGGCGGAAACCCTATGCATGCTCATCGGGAAGCACCACGGCGAGGATGCAGAGGCGCAGCAGCTCGGTTTAAATATTGTGGAACAGATGCGCCGCCGGATGGATCAATTCAGCGAGGAATATGACTTGAATTTCGTGCTGCTGGCCACGCCTGCGGAGGGCCTGGCCGGCCGTTTCGTGGAGATTGACCGGGAGCGCTACGGCATTCTTCCCGGGATTACCGATAAGGATTATTACACCAACTCGTTCCACCTGCCCGTTAATTTTGCCATCACCATGGCGGACAAGATCGCCCTGGAAGGAGAGTACCACCGCCTGTGCAATGCCGGTCACATCAGCTATGTGGAGCTGGAAGCGCCCCCCGGAGATAATTTTGAGGCGGTGGACCGGATTGTGCGGCAGATGGCTGCCGCAGATATGGGCTACGGAGGGATCAACTTCCCGGTCGATGAATGCAGCCGCTGTGGATTCAGCGGCGTGATCGCCGGCTCCTGCCCCCAATGCGGCAGCGGAGCGATCAGGCGGATCAGGCGCATTACCGGTTACCTTTCCATCGAAGAGCGCTTTAACGCGGCCAAAAGGCATGAGTTAAATGATCGCCGGCCCCATTTTCTGCCGCGGTGACGGCCATGAAGCTTAAAGTAGCCGGAATAGTGCCGGAAAGTATCGTGGACGGCCCGGGGATTCGCCTGGTTCTCTTTGTGCAGGGCTGTTCGCACCGCTGCCCTGGCTGCCACAACCCGGAGACCCATGATCCTGCCGGCGGTACGCTCTGGTCGGCCGCCGATCTGCTGCGGCGCATCAAGGCGGCGCGCGGCATTGACGGGGTCACCTTTTCCGGGGGTGAGCCTTTTGAACAGCCCCGTCCCCTGGCATACCTGGCTGAAAAGGTCAAGGGCCTGGGCTTGAACCTCGTCCTCTATTCGGGTTATACTTTTGAACAGTTGCTGGCAATGGGAGACCGTGAACCGGCCGTCAGCCGCCTGCTGGAGGCAGGGGATCTCCTCGTGGACGGCCCTTACGTGGCCGGCGAGCGCGATTTGTCCTTGCCCTACCGGGGATCGAAAAACCAGCGCCTTCTCGATCTCCCCGCTTCACTGCGGCTGGGAGCACCGCAACCATGGGAGGCCAGGCGCCGGCTCTAAATATCCCGGCCCCTTTCCAGTCTCCCTTTCCCTGCACCTTGCTAATGAGGTTGAATCATGAACAATAGCGCGAAAGGGTTCCAACTGATCTCAAAGGGTGAACTTGCCTTTTTGCAGGCACCTTTGCTCGAGCAAAGCGGCATCGTGGATCACGCCTTTTCGACCCGCCGCGGGGGCTGCAGCACCGGAGCCCTTCGCTCCCTGAATACCGCCTTTCATACCGGGGATACCATGGCAAGGGTGCTGGAAAACCGGCGCCGCCTGCTGGAACCCTTTGGTTATGATCCGGCGGCGGTGGTGGCCGGTATCCAGATGCACGGCACGGCCATTGCCCGGGTCACGGCACAGGAGCGCGGCCGCGGTGCCTTGCCCGGGACTTTTCTGGCCCGGTGTGATGCCCTGGTCACGGCGGCGCCGGGGGTGGTGCTGACAGCCTACTCCGCCGATTGTTTGCTGCTTTTCCTGCTAGCGCCGCGCGAACGGGTGATCGCCCTGGCTCACGCTGGCTGGCGCGGGACCAGAGGCGGCATGGCCCGCAAGGTGGTGGGATACCTCGTCAAGCATTTCGCCGTTGACCCGGCCACCATTTTAGCTGCTATCAGCCCCGGCATCTGCGGTAAGTGCTACCGGGTCGGCAGCGAGGTGGCGGAAAGCTTTCGTGCCTCCGGATGGGACGGTGCCCCTTATCTGATCAAAGCTTCACCGGACGGCTCATTTTACCTCGACCTGGCAGAAATAAATTGGCGCCAGCTTCGCGACGCCGGCCTGCGGGAAGAAAACATTGCCGGCTCCAGCTGGTGTTCAAGCTGCCGGGCCGACCTGTTTTATTCATACCGCCGCGATGGCGGGGTAACCGGACGCATGCTCGGCTTTATGGCCATCAAACCTTGAACATAGAGGGTAATATCTGTTGAGCAGCCGCCGCTCCATGGTGCAGAAAAGAAAGTTTAAGGTGATCCGGGGGGAAGGGCGCGGTGTTAGCCATACCCGGACCGCCCTTTATTACCTGGCCGTGGGGCTGGTTGCTGTCCTGGTGCTGCTGGTCAGCTATCACTGGACCGGCAACTTCTTTCTGGTGCGGCGCCTGCAGATCGCCACACCTAGGCTGGACTACCTCGAGCACAGCATCGAGGCGGCAGGCGTGGTGACCCGGCAGGAGCAGGTGCTAAGCGCCCCTGTCTCCGGAATCATTGTGGCGATGGCCCCGCCCGGGGAAAGGGTGCCCGCAGGGAAGGAACTGGCAACCATTCTGCTGCTCTCCCGGGAAGAAGCCACGGCGCTGCTCAATGAAGATGAGACTTTTATGCCCGGCCTATGGGAGAAGGTGGAGAAATTTTTCCATGAGCTCCGCGCAGGCGGGAGCGGCCGGGAAGATGCGGCGGAGCCGCTGATTTTCAGCGGGGAGGTCCCGCCCTGGTATGACGAGACGGTGACCCTGACCAGCGAAGCGGCGGGGCTGCTTTCTTATTATATCGACGGCTGGGAGCCGCTCTGGGAGGAGGCTTACCTGCCAAAGGAAACGATCCTGGCCCGTCCGCCCGCTCCGGCTCCGGTCGAGGGGCAGTTTGTGGAGCGCGGTGAGCCCCTGTTAAAAATCGTCAATAACTGGAGCTGGAAATACCATGTTGTTCTTCCCCTGGATCGGGGGCGAACGGCGGCGGCCCACGAAGCGGTCACCATTTACTTTGACGGGGCCCCGGACAACCCGGTGGCAGCGGTGCTAGAAAAGCTGGCCATCGACGCCGCTGCCGGTGAAGTGCGCCTTACATACAGGATTGACCAGGAAATACCCGGCTTCGAGCAGATGCGCTGGAGCGGTTCGCGCATTCTCCTGCGGAAACAATACGGGATGATTATACCGGCGGCAGCGTTGACGGAAAAGGGGGAGGAAAGGGGGGTCCTGGTCAACCGGGGAGGCCTCATCGTTTTTGTTCCGGTCACCGTCATTGCGCAGAGGGATGGAAAGGCCCTGGTGGAGGGGCTGGCGCCGGACAGTCTGGTGATCGGCCGTCCCGGGCTGGTAGAAGAGGGACAAAGGCTTAATTAAGAGCGGTAAAGAAGGATTGCCTTTATTTGTATGGTATAATATAGATTATATTTGGGTGAGCCGGTGATCTTGTTTACTCGAAGGAGCCTGTGATGCTTGCGGAGCGCTTGAATGAGGTGAATGCGGCAATTGCCGCCGCCGCTTCAAAGGCCGGCCGGGATCCGGCTGCAGTGAAGCTGGTGGCGGTGACAAAAACAGTGGGGCTGGACCAGATCCGCCAGGCCATTGCCTTGGGGCTGCACGATTTTGGAGAAAATCGCCTGCAGGAGGCCAGGGCCAAGGTTGATGCCTTTCCAGACCAAAGCTGGCATTTTATCGGCCACCTGCAAACAAACAAGGTCAAAGAGGTGCTGCCGCGCTTCGCGCTGATCCATTCCCTGGACAGTTTTAGGCTGGCGGAGGCGCTGCAGCACTGGGGCGAACGCCTGGATCGATACGTAAATGTCCTTGTCCAGGTGAACGTAGCGAGGGAAAAGGGCAAATACGGCCTGGATCCCGGTGAACTGCCCGACTTTCTAACGGCTCTGCGTGCCATGACCCGCATTAAGGTGCGGGGATTGATGGCGATGGCACCGTGGGTGGAAGATCCGGAGGAAGCCAGGCCCGTTTTCCGGGGGCTGCGCCTGCTGCAGCAGCAATGCTCTGTGCCGGATATGCAATTGGAGCATCTCTCCATGGGCATGACCAACGATTACCGGGTGGCGGTGGAAGAAGGGGCGACCATAGTCAGGGTAGGGACCGCCCTCTTTGGGCCGCACGGTTAAAGTCAGCCGGCGCAGATTTAAAGGAGGAATCATCAAATCTACATTTTAGGGACAAGTCTAATCCATTTCATACAAATTTATACTTATATCCTGCTTGCGCGGATCATTCTCTCCTGGTTCCAGGCTTCCTTTTATCGCAACCCGACCATGAACAATATTTATCGCGTGCTCTACGGCCTGACCGAGCCGCTGCTGGCGCCGCTGCGCCGCGTGATCCCGCCTGTCAGGATGGGAATGGGCTACCTGGATCTCTCTCCCCTGCTCCTGCTCTTTTTGCTAAATCTGCTCCGCAATCTCGTGGCGCAGTATTTCTTCAGGTTTGGGCGGTGGTAAAGCAATGACTTCAACAAGGCACCAGGGGCCTTTAACCGAAAGCGAGCAGAAATGGTACTCCGCTTTTGAGCATAAGCTGAAATCTCTCCAGGGGAACGCCGGTTTTCAGACTGCGTTCCTGGATCCGATCCAGCAGGAACTGGCGGCAAAGCTTTTAAAGGAGCATAGCCATCTCGCTTCGCTCGCTTACGGGGGCTATCCGGGGGCGGAAAGGGTGCGCCTGCGGATCTTTCCGGCCTCCCAGCCGGGAATACTCCCGGAGGTGGCCTGCCTTCTCGTCAGCCCGGCGGCAACTGATGCCGGGCTGGGGCACCGCGATTATCTGGGAGCTGTGCTGGGCCTGGGCTTGCGCCGCGACCAGGTCGGAGATATTGTGATGCTTCCGGACGACAGGGCAGCGGTGATGGTCGACCAGTCCAAGACGGATTTTATCTGCGCGCAGCTAACCCGGGTGGGGCAGATGCCGGTGGAATGCCTCCCCGCCAATCCCGCGGCGCTGCCGCTGCTCGGCGGGGAGGGGAAGGAGATTCGCGGGACCGTAGCCGGCTTGCGCCTCGATGCGGTCATGGCCCTGGGCTTTGGCATCTCCCGCTCCCGGGCGGTCCTTTTAATCAAGGGCGGGCTGGTCAAGGTGAACTGGCGCCCCGTCGATACCCCTGCTTATCAATTGCGGGAAGGTGATCTAATTTCCCTGCAGGGACGCGGCCGCCTGGAGCTGCTGGCGGTGGCCGGTGAAACGCGCAAGGGACGCCTTCGCCTCAATCTTAAAAAGTATAGCTAAATAGGCAGGATCAGGGATATATTTGTCGAATAATTTAATTTAATGATTCTAAAGGGGGTTAAATGATGGGTTTAACGCCAATGGATATTCATAACAAAGAATTCGAGCGATCATTTCGCGGTTATCTGGTGGAGGATGTCAACGAATTTCTGGATCAGGTTGCCAAGGAAATGGAGCAACTGCTGCGGGAGAACATGGAGCTAAAGGAGCAGATTCACCAGCTCAATGAGAAGCTGAAGAGCTACCAGAAGCTGGAGGAGACCATGCACAACGCCATCCTGGTGGCCCAGGAAACCGCAGAGGAGGTTAAACAGAACGCCAACCGGGAAGCTGACCTGATCCGGCGCGAGGCGGAACGCGAAGCGCAGCGCATTATCGAAGATGCCCGCTATCGCTCCAGCAAGGTGCTGGCCGAACATGAAGAGCTCTTCAAGCAGGCCCAGGTCTTCAAAATGCGTTTTCGTTCTTTTCTCGAGGCCCAGCTTTCCGCCCTGGAAATGGAAGACTGGATGGAGCCGCCGCAGGCCGACAATGATTAGGACGGCCTTGTGCATGAGTTTATATCCGCCTGGATATACTCTGTAGAGGCAGATCCTGGCTAATCGGACTTGCTTTAGCTGCAAGGCGCTTGATATAATAGAAAGCAGTTGAAGATGTATACAGATTAATCCTTACCGACCATGAACGGGCCAGTAGGCGGTAATTTTTGCTTTTTGCAGAGAGCCGGAGAAAAGGTGGAAGCCGGTAAAGCGTTATCGCTGAACATCCCCCGGGAGTTCCCGTGCCAAATCGAGCTTTTTCGAAAGTAGACACGGGCGGTGCGACCGTTATAAAGAAAACAGAAGCGGCCCCTTGCGTATTAGCGCGAGGCTAAAAGGGTGGTACCGCGGGAGCGATCTCGTCCCTTAATGGGAGGAGATTTTTTTATATGAAGAGTTTTTTATATTTAGTATTTTGAGGGGTGGACGATTATGGATTACAAAGAGACGTTGAATTTGCCGCAGACCGATTTCCCGATGCGGGCCAAGCTGCCGCAGCGGGAGCCGGAGTTGCTAAAGTGGTGGGACGAGATAAAGATCTACGACCGGGTGTGCCGGCACCGTGCAGGGGCGCCCAAATTCATCCTCCATGACGGCCCGCCTTATGCTAACGGCGACATTCACATGGGCACGGCGCTCAATAAAGTGCTGAAAGATATGATCATCAAATATAAAACCATGCACGGCTACGACAGCCCTTATGTGCCCGGGTGGGATACGCACGGCCTGCCCATCGAACACCAGATCATTAAAACAAAGGGGATCAATCGTAAAGAGATTCCGGAAATTGAATTCAGGCGCATGTGCCGTGAATATGCCCTGCACTATGTCGATCTCCAGCGGGAGCAATTTAAACGGCTCGGCGTGCGCGGTGATTGGGAAAATCCGTACCTGACCCTGGTACCCTCGTTCGAGGCGAAGCAGATCGAAATATTCGGCCAGATGGCTGCCAAGGGCTATATCTACAAGGGTTTAAAGCCGGTTTACTGGTGCGCCAGTTGTGAAACAGCCCTGGCGGAAGCGGAGATCGAGTATAGCAACCGCAGCTCCGACTCGCTCTATGTCCGCTTTGCCGTGAAGGACGACCGCGGTTTGCTGGGCGGCGCGAAAAAGAGCTACTGCCTGATCTGGACCACCACCGCCTGGACGATTCCCGCCAACCTGGCCATCTGCCTCCATCCCGATTTCGATTATGTGCTGGTCGATGCCGGCAGCGCGCAATACCTGCTGGCGGAGGCGCTGCTCGAACCGGTATCCCGCGCCCTGGGAGACGGTTCGACCTGGACGGTTTTGAAGCGCTTTAAAGGCCGGGAACTGGAGGGGGTTGTCTGCACTCACCCCCTGGTGGACCGTGAATCGCCGCTGATCTTAGGCGAGCATGTCACCCTGGAACAGGGCACCGGCTGCGTGCATACCGCGCCGGGACACGGGCTGGAAGACTTCACGGTGGGGCGCGCCTACAAGCTGCCGGTGCTGAGCCCCCTCGACGACTCCGGCGTCTTTACTGAAGAAGCCGGAGAATTTGCGGGCATGCATTACAGCAGCGGCGGCAAGGCTGTGATCGAGGCCCTGCGCCGCAGCGGCGCCCTTTTAAAGGCCTCCACAATTGAACACCAGTATCCCAATTGCTGGCGCTGCAAGGAGCCGGTCTTATTCCGGGCGACCGAACAGTGGTTTGCCTCGGTGGAAGGTTTCTGCAAGGAGGCGCTGGCGGCGGTGCAGGAGGTGCACTGGACGCCGCCCTGGGGCGAAGAGCGGATCTATAACATGATCTCCGAGCGGCAGGACTGGTGCATCTCCCGGCAGCGGATCTGGGGGGTGCCGATCCCCATCTTCTACTGCCAGGGCTGCCATGAGCCGGTGATCAACGAGCAAACCATCGAAGCGGTGCGCAGCCTTTTTGCCAGGGAAGGTTCCGATGCCTGGTTCAGCCGGGAGGCGCGGGAGATCCTGCCCGCAGGCTTCTCCTGCCCCGGCTGCGGCGGCAAGGATTTTCGCAAAGAAACCGATACCATGGATGTCTGGTTCGACTCCGGCTCCAGCCATGCGGCGGTCCTGGAAACGCGGCCCGAGCTGCGCTGGCCCGCCGATCTTTACCTGGAAGGCAGCGACCAGTATCGCGGCTGGTTCCATTCTTCCCTGCTTACCTCGGTGGCTACCCGTGGTAGAGCGCCTTATGAAGCGGTGCTCAGCCATGGCTGGGTAGTGGACGGCGAAGGGCGGAAGATGTCCAAATCGCTGGGCAATGTCATCGCCCCCGCGGAGATCATCAAGGACTACGGGGCCGATATTCTGCGCCTCTGGGTCTCTTCGGCCGACTTTACCAGTGATATCCATCTCTCGCCCGACATTTTAAAGCAGCTTTCCGAGGTTTATCGCAAGATCCGCAACACCTGCCGCTTTCTAATCAGCAATTGCTTTGATTTCGACCCGGCGGCCATGAGCGTGCCCTACGATGCCCTGGCGGAAATAGACCGCTGGGCCCTGCACCGCCTGGCCGCCTTGATCAAGCGGGTCACCGCCGCCTACGAAGAATGCTCGTATCACCTGGTCTTCCATGCCCTGCATAACTTTTGCGTGGTTGACCTGAGCAATTTCTATCTCGATGTGCTGAAGGATACGCTCTACTGTTCCGCCAAGGACGATCCGGCGCGCCGCTCGGCGCAGACGGCCTTCATGATCATCCTCGAAGCGCTGGTGCGCCTGGCGGCGCCGATCCTGACCTTTACCGCCGAGGAGCTGTGGCGCTACCTGCCCGGGGAGAGGCCCATCAGCGTGCAACTGGCCGATTGGCCTGAGGTGCGCCCGGAATGGGTTGATCCGGAGCTGGGCGAACGCTGGGAGCGGCTTTTAAAAGTGCGGGAAGAGGTGACCCGGGTCCTGGAACAGGCTCGCCAGGAAAAGCGGATTGGCGGCTCGCTGGAAGCTTCGCTGGCCTTGTGGGCGGACGGCGAACTCTACCGCTTTCTGGAGAGCCATCGGGCTATGCTGCCAGGCCTCTTTATCGTTTCCGGGGTTAAACTGCATCAGGATACGGCCGCTGCGCCCGCGGAAGCCATAAGCGGCGAGGCTTTGCCCCTGAAACTGGCCGTGCAAAAGGCCCCCGGCAGCAAGTGCCCACGCTGCTGGGTCTACTCGGCTGCGGAAGGGGAGCTCTGTCCCCGCTGCGCCGCTGTCCTGGCCGGGCAATAAAGGAACGGGATTGTCTCGCAGGAGCCCGTAGTGATCAGGTGATCCCATGTAGACGGATAAACGGGCAAAAATAAACTGGTATCGTTACGCGGAAGCCCTTTTCAACCCCAAAGAAGGGCTTCCGTTATTTTTCTCGATCCAATTCTTCTTGATAAAAGGCCATATATTTCCCATAAACATTTTTCATTACCCTGATTTTCCCCCTCACCCCAACTATCTTCCCCAAAGGGGGGAGAGGGGATTGTGGGAGACACCATTTTCTTTCTCCTGCCGGTGCCTCTGCCTGGTGGAGATATGGACGTTGATCTCTTATTCTATCTATCGAAAGCTCTAGAAAGAAAGGGTAGTGAACCATGTATTTCCGGCTCTTGACTTCAGGCTTCTGACTTCTGATCTCCGACTTCCGGTTCTGATTTTTTTTCTTGTTCCCGGGGCAACATATTTAGTGGCGAATGGGGGGGAAGCAGTGGCTCACCGGCAGGATGAACAATATTATTCAGAAAAACTCCTGCACCGCCGCTTGATCATGGAGTTGCAAAAACTATCGCGGGACCTGGAGAAATTTAATCTGGCGGAGTATATGGAGCTGCTGAACAATCCCCGGCGCTACCTGCTGGTAAACTTTGCAGGCGGGATCGCCCGGGGACTGGGCATAGCCATCGGGGCGGCCTTGCTGGCGGCGGTGGTGTTCTATATTTTACAAAGAATGGTTGTCCTTAATCTGCCCATTATCGGGGATTTTATTGCCGAACTGATCAAGATCGTCAACCAGCATCTCTAGATCGGAATATGTTATCCTTGAGCGCAGCATGGCTCACCAGGCCATGCTGCCGATATGAAATCTTACAGGCTTTGTCCTTGGAACTATAATGAAGAGATTTTTCGCTTCGCTCAGAATGACAGGGCGCGCAGAGGGCAGGGTGAGGGGGGTTAAATCCGTCTACCGATTTAAAAAATAGTAGGAGGTAATCTAATTGGCTTTATGGGATCAGCAAGCAGCGGCCTTAAGAGAGGAACGGCAAAGGCTATTGAGGCAGTTGGGTGAGCCGCTGGCCAGCAACCGTGGGGTGGCGTTCCGGGAGAGCTCGTCCGAGCTGTCGTTTGCCGATAACCACCCGGCGGATCTCGGTTCGGAGAACTACGAGCGGAGTAAAGATTTATCGCTGCGCGAACAATGCCTGATCCGCTTGCGCCTGGTTGAAGAAGCGCTCGCCAGAATTGACAGCGGCACCTACGGGATCTGTCCCCGCTGCGGAGCGAATATTGATCCGGCCCGCCTGGAGGCTTTACCCGAGGCGCCGCTATGTCTCGAGTGCCAGGAATACGAGGAAATGGAGATGCTCGAGCACCACCGCCGCCCGGTTGAAGAAGAGCGGCTGCTGCCGCCCTTTGCCCAGAAAACGGTGGCTGGAGATCCCGGGCAGGACCAGGAGGACTTCTGGCAAGAGGTGGCCCGCCACAACAAGCGCCCCGGCATTTTCGAAGACGGGTTGGAAGACGAAGAAAGCGGGTTGGTGGAAGAGACCGACGCTTTGTCCAACGCAGATCTGCGGGACCAGTTGACAGATTAGCTTGTGTTAGCTCCTGGCCATATGTTAGAATGGATAAACGGGAAAACGAAGCAGGATTGGGGGTATCTTTTTGCACCTGCTACTGATCGTTGCCGCCGCCGTAGTCGGGCTGGATCAGCTCTCTAAATATATTGTTTCAAATACCATGGAAACCGGCCAGTCGATTGCGGTAATTCGAAATTTTTTATATATCACCTACCTGCGCAATCCCGGGGCTGCATTCGGAATGCTCCCATACCGTACCGTTTTTTTCATTATTGTGACGATCCTGGTGATCGGCTTCATCATCTATTACTACCGCACCCTGCCCCCCGGTTTTTCACTGCTGCGCTTTGGATTGGCCTTGCAGCTAGGCGGAGCTTTGGGTAACCTGGTCGATCGCCTCCGGGGCACCTATGTAATTGACTTTATTGACGTGACCATCTTTCCCCCCATTTTCAACCTGGCAGACACTGCGATCGTGATCGGCATCATCCTTTTTCTGATCGGCTTTTGGCGCATGTCTCCAGCCCTGGACGGAAAACAATGACAGTCAGGAGATGATCTCTGTATGTATCCCATCCTTTTTCAGATCGGTGAAATCAGCATTTATTCTTACGGAGTAATGATCGCCCTGGGGATCCTGGTGGCGGCGCTGGCGCTCTACCGGGAGGCGCCGCGGGAGGGGATTAATCCCGATCATGTCCTGGAAGCAATTATTGTGGCCGCAATTGCGGGGCTGGTTGGAGCGCGCCTGCTCTACGTGGCCTTGAATTTCAGCTTGTACAAGGGGCGGTTGCTGGAGGCCTTCTTCACCCGCTTTGAAGGTCTCTCTTTTTACGGCGCTTTCATCGGCGGAGTGCTCGGGGTGCTGCTATGGGCGCGCTGGCGGAGAGTTGAGTTTTTCAAAATGGCGGATCTGTTTGCCCCCTACCTGGCCTTGGGCTACGCGTTCGGGCGGGTCGGCTGTTTTTTAAACGGCTGCTGTTACGGCAAGGTCAGCGATGTTCCCTGGGCGCTGCCGGCCCCGTGGGCTGCTGATAACCTGCTCCACCACCCGGTCCAGCTCTACGCAGCTTTGGGGGGGGTCATCATTTTCGTAATTCTGAAGCTGCTGCGCCCGGTACGCCCGTTCAGCGGTTTCCTCCTGCTGGCCCTGGCCGCCCTCTACGGTTGCCTGCGCTTCACCACGGAGTTTTTCCGGGAGGAGCCGGTAGCCTGGCTTGGCCTGACCGCAGCTCAGCTCTTTAGCATCGCCCTGACGCTAGTTGCGGTAGCCCTGATCGTTTTCGTACTGATCGCCGGTATAAACAAAAGGGTTTCTGCCAGATGAACGGAGAAACCGTTTCCTTGACGGTTACTGATACGCATGACGGCCGGCGCCTGGACCTTTTTTTGGCGGAACAGGTGGCCGGCCTTTCCCGTTCCCAGGCGCAAAAATTAATTTTGACCGGCGCGGTGGCGGTGAACGGCGCTCCCTGCCGGGATAAGAATTACCGGGTCCGGATGATGGACGCCATTGACTGTAATATCCCCGGGCCGGAAGAGGCGGAGCCCGGACCCGAGCCCATTCCCCTGGAAATTGTCTTTGAAGACCGGGATCTCCTGGTGGTGAACAAGCCCCGCGGGATGGTTGTGCACCCGGCTCCCGGCCATGCGGGCGGCACCCTGGTCAATGCTTTGCTCCACCATTGCAGCGAGCTTTCCCGCACCGGCGGGGAGGGGCGCCCGGGGATCGTGCACCGCCTCGATAAGGATACGACCGGTTTGCTCGTGGTTGCGAAAAACGATTATACCCACCGGGCGCTGGCGCAGCAGTTGAAGTCGCGCCGCCTGCGCCGGGACTACCTGGCCCTGGTGCGGGGCAGGGTTTCACCGCGCAGCGGCCGGATCGATGCGCCCATCGGGCGGCATCCGGTGCATCGCAAGCGCATGGCCGTGGTTCCAGGTGGCAGGGAGGCGGCCACCCGCTTCAAGGTGATCGCTTGCCTGGATCGCTTTACCCTGCTGCAGCTCAGCCTGGAGACCGGCCGCACCCACCAGGTGCGGGTGCACATGGCTTTCCTCGGCCATCCTGTGGCCGGCGACCGGGTCTACGGCCCGGCCCGGCAGCCCGACCTCCCCCCCGAGCTGGGTGGCGGAACGGCGCTGCACGCTCACCGCCTCGCCTTCATTCATCCGCGCCGCCTGGTGCTGCTCCAATTTGCCGCCCCCCTTCCGGACGACTTCCGGGCAGCCCTGCGCAGACTGCGGGTAATCACTCAAGGGAATGGCTCCCCTGAGCCATCCTGAAAGTAGCTTATTGTCCATTTTCATCCTTTTAAAAGCCCCCCCCTTGGCAAGGGTATAGCCGCCGAATTTGGCCTCCTCACCCGCCCCTTTCCCCAAAGGGTGGAGAGGGAATTAGGAAGGACGTTATTATCATCCTTCTGACGGCGTTTCCAACCTCCAACCTCAAACTTCTAATAGCTGTGCCAGCAGCTGCTGCAGCTGCTCGCTTTGCGGGTTGACCGTGATCGTGTGAAAATTGTCGTAGAGAACGAAGCCGGGCCTGCCGCCGGGGCCGCGCCGCACGTGGCGGACCTGGGTATAATCTACCGCGGTGGCGGAGCTGTCTTTGCCCCGGCTAAAATAAGCGGCTAAAAGGGCGGCCTCGATGAGATCCTCCTCCGGCGGCGGATAAGGAGCATCCTTGATCACCACGTGGCTGCCCGGCAAATCCTTGGCATGGAGCCAGCAGTCCCGCCGGGAGGCGAGTTTAAAGGTAAGATAGTCATTCTGGCGGTTGTTTCTCCCCACCAGGATTAACCTCCCCGAAGAAGCTTTAAATGCCAGTGGCTCGGGTAGGGGCTCCTTGCGGCGGCGGGCTTTCTTATCGGGGCGCAGCAGCCCGGAGTCCACAAGCTCCTGCTGTATCTCTGCCAATGAGGCCGCATCGCTGCGTTCAATCGAATAGAGAAGGCTTTCATGATAATCAATGTCCGCCCTGGTTCGGGCCAGTTGCTTCTCGATTTCGGCCAGCCCTTTTTGGGCTTTGCGGTAGCGGGCAAAATATCTCTGCGCATTTGCCGCAGCCGGCAGCGCCGGGTCAAGGGGCACCGTGACCG
>JAAYGO010000062.1 GCA_012727685.1 Bacillota bacterium | reverse complement strand
GACACCTATTTCTTGCTGGCGCAGCGCTTCGGGACCACGGTGGCGGCGATCCAGGCGGCCAACCCGGGAGTGGATCCCAACAACCTGCAGATTGGCCAGGTCATCTGCATTCCCTTTGCGGTGCCGCCGCAATGTCCGAACGGCTTCCTGTATACCATACAGCCGGGCGACACCTATTTCCTGCTGGCGCAGCGCTTCGGGACCACGGTGGCGGCGATCCAGGCGGCCAACCCGGGGGTAGACCCCAACAACCTGCAGATTGGCCAGGTCATTTGTATCCCCTTCTAATGATAAAGTGGAGGAACGGGCTATTGTTCCTCCACTCATCTTTTACTGCTCTATCCCGAAAAGCCTAAATCTGCCCCCCTCACCCTGGCCCTCTTCCCCCAGGGGGGGAAGGGGATTATAAGCGGGCACTTCCATTCTTTATGGTGACACCTCGCCCGGGGAGGGCAAGGGTCCCAGCCTACACTACTTCTGCTGAAAATAGGCTATATTGTTAATTTCTCTGGCTTCTGACCTCCGGCCTCCGACCTCCAAGTTTTACAGCCAGTGCCACACCACCACTGCGTCTTCGCCGTTTTTAAAAAAGCGGGGGCAGACGCCGATTTGAATCCAGCCCAGCTTCTCCAGGAGAAATTTTAACTGGGCAGTGTTGGAAACTCTTACCTCCCCGCTAAACCAGCGCGCCCCCCGGCTGGCGGCCACCCGGTCCGCCGTTTCCTGGATCAGGGTGGCCAGGCCTGCCCGGCGGTGCTCCGGGTGTACCCCCATGCTGATGGTATGCGCCATGGGGCCGAAGAGCTGAAAGCCGATGTAGCCGGCCAGCAGCTCGTCTTTTTTAACCCCTATGTAACAGGTGATCGGCATCGCCCAGAGCCGCTGCAGGCTCTCCAGGTCCAGCGGTTCGGGGAAAAAAACCGCTTCCAGGCGGGCGACCTGCGGCAGGTCTTCCCTTTTTAGCCAGTCAAACCGGTAGGGGCCTTCCTGCCTGGGGAGGCCGTCCCCGGCTGTTTTTTCCCGCTTGCCAGCCATGCCCTCGTCACCCTGCTTCCGCGCTTTAGTCTTCTGCGAACATCTTCACAATCCGCTCCACGCCCTGCTGGAGCAGCTCATCCTCCAGGGAAAAAGTCAAGCGGATTGAGCCGGCACCCGCCGGGCCGAAGGCCGAACCGGGGACCACGGCTACGCCGCGGCGCAGCAGTTTTTGCACCGTTTCACGATCATCCACCCCCGGGGGAAGCTTCGGGAAGAGGTAGAAGGTCCCCTGGGCATTATCGGTGACCAGGTTCGGCGAGCTGTTCAAGATGTTCCAGGCGAGATCCCGCTTGCGCTGCAGGGTGGCGAGCAGCTTTTGGCTGTAGGCGGGAGGCGCTTTTAAGGCGGCCAGTGCCGCTTCCTGGATAATAGTGGAAACATTGGTGCAGCTATTTTGCAAGAGGATATCGTATTTTTCCGCCAGGCGGAGCGGCGCCGTAACCCACCCGATCCGCAGGCCGGTCATGACAAAGGACTTGGAGAAAGTATCGATGATGATCGTGCGCTCCCTGAGCGCCGGATGGCTGCCCAGCGATTTGTGCTGGTGAGGGGGATATACCAGGCGGGAGAAGATCTCATCGGAGACGATCAGCACATGGGGGAAATGCTCCAGCATGGCCGCAATTTCATCGGTATTTTCCACGATCTGCCCGTTGGGCCGCTGCGGCGTATTGATCACCACCAGTTTCGTGCGCGGCGTGATCTGGGCGGCCAGGTGATCCACGTCCAGGTGGCGCGGGTCCCGAAAGCGGGAATACTTGATGGTGGCCTTCAAGTAGCGCGCCCAGAATTCATCCGGCGGGTAGCCGGGGTTGGGCATGATCACTTCATCGCCCTGGTCCAGGAAGAGCAAAAAGGTGGCGGCGATGCCATATTTAGCCCCCGGGGTGATGATGATCTCTTCCGGGTAAGTGGGCCGCCCCCGGCGGGTCATTTCCAAGGCCAGGGCTTCCCGCAGCGGCCAGATCCCGGGGCCCGGCGAATAGCGCACATAGCCCTGTTTCAGGGAAGCGGCCATGGCCTCCATGGCTTCCGGGGGCGGCTTGAATTCGGGGGAGATATAGTCCCCCTTTTCCATGTGGATAATCCTAATTCCTTCTTTTTCCAGTCGAGCCGCCTCCCGCATGGTCGACCACTGGGGCGGCAGCTCAAAATGGGCAAAGCGATCGATATACATTCTTTTCAGCTCCACTTAAGTAGTTGAAGAAGCAGGGAGGCCGTTTGCCCGCTGCCTTGCTTCCTCGCGTAATAGCTTGTAAAGGACCTTCCCCGCTGCTGATTTGGGAAGGGAGGGGATGAAAAAAAAGCAGCACGGCCGCTTGTAGCGGGCTAGTTGTGGGCTCTCCCGGCAGTGACGCTCCAGTTCGCCGGGCGTGGGGGCCGGGGTGCCGGGGACGATAAAAGCGGCCACCGCCTGGCCGAGGCGCGGGTGAGGGATGCCGATCACCGCCGCCTCCTTTACCTGCGGGTGCGCGAGCAGGATTCGCTCCACCTCTCCCGGGTAGATGTTTTCCCCGCCGCTGATGATCATGTCGTCGACCCGGCCCGCCAGGCAGAGCTCCCCCCGGTCATCGAAGTAGCCGAGGTCGCCGGTATGATACCAGCCCTCGCGTACCGCCCGCCCGGTGGCAGCCGGGTTGTTGAGATAGCCCAAAAAAGACTGGGGCAGGGAGGCATCGACGAGGATTTCGCCCGTTTCCCCTTCCGCCGCCTCTCCCTGTCCTCCTTGCGCGGGGGAGGCGATGCGGATGCGGCTGTGGAGGGCGGGCCGGCCCACCGAGTGGGGGTTGAGCTCCAGGCGGGAGTTGACGGTAATGGCCAGCATCTCGGTGCAGCCGTACTGGTTGACAAAAACCTCCGGCTGAAACAGCTCCCGGCAGCCGGCCATCAGGCGGGGGGACATGGGCGCGCCGGCGAAGGCGAGCTTGCGCACGGGGAGGGGCTCCCGGCTTGCCGCCGCGGCGGCGGCCACGAGATCGTGGAAGATGGTCGGCACCAGGTAGAGGGCGGTGATTCCGCCGGCGGCAACCAGGTGGAGGCATGCTTCCGGGTCCACCCGGGGGAGCAGGAAGGCGGTCCCGTTGAGCAGCACCATGCTGATCAGGGTATGTAGGCCCATGGTATGAAAGAGCGGCATCACCAGGAGAAATCGTTCAAAACGTTCCCAGCGCTGTTCGAGGATCAGGGCCATGGCGGCGTAATAATCGCTGCGGCAGCTCCGGGCGACACCCTTGGGGCTGCCCGTGGTCCCGGAGGTATAAAGTACGGTAGCCTCGGCGCCATCGTCCCGCGGCACCGGCGGTACCGCCTCCGTGGGGCGGGCGGCCATCTCTTCGAAGATTAATCCATTTTCCACCTCCCTACCCTTGCGATGGCTTGCCCCCGCTTCAATGGGCACGATCGCCCGGTCAGAGAGCCGGAGTGCAGCGGCAACTTCGGTTTTGGTGGTTTGATCGAAAAGGATCGCTTTGACCGCCGCTTCCTCCATGGCCGGGAGCAGCTCCTGCTCTTTCCAGCGGGCGTTTAAGAGGACGCAGGCGAGGCCGGCCTTATGGGCGGCAAAATAGGTCGTGGCGGCCGCTTCAATGTTGGCCGTGCAGATGGCGATGCGCTCGCCGGGCTGAAGGCCGGCCTGCAGCAGCGCCCGGGCCACGGAGTTAACCCGCCGGTTCCATTGCGCGTAGCTGAAGCTTGCGCCGGGGGTGATCAGCGCCGGTGCCGCCGGGTAGCGGTGCGCGGCCAGCTCCAGGGCTGTAGCCAGGTGCATGGCAGCTTCTTCCTTTCTTCGCCTGACGGTTTTTTTTACTTTTAATATATGTGCCGGCGCGGCGGTCAGTTCATGGCCAGCCCCGGTTTGTTTGCTCTGCGTGCAGGCGCCGGAGCCTTTGAGCATCTTGCGGAGCGGACAAACAAAAACAGCACGGCGTGAATATGCTGTTAATGGCGAAGTCCCGGGATTAAGCCTTTTTAAGGCCGCTAGAAGCGCTGGCGGCCGTGTCCCGATTTTTCCAGCCGTGACTTCAGGGCTCGCCGGGAGTCTTTTTAAGGAGGGAAGAGCTTTTGTGCAGCATCGCTTTAAGGCCCTTTTGGGCTGAAATAGATCTGGATCGCCTCGCCGGCAATATCCGGCAGATCAGGGATTACGTCGGCGAGGGCGTTGAAATTATGGCCGTGGTCAAGGCCGATGCCTACGGGATTGGCTGCGCCGGGATCATGGAGACGCTCCTTGAAAACGGGATCAGCAGGCTCGGCGTCGGGATCTTCGATGAGGGGTTGCAGCTCCGGAAGAGCGGCGTGGAGTTGCCCATCCTCGTGTTCGGCTACACGCCTTTTGAGTATTCGGAGCTGCTGGTAGAGAACGACCTGGCGCAAACCGTTTACTGCGTGGAGCAGGCGGAGGCCCTTTCCGCCGCGGCGGAAAGGTTGAACCGGAGGGCCCGCATTCATATCAAGCTCGACACGGGAATGGGGCGCCTCGGTTTCCCGCCCACCGGCGAATCGATCCGGGCCGTGCGCACCATTGCCGCGCTGCCCGGGCTGGAAGTGGAAGGCATCTACACGCACTGCCCCTTTACCAATGAGCGGGGGGGCGAGGGGGCTGCCTTCACCGGGCGGCAGTTTCGCGAATTCCGCCGCTTTGTGGCCACCCTGGAGCGAAAGGGCTTATTCATTCCCCTGCAGCACGTTTGCAACAGCCTGGGGCTGATCAATTACCCGGAGATGCACCTGAACATGGTCCGGGCGGGGATCATTCTCTACGGCTGCAGCTATCCCTACCTGCAGAATCTCCTTCCCGTGCAGCCGGTGCTCTCTTTAAAAGCGCGGATCGGCTTCGTCAAGAAGGTCGGCCCCGGCCGCAATATCAGCTACGGCGGTCTCTTTACCACCAGGAAGGATACCATTGTGGCCACCCTGCCCCTGGGTTACGGGGACGGCTATAGCCGGCTGCTCAGCAACAAGGCGGCGGTGCTGGTAAACGGCCGGCGGGCGCCGGTGATCGGAACGATCTGCATGGACCAGTGCATGATCGACGTGAGTAACGTCCCCGGGGAGGTCAAGATCGGGGACGAGGCCGTGCTCCTGGGGAGGCAGGGCGAAGAGGAGATCAGCATCGAAGAACTGTCGGAGCTGATCTGCGGCTTTATCAATTATGAATACATGGTCTTGCTGGCGCGGCGGGTGCCCCGGGTTTACCGGCGCGGCGGCAAGAT
>JAAYGO010000061.1 GCA_012727685.1 Bacillota bacterium | reverse complement strand
GCTCCGGATTGTGCAGAGGTGCAGGGCACCGCCTGCCGGGGCATGGAAAATCCGCGCCAGGATATCCGCGTACAGTTCCCGCGCAGAGAGGTCGGCTTCCCGCAGGGTCTCGAAGCGCCCGGCGAAGATATCGTCTCCTTCCGGCGTGACCAGCCCGCTTTTCCCTTCGAGCAGTTTTTGAATGCCCTGGCCCACCCAGTCGCCCCTGTTTTCCAGCACATGGTGTAAAAAGCGGGCCACGGTCAGCACGTCGCTGCGCTTCACCCTGTTCTCGCTGTAGACGGCATTTACCGTGGAACCGACGAACACCCACAGCGGTTTTTCCAGGTTGTAGGGGCGCAGCTCGCCGGTCCGCTCCTGAAAGAGGCGGAGCTGCTCGTAGAAGGAGAGCAGGTTGCCCAAGAGGAGCATCTCGGTCTGCTCCTGGCGGCTGGCCTCCTTCAAATTGAGGATGCGAAAATCTTTGCCGAAACCGTCGCCGTAGAAGTAGCGGTAAGAGTAATCAAAGTAGATGGCCTTGCCGTATTCCGCGGTGAGGGGGTCGTTGCGCGCGGCGCTCAGCGCCTGCCCGAAGGTGGCGCTATACTCGAAGGTGAATCCCGTCTCGCCCAGCGCTTCACGGTAGCGCCGCCAGGCCTCGCCGCCGGAGCCCTTATGCCCCTCGTCCACGAAGATGAGGTTATTCCCCTCGAAGGCCTCCACCGGGACGCTCACCCCGCCGCCGCGCTTTTCCTCCACCAGCTTAGTGATCTCGATCACCTGCACGGCATTCCGGCCTCCCGTGAAGAGGCCGCCGGAATGCAGGTCAAAGCGCCTGGCCGGGATGCCGGAGGCGGCCAGTTCATGTAGATGCTGCTCGCTCAATCCCTCGTTGGGCGTGATCAGCAGGATATTATCCGGCGGTGCGGGGGCGTAGTGCAGATACTGGTAATAGTTGAGATGCAGGATCAGGGTCTTGCCGCTGCCGGTGGCCATCCAGCAGGCCAGCTTGTTCAGGTCGGATTCGCTGAACTCTTCGTCCAGGGGTTCGCCGGGTATCTTGGCGGCGTTCCGTTTGCGCACAAAGGAGGTCAGATCAGCAAGCATCTGGGCCCGGTGGTTGAAGTAGCGGTCCAGGAAAATTTCCGCGTAGAGCGCGGCCAGGTACTGAAAGTAGCGCAGGGTAATGGGCTCGGTGCGGCCGCGGTTCATGGCCGCCAGGTGAGAGCGGATGTTCGCGTCGTAGCGCTCCAGCTCTGCGGCCTGAATCTTAACCTTGCTGCCCCGGCCAATCAGGTGGTGATAGAGGAAGCTCCGCCCCGCCGCGTCGAAGCCCTCGCCCGCACTTTTGGTATCTTCGAGCAGCTCTTGATTGCGCCTGTAGCCCAGAAGGCTGTTCAGCCAGGCCAGCAGGACGAGCCGGTTTTCCAGCCTGGTATACCGGGCCAGGCCGCCAGAGTTACCTGCCGCTGCTGCGGGCTGCCGTCTTGCGCGGGACATGGCCTACACCTCCACCGGGGCAAACATTCTTTCTTTGAAGAGCTTCTCCAGCGCCTGGGCCCCGGGAATGTACGAATCGCCGTTGACATAGATGTCGTCCGCGCCCCCAGCCAGGTCGTTCTCAGCCACGAAATCCCGGTCGCGGCTGTAGTCCTCCGCGGTCCAGCCTGCGGTCTCGCGCCAGATCACTGCTGCCCTGCGCCCCTCGCGCGTGGTGCCCCTGTAGACCAGGTAGCGTCGGCCGTCATCGCTGAACACCTGCCGCTTCTCCACAGAGAGACCAAGCAGGTAGGCAAAGGTTTCGGGCAGGTCCACGGCCTGGAGACGCGTTTCGCCGCCCTCGCCGTGGAGCTTTAGCTGATAGGAGAAAGGCCTGGCCAGCTTCTCCACGTTCAGCAGGGTTTCGCTCTTGCGCGTTTCCCACTGGAGCATGTACTGGAGCAGGTAATCCTCAAACTGCAGCGCCTGCTGCCCGGAGGGCTCGTCAAAGCTGATGTTATTTAGCGCGTCTTCGTAGGATTCCAGACCT
>JAAYGO010000142.1 GCA_012727685.1 Bacillota bacterium | reverse complement strand
TTTCCGATTTCCACACGGCACAGCACGCCAAACTCCTATTTTTAAGTCTCTGCTTGGGGTAAAATATTTTTCCCATTCCTTAAAAAACCTTATATATCAGGCGTTGTCAAAGAGCGCAAATGGCTCTTTAAGCCGGCTGATAGAACAACAACCGATCGCCGTCCAGGCGCGTGGCCAATTTACTATTTTGCTCCAGGTAGACCAGGTGGGCCATGGTTTCAGCCAGGGCGAAACGCATGTCATATACATTGAGCTGATCGCCGAATATCTCCCGGCAGACCTCGTAAGCGCTGGAGCCGTTTCCTGCCGCAGCCTTCGTCAGCTCCAGGCGCTCCCGGTGATGGGCGCACAGTTCGTCAATCCTCTCGGCGGCACCGGTAAAAGATTGCCCGTGCGCGGGGAGGACGATGTTAATCGGCAACTTGCGGAGCTGCTGCAGCGATTCCAGGTATACCGCGAGGGGATTGGGATTGCCGTCCGGCCAGAGGCTGATATTGGTGGAGATATGCGCCAAAAGCTGATCGCCGGCGAAAAGAATGCCGTTTTCCCTGCCATAAAAGCAGCAGTGGCCTTCGGCATGGCCGGGCGTCCAGATCACTTCATATTCATAACCACCCAGGTTTATCCTAGTGCCTGCTTCAACCGGTGAGAGGCGCGCTTGTGAATGAATCAATGAACCGGTTTTGGACAGGGTCCCCATCATTTCTTGCGTCAACGGCTCTGGAACACCGTTTCGTTGATAATAATCGGCCAGTTCGCCAAGGAAATGCTTTCTATTATTAAAGAGGATTTCCACTTCCTCCAGGCCGGACGGCAGCATGTAAACCGGAGCCCCGGATTTTTCCTGGAGCCACCCGGCGGCACCGTAATGGTCGGGGTGAAAATGAGTCACATAGATGGCCTGGAGCCGCTTCCAGTCCAGGCCCAAATCGCTGATTCTTTTATCCCAAGCGGCATGGTTCTGCTCCGTATTAACCCCGCAATCAATAAGCTTCCACATGCCGTCCCGATCAACCGCCACATAACAGTTAACATGATCCAGGTCAAAAGGCAGAGGCAAAGTGACCACATGAATGTTGTATTTTTCAAGCTGCAGCGTTTTCACCGACCCACTCCTCGATTAATGTTATTATTGTTATTTCATCTCAAAGCTAGTATACGATTACGCGCTTAAAGCCGGCGGTAAAGCGGTCCCGCTAATCATGGGATACCTCAGCTAAGATTCCACATTGCCAGCCTTATTCCTGCCAAATTATTGGTGCATCCCCCCTAAAGGAGCACTACAGTTTAATACAGTTTACTGCCGCGCTACCATGCCGACTTTGCTGGCACCGGTCTTTTTTAATAAGGGGGAGCACCATGCCGATGCTCCCCCCTTGCCAGTTATTATACCGCCTGTGCACTAACAACTGCCGGCAGTCCAGCTTTAGTTAACATAATAAACGCGCTCGATCTTCTTTCCGGTCCCCTCCAGGACAACGAGCAGGCGCAGTTGCTTTATTTCTGAACCGGTTTCTGTGAGGGCCGCCCCCAGGGTGACCTCGCGGATCGCAGCCCGGTCGATCTCCGGGAATAGCCCTGTGATCAGCGCGGCGTAGTTGTCGGGCTTCAGGTAAACGGTCCGGCACCTCACCTCCCCTAATTCAACCGCCTCGCCGGCATAAGCGCTGCTGAATTGCTCTTGACAGCTCTCCAGAATTTGCAGCGGTTCGGTTAAAAAGCCGGTTAAACTGGCTAGGTCAAGCTCCGACGCCTCCACCCATTCTTCCGCACCGTCCTGGCGAACAAGTAAACGATCATGATAGGACAGCTCCAGGTCAAATTCTTTCAAGTGGCCGCTCAGGCCATGCCCCTCTTCCCGGGCCCCAATAAATGTAAGATTGTAGGAGGGAGCTTTTTCCTCGATCACCAGGCTGTAACTCGGGTTTTCTTTTAGTTGAAGCAAAGCCTGCCGCAGCAGCGCACCGGCCGATACGGTGTTCGGCCTGATTAATAAGCCGATCAAAATTAATACGCACACGCTGCCCACAATGGCGGCTGCCTGCAACTGGACCCTGCTTCGCGGTAAGCTGTGCACCGGCAATCCCCTCCTCAAGCATATGGCAGTGCCTGTCTCATTCATGCTGACTAATAAATATGCCTGGAAGGGACAGCTTATGTCCACCCCTGCCATCTGCACCGCCATGAATGCATTTAGGGGGGGTGGTAAGCTATTTTTGCAGCAGATCATGCAACAGCTTTTCCAGCTCCGGCAAATAGTCGTAATTGGTTAAATCGAAATGTACCGGCGTGATCGAGATATAGCCATCCAACATCGCCTGCACATCGCTGTCTTCCGGTTCATCGCCTTCCACAAGTTCTCCGGCCAGCCAGTAGTAAACCTCGCCCCGGGGATCGATCCGGCGGTCGAAGCTGTTCATATACTGCCTTTTACCGAGGCGGGTTATCCTGATGCCCTTGATCTTCTCGCTATCCGAGGGCACATTAATATTGAGAATCGTGCCCTGGGGCAAGCTGTTTTCCAGCAGGCGCGGCACCAGGTCGCGCACAAATGCGGCGGCATATTTGAAATCTTTCTCCGTACCGCCCTCCATGAGCGAAACCGCTACCGCGGGAATGCCGAGGATAATTCCTTCTACCGCTGCCGAAACGGTTCCCGAATAGATGACATCGGTCCCCAAATTGCCGCCCCGGTTAATGCCCGAAATCACCAGGTCCGGTTTTTGGGGCAGAATTGCTTCCACGGCGAGCTTCACACAATCCGAGGGGGTACCGTTAACCGACCAGCCCACCAGGTCGGGGTTATGCAGGAAACGGGCCTTGTGAACGCGCAGCGGGCGGTGCATGGTAATGGCGTGCCCGACCGCGCTCTGTTCGTGGTTCGGGGCTACGATGGCCAGGTCGTAGCCGGCACCGCTCTCGAACAAGGCTTGGCCCAGCAACTGGATACCCTCAGCGTAAATTCCGTCGTCGTTCGTAAGCAAGATCATTTTCTTCATCTTTGCTTTACTCCCTTATCTTTCCCTTGCCGGTAAGGCGCCGTGCACAACGGGAGGCCTCGGCCTTGATTTTCTCTTCGTCAAGGCGGGTTAGCGCCCCGTTTTCCACGCAAAACTGTCCGTCAACCATGACAAACTCTACATCGGCGCTCCTGGCCGCGTATACCAGGTTTGCCAGGGGATCATGCAGCGGGTAGAAATGCGGCTGATCGTAGTTTATACCGATCAGATCCGCTTTATAGCCCGGTTCGAGTTTGCCGACCCCCTCCAGCGAGAGGACCGCTGCTCCACCCGCCGTGGCGAGGTGCAGGGCGGTGGCTGCTGAAACCAGGGTCGGATCCTGCGCCGTTCCCTTGGCCAGAAGCGTGGCCAGGCGCATCTCCTCGATCATATCCAGGTTATTGTTGCTGGATGGACCGTCCGTGCCGAGGCCAACCTTTACGCCGGCTGCAAGGAGGCGCGCCAGGGGGGCGATCCCGCTCCCCAACTTCAGATTGCTGCCGGGATTATGGGCTACCCCCACCCCGTGCTCCGCCAGGATGGCGATATCCGCATCGCTTAAATGGACGCAGTGAGCAGCGATGACCGGATAGCTAAAGAAACCGATTTTTTCCAGCAGTTCCACCGGCGAACAGCCGTGCCGGGAATAACAATTTTCCACCTCGCCGGCCGTTTCCGAAAGATGAATCTGCAACTGCTGCTCCGTCCGCTCCGCCACTGCCATAACCTTGCGCAGGTAGTCGGCGGAGCAGGTATAAATGGCGTGAGGCCCCAGCGTGATCGAGATCCGCCCGTTCTCCCCTCCGTGCCAGCGCGTATACAGCTCTTCCGCTTCGCGCAGCGCTTCCGCTCCTGAGCTGGCCGCATCCATCAGCCCGCGGCTCAGCACTGCGCGGATGCCGCTTTCCGCAACCGCCTCAGCAACCTGGTTCATGAAGAAATACATATCCGCAAAGGTGGTGGTGCCGCTCTTGAGCATCTCAACAATGCTGAGCATCGTCCCCCAGTATACATCCTCACTGGTCAGGCGGTCCTCCACGGGCCAGATCTTTTGCTCAAGCCATTCCTTAAGCGGCAGATCGTCGGCATAACTTCTTAATAGTGACATGGCCGCATGGCCATGGGTATTGACCAGGCCGGGCATGATGATCAGATGGCGGGCGTCGACTACCTTGGTCACAGCGTCAGAAGCAAGGCGCTCCGGATGGCGGGCGAGGGCGGCGATGCGATCTCCCTCCACCAGCAGGTCGCCTTTAAGAAATACAGGGGCTGTTTCTTCACCTAACGGCCCGATTAAAGCATCATAAAACAATGTTTTTTTCATGGTCCTGCTCTCCCTCTCGTTAAGCCAAATCGTAGCTTCTGAAACCCGGTTTCCCGGTCTAATCAGTCCAGGGCCAGAAAGCGACTGCCGCAGAGCAACTACAGCTTTTCTGAGCCGGAATCTCCTTCACCGCAGCCATCAGCAATTGTTCCAGGGATTCTTTGTCGCGGCTCGTGGCGGCCACGACCTCTTCATGGCTCAATGGGGTCTCCGAAATGCCGGCAGCATAATTGGTGACCAGGGCAATGGCGGCATAACAGAGACCAGCTTCCCGGGCCAGAACTACTTCCGGAACATTGGTCATCCCCACCAGATCGCCGCCCCAACCGGCCATCATCTTGATTTCAGCGGGTGTTTCAAAGCGAGGCCCTGCGGTGCAGACATAACAGCCTCCGTCAATGATCTCCTGGCCGCAGGCCGCCGCTGCCCGCCGAATCGCTGCACGCACTTCCGGGCAATACGGCTCGGTCAAATCAACATGCACCACCCGCCCCCCGCTTCCGTCAAAAAAGCTCGAAGGGCGGTTCCGGGTAAAATCGATGAACTGATCGATCAAGACCCGGCTGCCCGGGGCAATCTCCCGCCGCAAAGTCCCAACCGACGCCGTGGCGATCACTGCGTCGACCCCCAGGTGGCGCAGCGCGGCGATGTTGGCGCGATAATTGACCATGTGCGGCGGCACGGTATGGGAGGTGCCGTGCCTGGCTAAGAAGTAAACTTCTTGGCCCTGGCAACGGCCTTGTTGCAGAATAACGCTTCCATAGCGGGTATTAACCGTAATTGTTTGGGGCTCTTCCATCAGCGATTGGCTGTAAAAGCCCGTTCCTCCGATAAATGCAACCCTTGGTCCAGCCACTGGCAAACTCCTCTCCTACAAGCTAAAAATTAAACTACACTGTAATCCTGACTCCGCTTGAAAACAGGTTGGCCTAAGCGGCAATAATACCCTTTACGGCCAAGCATTAACTTCGTTAATTGCCGGGTAAAATCCTGCACTACCGGCGCGCGACTAGCTGCAGTTAATTTTTTTTTCCACCAGTTTAAGGGTGCTGTGGAAAAAATACTGGGCCTGGACCTTTCTCCCGAGGAGGCGGTTCACCAGCCCCAGTTCAAAAGTAATCATCGGTTCCCGGGGGTTTAATTGATAAGCATTTTCCAGGTCGTGCAGCGCTTCTTCATAACAGCCTAAATAGCTCCGGGCGCGGCCTAAATGCAATTTTATCTCCCAATCCTCCTCTGCTTTCTCCTCTGCTTTTTTAAAAGCTTCAATCGCCGCTTCATAGCACTGTAAATTATAATTGGCCGCCCCTAAATTAAACCATGCCTCACTTAAATCCGGATCCGCTTCCGTGGCCTGCTGGAAGTAGTGCCGCGCCTGGCTGTATTGCTCCTTTTGAGCCAATAAAATCCCAAGGGTATTCAAAGCCAGGGCGCGCATCTGTTTATTCTTATCCAGCGCAAGGACCAGTTTCAGCTCTTTAAAGGCGTCTTCAACCTGTCCCAACTGGGCGCTGGAGAGACCGAGACAGTAATGGCCCATGATCAGGTTTGGCTCTTCTTCAACCACTTTCTTAAATTCGCTGACCGCCTCTTTATGCATGGCCAGCTCCCAAAAACCGAGGCCGCGCCGGAAGGAACTGATGGCGATTTCACTGCTGCGCTGTTCCAGTTGCGTTTCCGGTTCCTCAAGCTCAGTATCGCCCGGTAGAGACAGCTCATCTCCCGGTTCGCCTGAGACAGGTTCAAACTCACTCCCTATGGCATCGATATCCTCCATAAAGCCGGGCGGTAGGGTATCAGGCAAATTGATGGCAAAGCGCTCCTGAATCTCGTTTAACCTTTCTTCAAACTTCAACCAGTATTGCACGCACTTGTCCATGGTTTTGCGCAATGAGAGCAGCGTCTCAATCATTTTTTTGCGCTGCGTTTCGCTGATGTTCTTGCTCAACTCTTCTTCAATTGAACTGAGTGCTTCAAAAATTGCTGTAAATGTGGAAAACATAACCTATGCCCTCCGCTGATTTATATAGTCGATGCGAACCGTCTCTGACTCTGGAGTCAATGTTTTATTAGATTTGATTTTAAATCGGCTGTGCAAAACTTAACCTATAGTTCGCTATTTTTCTACAAGTTATGCCATAATAACATTAAAAAAACCATAAATTTGGCGTGGATCTATGGTTGACGCAGATCTAAAAATACGCTATACTATTAATTGCCTTTCAGGGCTGATGTTATTCGGCCGACGTAGCTCAACGGTAGAGCAGCTGATTTGTAATCAGCAGGTTGGGGGTTCGAGTCCCTTCGTCGGCTCCAGCAGAACAAAGTGGAGAGGTACCCAAGCTGGCCAAAGGGGGCAGACTGTAAATCTGCTGGCGTTGCCTTCACTGGTTCGAATCCAGTCCTCTCCACCATATTATGGGCCATTAGCTCAGTCGGTAGAGCACCTGACTTTTAATCAGGGTGTCCCAGGTTCGAATCCTGGATGGCTCACCAATTTCAAATAATTTCTAGTGCTGCGGATGCCCATGATATAAGGTTTTGAGGGTATCCGCCTTTTCTTTATAGTAACCTTTATACTTGTGCTTTTCTAAAAAACTTTCCAAAACCTTTCCACACCATTTCATTAAAGAAAGTACACTTAGATCATTACCATCTTGTCAAACAATTCTGCTGCTTCTTTTTGCTTCACAAATAACTTTTCCGGTGTTTGTATAGCTTCTTCGTCTACAATTAAATCGAATATTGCTGCAGCTCTTTCTTGCATAGTAGGGATGGCATGTGAATATTCATCAAGTGTAGTTGACGTTTTCTGGTGCCCCAGTCTTTGAGAAACCACCTCAACAGGTACCCCCGACATCAAAAGCAACGTTGCGTGCGTATGTCTTAAGCCATGAAAGTTAATCGCAAAACCATTTTTTTCTGCAAACTCAGAAAAGGTATGACTTAAAGTGCAATTCCTAATAGGTCTACCCCTTTTATCCGGAAATACAAGATCGTTATCCTCATAATCCTTGCGAAAAAGTTTTTCTTCATTTTGAATCTTTTTATGCTTCTTCAGAAAAGCTACAAGATTTTTAGACATTGCTACAACCTTACGCTTCTTTTCTTTGGTCGTTCCGTAATGATGGCCTTCATCAGTATAATGTGAAGTTTGGATAACAGAGATCGTCTTTGCATCAAAATCAATGTCTCTCCATCTTAATCCCAAAATTTCACTCAATCGCATTCCTGTATATGC
This sequence comes from Bacillota bacterium, assembly GCA_012727685.1. Taxonomy (GTDB): domain Bacteria; phylum Bacillota; class Dethiobacteria; order DTU022; family DTU022; genus JAAYGO01. The sequence continues at coordinate 6,916 of JAAYGO010000142.1, read as the reverse complement.
TGCAAAAAACACTATCGGATACAGACGAGAAACCAGCAACCCACCTAAAATTCTTTTGTTCATTAATTGCTTTTCTTCAAATCCCACTTCCCTTAATATTTCTTTCTTTTCTTCAGTTAATTCAAGACATGTTGGTGAAAAACAGGAATATACCTTGCCCAACACAGTCAACAAACGACCAAGCTCTTTAGCTACCAAATAATTCTCAGCCGCTTTCCACTTATCTGCCTTCCTAGCCTTTCTTACAAGCTTTGCAGGATTATAAGGTATAATCTGCTTTTCCGGACTCGCTGCAATTTCAAGACATTCATGTATTACTACCAAATGTTTATTTACAGAACCCGGATCCAATCCACCCTTTTTCCCATCTAGTCTGCCTGATATTAACTTGGCATCTCTGTAATCCGATATATGGTAGGGTTTTAAATCTATCAACAAAATGTCGCCAAGAGCAGGCACAATGTGAGAATTAATATACATTTTGTATGCATCTCTTGTTTTGGGTTCCAGGTCTGTTCTTGACTCTAACCATCGGTTTAAATAATCACCAAAAGTAATTTTCTCAGGATCTATGCGATAAGAATTAGTATATTCCCTCCTTAATTTATATAATTCTGCTTCTGCTTCTTCAGTAGTTCCAATAAAACGATGCGTCTTTATATTCCTTCTTCCATCTTTTTTCTTCGGCAACTCAATTCGCAATTCCCAAACGTATATCCCTTTTTTTCCTCTACTTCCTTTCTTTATAGGTTTTTTTGTTTTTGAATCCTTAACTTTAGTCTTATGCCCAGGCCTCAGATCGGGGGTATAAGCCATCAATTTACCTCCTTTCTACCCCGACCGAAAGGACTCTTTTCCCTTTCTACGCCGGACAAAGTAATACCTGCTTTTTGAGATTCAATCCATTCAATCAAATCTTTTTCCGGTATACGGACACAACCGTCAATGATAACATGAGGAATTTTATTTTCCCTTACCATACGATATAGTTTTGATTTGCTCATATCTAATTGCTGAGCAACTTTGGCCGGTTTTAATAACACATTTAATCCACCTTTCTAGATAAATAAATTCTGATATTCAATAACCCTTCTATGAAAAACCGTCAAATAGAAATAATGTCTCTTCACGTGCTTTAAATTAGCTTTTATTTTCCAGAAATTTGCACAATTTCACCTCCACAAAATAAAAAATAAGGAAGCACCAAAATCGATGCTTCCTTATTTTATTTTTATCGAACAAAATTAAGCTAATTGACTACTTTTATATTAAACTGCATTCAGTTTATAAGAGGATACTCCCGCCATTTTTGCCCGTCAAGCAAGTAACCGGCTTTTTTCTCACCAACGCGCGAAAATAACCAATAGCCCCCATTTTGAGCCTTGGTGACCAACTGATTGTTCTTCAATTTTAACAAATCAACAGCTTCTTCCTGCCGATAAGTCGCTTTCCATTCTCCCCAGCCTTCAAAATAAAAAGGCACTCCTGTCGCCTGACATTGATCTCTTATAGATCGGACCCACTCTGGAATTGCAGGCTGTGAACCACCGTTGCAGATTACCCAGTTGAGATAATTGATCCTGAACGGTATTTCTTGCGATGGTTCCGGCAAATACCTGGTCAAATCCAACGGCCCCAACACCGGCTTCACGACTACCCCCAGCACCGGCCAGCCCGTTGATATTTCCCGAAGTTTTAACAGCTCCGGGATCCTTTTGTTTGCTATTTCCTGATTATCTACCCTGGTTAAATGCCAGATGTTTTCAAGAAAATCCCCGCCGCCAAGATAAAAATTCGCTTCCCTGCCATAAAGCACAGGAATAATCCTTTCAGGGTGGTCGGTCAAGACGATAAATGTATGTTGCTGGGCTGCCGCCATTGCTTCATAGATATTAACTATAAATCCCCCAAGATTCGACAGCTGGAACAAATCGCCCTCTATCAGCCACAACGAAGATCTTTTCATTTTGAGAGGGGCTTCAATATCCCTCACATTCCAGATCCAATCCCAAAAGGTATTTTTCAATTCAATTACACCTCTTTTTAATAAAATCAAAAACAAAATTTAACCCTTGAAAACAAACCGCTTATCAAATACATTTACTTTATTTTGGGTCGCTCGTTCCATTCCCGGCCATCAAGCAAACGACTAACAGCCAACTTGCTTGTCATGACATAACACTCTTCCGACAAACTTATATCTGTATTACTTAACTTAATATTGCTGCTTTCAAGCACATCTTTTAAACGCGCCGACGTCCATTTCCCCCACTGACTGAAAAAGAACGGCACGCCTGCTGCTTGGCATTGATCCCTCAAATTTCGCACCCAGGCGGGATTTAACGGCCTATCACCACCGCCGCAAATAATCCAATCCAACCGTTCAGGAAAACATGTCGGGCACGGCTTTCCAAACAACAACTGTCCATGATGGCCACACCGAGCCCCAGGTTCAAACATAGCCTTATTTATTTTGGGCTCAATATAAACTCGCAAATTCACCGGACCTAACATTGGCTCTATGGCCGCTCCTAAAATCGGCCAGCCAATGGAAACTTCTCGAAGCTTTAATAATTCAGGAATTCTCTTGTCTGCCGTTTCCTGGTTTTTCACCACTACAAGATGCCAAACATTTTGGATACAACTACCATGATTTAGATAATGATTCCCTTCCTCACCATAAAGAACAGGAATTATCCTCTCTGGATATTCTGTCAAAATAACAAACTTGTGCTGCTCAGCCGCCTTCATTATTTCGTAAATACTAACGATAAACCCGGCAGCAAAGGAAGGGTGAAACAAATCACCTTCTACCAACCATATCAAAGGTTTCCTGCTGCGGCAAGCCGGGCCTGCCCGGACGCCGCTCCGGCTGTTCCCTGCACGTAGTAAGAATAATTTTTATTTCTTGCTCGGTTGCCCCCAACCTTTCAAGCTGCTCCCGCAATTCCTCTTCAAAAGCCATTAAAAACAACCCCCTTTTATATTGTTTAACCGTGCGTCGGCTAATTTTGAAATACATCTCAAAATCACTTGAGATTGGCTATTTTAAAAATCATCTGCCTTACTCCCAAGCCAACTTATCTACAGTATTTTGCAAATCTTTATCGGTAGGCCGGGTATAACGAGATGTAGTATTTAAATTTGAATGGCCTGCAAGCATAGCCACGCGATCAATGGATTCTCCTGCGTCTATAAGAGATTTACAAAAAGTATGTCTCAACGAATGGGGTGTAACCCCCTCCAACCGCGCCAGCCTGGCATACTTGGCTAAAAGATACTCCACCGCCCTTGCGGTTAAACCGCCTTTTTTCTGGCTCGTAAACAAAGGGCCATCGGCTCTTCCTCGCACTTTCAACCACGCTTCCAGGGCATTGCGAACCGTGGCATTTAACGGCACCGTCCGCACCTTCAACCCTTTACCCATAACAGTCAACCAACCACTACGCTCCCGCAGCACCATGTCCTCAACATCTAACGCGCACAGCTCAGATATCCTTAAACCCGTATGCAATAACAAAGTAACCAAGGCTATATCTCGAACCTTGCCCGAACTTCGAACCGCTTTCATCAAAGCCATTTGTTCCCGCCGATCTAGAGCCTTCGGCGACGTCCGTTCCTGCTTAACAGATATAATGCCAATAACGGGATTCTGATCAGCCAAGCCCTGGTTTGTAAGCCAGGAGAAAAACACCGATAAGGCTGCCAGTGCCCGGTTTATAGTTGCCGGCTTCTGCCCCCGGGTTATCAAATACCGCTTGAACTCGGCAACATGCAGGGAGCCGACCGCGTTAAAATCTTTAAGTTCTTCTCCTGTAGTTTCCACATACCATTTCATAAATTTTTTTAAGTCGCTTATATAGGATTTTATTGTATGAGGACTGGCGTCGCTTTCTTTTAAATAATCTATAAAACTTTGCATCCCATCACCCTTGTTGATATTTTCTTTTCATAACCAAAATTCCCTTCAAAGACACGCCGCCCTACTTATTTTTAAAAATAAGATTGCCGGGCATAAAGCCCGGCAATACTTTAAAAACTTTCTTTTTCCTCAATGTTTATACGCACCTTTGGCAGCTGCTCCCGGGCCACTTTCTCCACAGCGTCGCTTGCAACCTTAATGGCTTCCGGGTGAATAGTAGTATGCTGCTCATCATCGCTCAAGGGAACCCACCTCCTTAATTCCGCAGTTTCGCCTCAAGCGAATATTTGTAAAGAGGCAGCTCGGGCAGCTTGGCGGCAATATCAGTCAGGTATTCACTGTTCCCAACCAAAAAAATCTGGTTGGCATCCAAGTTCAAATCTTCGCCGGCAAACTCCCGATTAGCGTGAACAAACCAGGCTCTCGCCCCGTTGCTCCACTCCACGATGTGCCCGTCCCCGCAGGCCTTCTCTTGCCTCATGCCGTAATGGGTGCGCTGCTGCACCTTCTCTACGGCCGCTTCCAGCGTATCGTAAAGCAACGGATCATCTTCTTCAACAATAGAACCGTCCAGCGCTTCTGGTGGCACCCGGTTGTTTTCAATGGCATCCACCAGGAGCTCATGCAGTTTTCTCATTTGCTCATGCGCCGGCTTCACTAAAGAATAGGAGCAAGACGCATCCCATATGTTAAGCCTCAATGTGCGCAGGAGCGCTTGGGGATCCCGCGTGGTATCCCCCTCTTCAGGATAAAAAGTGCAGTAATTATGAAATGCCCTGTTTGTTCTACAGCGGTATTTTACGTGTTTAAATAACAAATCTGGATCGGAATCGAACGGTATTCCGATCCCGATGTCCGTAAATGTCGCTGCCATCAGGGAAATAATAAACAGAATCATCGCCCGGTTACCAAAAGAAAGGGTATGCAATACGTCCCTAATGGTAACCGGCTCCGTTAATAAAAGCGTACCAAAACCATTTTTAACTTCCAAGTATCAAAAACTCCTTTCAAAATAAAATTAAAACTCGACCAATACCCTGTTTTAAATTAAAATCCCTTTAACGCACAAACCTCCTTTTCCGTAAACAGCGGATATAATAAAAACTGTCCGGAAAAACCGGACATACAAAAACACGAAGGGGACAGCCTGGCCTCCCCTTTTTTAAACTCCTTTTGAAAAAAATTGCTAACCTGCAATTCATCAAAGCATTGCAGGTTCGTCTATTCTTTTTACTTCAAAGCCCCATTCTTTATCAAGCCGGTATTTATTCATATACCGAAGGGCTTCACTCTCTTTTTTAAACTTTTTCACGTAATAAGAAGTAAAAACAGCATAACGATACCCGTAGCGCGTTAAACGGCAAAGATAATGACCCTTGTCGTTAATTAAAACGTAATAAAATGGATATCGCTGTTTTTCTCTTTTTTTCCTTTTTCTTTTCGGCAAGTATATATCCCGGCCATCAAAGCCAATTTCCAGCCAGTCCACATCTGACAGCACGGCCAGCGACAGTTCGGTAAAAAGTTCGGCAGAAGTTTTTGGATAACTACGTTCCACTTTATTTTGATAATGCTTTGCAATATACAAACGGTTGCCGTATTCAAGATAGTATTCTAGAGGTTTAGCATTTTTCATTCCATTGATAAACCACTTCTTAAATTCTCCCGGTTCAAACCTCCGATACCTGCTCTTAAAAAAGCTTCCTTTTTCGTACTCTTCCGCGAGAGCTCGTATTTCTTCTTCGCTAAAAATGTACCGTTTGGGAAACAGGTAATTCATTACCGACCAGGTTTTTTCACTAATCAATCTGCCTTGCGCATTATATTCAAAACAATTATTGCTACCATGCTGGCACAACGGAATAAACTTGCCGTCTAATAAAATAAACCGCCTGTCATAAAAAATTTCGTAACCCATGCAGGCCTCCTTTAAGATTTCTTTTTATAAAGCCAAGGAAATTCCCTCAAAAGTAAATCTTGCTTCAAGGGATTATCGCCGGCCATCTTCAAAGCGAGTTCAGATACCTTATCCTGGAGCTCAAATAGCGTCTCCTGCTCCATCAGGTCATCGTTCTTCCAGAGAAGTTTTTGTATTTCGAGCAAGTCATTAAAAAACCCGTCGTGCTTTGCGGCATCCTGGGCATCCTTTGACCCTTTCGCCACACATTTCACCTCCGTATTGTCACTGCGGACAAATATTATAAAAACACCCGGCAAACCAGCCAGGTTATATAAAACAAAGACTGATCCCGGGAAAAAACCCGGGAATTTTTTAAACCCAATCAGCGATCAAATCAGAATGATCGCGAAGGCTTTCCACCAGCTCAGCCTTTGCAGCATCGCCATAAAAGCCAAAACATTCGCTGATTCTTTCAAACTTCAAATGTCCACAACAGTCACAACGGATTACCCTCTCCAGCACAAAGCCGTAAACATTGCCGGACAAGTAATCGTTGTATACCGTTACTTCATTGTTAAGCATTTTTTCAGCGACACCCGACAGCACTTCAACTACATCCTCATATCTTGCACTGACAAGATTTTTCGAATCCCGCGCCGCAGGGATCTTGTGGTAATCGAAATCTACAACAATTTCTTCATCATCAATAGCAACAATTTTCCCGAAACCTTCACCGCCCGGCCCCTTGCCTTCATGCCCTCTCAGCCGGACATGCTCACCAAAGATGGGCTTCCTGTTGGTTTTACTTGAAAACAACTCCGATTCCAGGTAGCCGGTTTCGTTAATGAAACGCTCTTTGGGGCAATAAATCCACCCCACCCGGCCAGAATCCCATGGATCACTAAACGGACTGGTTTTCATGACAAGACCGGAATGGTCATAGAGATAAAGTGGCAATATTACTACTTTTCTTTCCAATCCCCGGAGCGTATTTTCAGCGTCGTGCTCTTCTGCTAGGTGATCAAAAAAATCTCTTTCCGTCTTATAATTATGTTCATCACCAAGTTTGTATCTCGGATGCCAGCAAATCATGG
>JAAYGO010000118.1 GCA_012727685.1 Bacillota bacterium | reverse complement strand
TCTACATGGCCGAAGAGCTGCCCCTCTGGCAAAAGTTCTTTGATCTCCTTTCCATCAGAACCGTCACCGGTGAACAGTGCCGGGAGGCTGTAAAACGGGGCAAGAGCCTGGCCGGGGCCGAGTTCTGCGCCCCCATGGCCGCCATGTACGGGCAGATCGAATATCTCGCCGCCAGGGCCGACTTTGTCTTCATGCCCTTTTACCTGCAAGAAAATAGGACAAGGGACTCCGGTAGAAAACAGTATTGCTACTACAGCCAGTACGCAGCCTCCCTGGCAGCCAGGGTGCCGGGCCTTGACCAGGCAAAGCTGCTTACGCCCATGCTAAAGTCGATCCGGGGTAGGGGCTACGGCCTGCGCCAGCTCTTTCAGGCCCTGCAGCAGGTCCGCCCCTCCTTGACCTACGGCGCAGTCAGCTCCGCCTACCGGGCGGCGACCCGGTTTTTCAGAGCCCGGCAGGAGGCAGCGCGCTCCCTCTACCGGCAGGAGGCGGCGCGAAGCGATCGCTTCCACATCGTCTTGGCGGGAAGGCCTTACACCGTCCTGGCCGACTCCATGAATAACGATATCCCGGGGATTATCGCCCGGCTCGGCATCAAGGTCTTCTACAGCGGCGATCTCCCGGCCGTTGACCCCGCCGCACTGCAGCCTTTCCGGCCGCTGTTTGACGCCTTCCAGTGGGTCTATGCCTCGCGAATCCTGCAGGCAGCCCTCTATGCCGCCCGGACAGAAGGGGTTTACCCGGTCCTGATGACCTCCTTTAAATGCTCGCCCGACTCGTTCACGATTGAATACTTTAAACAGATCATGGATCACTACGGGAAGCCGTACCTCATTCTGCAACTGGATGAGCACGATTCCAGCCTCGGCTATGAAACCAGGATCGAGGCGGCGGTCAGGACCTTTGCCAACCATTTTCAGTCTGCGCAAAGCAGGGCCAATGCCCGGTCCCAGCAGCCTCGCCCCCAGCAGCCCCGGCCCCTGTCCCTGCTGCCCGACCATAGCGGCATCACGGCGGACAAGGCTAAGCTGCGCGGCAAAACCCTGCTTTTCCCCAACTGGGACAGCCTCATCTGCCGGCTGCTGGTGGCCAATCTCCGGGCGCAGGGCATCGACGCGCGCCTCCTCGAAGAGACGCCCGAGTATATTCGCCAGAGCATGAGCCATAACACGGGGCAGTGCATTCCGCTCAACATCATCGCCCAGGAGGCGATGGAATATGTGCAAAAGTATGATCTCGACCCGGCGCAGACGGCCTTGTGGATGTGCAAATCTGCATTGGCCTGCAACTTTTGCATGTTCCCCTACCAGATCAAGAATATTTTCAAGGCCGCCGGAAACGGCATGGAGAAGATTGGAGTCTACCTGGGCACCATCGCTTTCTTCGACATCTCCATCCCTGCCGGGGTGGGCGCGTATTTTGCCAGTTATCTTGGCGGAATGCTGCGGAAGGCGGCCTGTGCCATCAGACCCTATGAGCTTAGGCCTGGTGAAACGGATCGGGTGACAGCAGAAGCCCTGGAGCTCATTGCCCAGGCCATGGAAAAGGGGAGCGGCCTTGAGGAGAGCGTTTCCCGGGCTGTGGACCTCTTTGCCGCCATCAAGCGAACAGGCGGCGGGGAACGGCCCCGGGTGGCCCTGTTCGGCGATATTTACACTCGCTACAACGATGTCATCAACCAGGACCTGATCAAGCTAATCGAAGCCAACGGCGGCGAGGTGGTCATTACTCCCCAGAGCGAGTTTTACAAGATCGTGGCCGATGCCTATATCCACAAGTGGATTTACGAAGGTTCCTATCCCAAGGCAGCGGCGGTGAAGGTATTGATGAAGATTATCCCCGCCGTGGAGAAGAAATTCAACCGCATTTTTAAGCGCATCATCCCCGTGAACGGCGAAGCCCTGCCCCTGGATACGGCAGAGGTGCTGGCCAAGTACAGGGTGCGCTGCGAGCATTCGGGAGAATCGGTGGATAACCTGCTGAAGACCTACGCCCTGGCGGCCGGCGATCCCCGCATTACCCTTTTCGTCCAGGCCAGCCCGGCCTTTTGCTGCCCCTCCCTGGTTACTCAGGCCATGTCCAGGAGAATTGAAGCGGTTACCGGCATCCCGGTGGTCAGCATCGAATACGACGGTTCCGGCAGTTACAAAAACGATCCCGTGATCCCCTACTTGAAACTGCTCGCGCAGCCGGCAGCCAATTAGCCGCTTCGCCGCCTGCGCCGGCCTCGCCGGCAGGGGCAATCCCGCTGCGATTAACTGGCGGAGCGTTTAGCTGGTCCGGTGCGTCACGCCGGTCCCGCCTCACGATTGCCACAGCGTAAACGGTAGTCTATACTTGTAAGGTGGCAAGGGATTTCCAGGACAGGAACTCCTTTATCATACCGGGAAAGGTGTGGATCCATATGCTGAAAACGGTGCCCTTGACTCCGGCTGTTGCCGAAATCCAGCTGCCGCATCACGGCAAAGTGTTCAGGGCTTTTACGGTGAAAACCGCTGCAGGAACCGTGATTGTGGATGCGGGGTGGGAATCAACCGCTGCCGAATTTGTACGAGCCATTGCCCCTTTAAATCCCAAGCTCCTGGTGATTACCCACTATCACCCCGATCATACCGGGGGGTTGCCGGAAGTGACCGCAACCCTGCCTGGGGTTAAAGTAGCAGCCCACAAGAATGAGCTCATGCATATTCCAGTTCCGGTTGACTTGCCCTTGGAAGGAGGAGAAGAGATTGCCGGGGAGCTCTATGTCATTCACGTACCCGGCCATACTCCCGGCAACATCGCCCTGCTGCTGCAAAAAGAAAAATCTCTTCTGGCCGGAGATTGTATCTTTGGCGCCGGAGCTTTTACGGAAAAACTTTCCCCTCCACCGGCGGCATTTTGCACCGATGTTAAAGAGGCGGAGAGGAATATTAGAATTTTATTGGACTATGAATTTGAGCGGGCGATCCTCAGCCATGGCGAGCACCTGATGAGCGATGCCAAGGCCGCCGTAGCCGCCCTGGTAAGATCATAACCGGATCGTTCCCTTGCCGCTGGCCTTTGTCCATAGCAGCGGTCGAGCTATCTTAAACCATAATCGGCAGTTTATCCGCAATAGAGATCGCGAGGCGAATCGGTAATTGTCTGAATTATGGATTACTTTTAGCCTGATCCTGGTGTCGCTGTCAGCCGGATACCTTTACCGTTTCACTGCCTTGAAGCGGGAAGCCGCCCGGGCAGAGGAACTGCGGCGCAAGGCTGCCACCATTCAGAAGGGTGTCATCACCATGATCTATCCGGTGACTCTCACCATCACCTTCTGGAACATGAAAATCAGCAGCGGCACGCTGGCTCTCTTTCCGCTCTTTGGCGTTTGCTCGCATTTTATGGGCGGCCTCTTCGCCGTGCTCATTTCCCGGTGCCTGCACCACAGCCGCAGCCAAACGGGGGCGATGCTCACCGCCGGGGCTTTCACCAACCTGGGCTCCTTCGGCGGCTTGGTTTCCTACATGTATTTAGGTGAAGCCGGTTACGCCCTGGCGACCCTGTTCAGGCTGTTTGAGTCGGTCATTTATTACAGTATCGGCTTTCCCCTGGCCAGGTTGTATTCCAGCGATACCCCGCCGGGAACAAAGTGGCGCTTTGACCTGAGAGCCCTGACCCAGGACCCGCTGTTTTTATTCCCCATTGGCGGCATTTTGCTCGGCACGCTCCTGAACTGGTCGGGTCTCCCCAGGCCGGAGCTGCTTGGTGCCTTGCTCAGCCCCCTGGTCATGGCTTCGACGACGCTGATGCTCATTTCGGTGGGCCTGAACATGCGCTTCTCCGCCATCGGCAGCTTCCTCCGGGAAGCAATAGCCGTTGCGGGAATCAAACACCTGCTGCTGCCGGCGCTGCTGGTCACGCTCGGGCTCCTTGCCGGTTACGGGCGGCTAAACGGCGGGCTGCCGCTCCGGGTTTTGATCATCGTCTCTTCCATGCCGGTAGCCATTAATTCCCTCATCCCGCCGACGCTCTACAAGCTTGACCTAGACCTGGCCAACTCCTGCTGGATCCTGAGCAACGGAATTTTCGTCGTTGCTATTTTACCCCTGCTCTATCTCGTAAAAGTGTTCTAATATGCCGATGGCAAACCAAGCCTAGTAACCTTCTATGCTTTAAGCCATCTTAATGGGAATCCAAATGCATATATTATAGGGATATGTATGGTGTGCATAGATGGCCATACCCCCCGCCAGCATAGGCACCAACAGGTGCACCATAGATTGTTGCTGCCGATAAGGCAAGCGCGCAGATAAGTAATGCAACTGAAGGGAATCAACTTATGAACTGCGAATATTTCGAGTAAGCAATCAGAGAATGGAGGTTAGTAAGCATGAATATGAGAGAAATTGAAGTACTAAGTGAACTCATAAATTATCAAAATTTTTCAGATGCCGCCATGAGTCTTGCTTATTCTCCCTCCGTTATTTCAAAATACGTTTCCAAGTTTGAAAATAAATTTGGGATTAAGCTCTTTATCCGAGGGAATAGAACAAATGAACTTACACTGACACCGGAGGGAAAGGTGTTAATTCGTAACATTCAGCGGATTAACAGGGAATACCAACATATGTTTGAGATTGCCAAACAGCTAAAAGGCTCCTTTGAAAACGTTCTGCGGGTAGGTTCCCAGTCGAGGTTTGGAAATCGGATCGAAAGGGATATCCTTGCCACTTTTTTGCTTAAGAACCCCGATGCCGAACTGGAGATGTTAAAAATGAGCTCCAAGGACATGATGAAACTGCTTTATGCTGGGAAAATAGATGCCCTGTTTATCTGCATACATGAGAACACTATAATTGAAAACTACTTAAGCGATATAAACGAGGAGGGGGAGCTTGAGCTTAAGCCTTTAAACATCGAGCGGGAGATGTATTTAGGAATATCTGAAAAATATCTGCCTGGTATAGAAACAGAAGCAAAATTCGTCACTTTTAAGGATTTCACCTTTGCTTTTCCATTCCCGAAATCTCCGGATGAAAACGACTCAAACGCAGTCGGCTCTTTCGAGCAGCTTGCTCGGCAGAATGGTTTTAATCTAAAGACTGTATATTTCGGAACACATGACAACCTCGTGTTGAAGCTGGCTAATGAGATGCCAATTGCTGTAACGACGACCAATGTTCCGGCACAATATGAAGGGATTAAATTTCTCAGGGTCACAGACTGGTGTTCCTATACTACTGTCTATTTTATCTGCCTAAAAAGCAACCGCAAGAAGATGCTTAAGAATTTAAAGAAAGTCATTAACCGGTTTTTAAAACAGGCTGGAACAGTAGAATAGCCAGACCTTCGTTTGTTATAGAAAAATTACCGGTTAAATCAATTGAAAATTTACCTCTGAGCCTGCCTGTAAATAGTATGTCACAATATGATGATCTTTGGGGAATACACCCCACTTACTCGAAATTTGCCGTCTCCACTTTCCGAAATTTTCCACTTTGGATTTTTTTAATTGGGTAGCCTCTTATCCGATTACCGGTTAAGTAAAAACGCTGAGGTTCTTTATCAGGGATTATCTTCGCAAACGGATTCTTTTTTCCCGCAAGGCAAGTTTACCATTAAATCAACATTTCTGTTTTGGAAAAGTAGAAAATAATTTGGAATTATAGCTTCAATTAATTTGTCTTATAATTGAATTAAAAAAAGAACTAGCTTAATTCCTAAGGAGGAAAAAAGATGGTTACTGATACTAAGACATGTCCGGATGTAATTAATTTTAGTGAGATCAGCAAAGTAAATTGCCTTACCGATAGAGTCAAAAGGCTGATTAAAAGGCGTCAAGAAGCCGTAGAGCATATTTGCAGTGAACGAAGCCGTTTGGCAACTGAATCATGGAAAGAAACTGAGGGTGAACCACTTGATATTAGAAGGGCAAAGCTCTTCAGGAAGGTTATGCAGGGGAATCCCATAGTAATCAGGGATGATGAGCTAATTGTTGGCTCACAAACACAGCATGTCCTGGGTGCTTCACCTTATATTGATTACTCCATCGAGGCAGCGATAGAAAACCTCAGCAGTTCGAGCGAAGCAACGGGCGGGAGTTCCGTCAAACGAGCGATCCTTACCGAGGAAGTAAGACAAAGCTTGCTTGAGGATTGTAACTATTGGAAAGGGCGCAACACGGGTGAAGCTGTGCGTAGGGAGGAAGAGGCCAGATTCCCCTGGTTGAAGGATTGGATAGAGTCCGGCCTTGTTCTGGCCCAGCAGACAGGTACGCCTCCGGCAGTAAGGCATGTTGATTACGAAAAGGTGATTAATATTGGTTTGGAAGGAGTTATCGCTGAGGCCAGGGAGGAATTAGAAAAACTGGATTATAGCGACAACCCGGCCAAGGCTTATAAAAAGGATTGCTTTTTGCGCGCTGTCATTATCGCCTGTGAAGGCGCCATTGAATTTGCTCACCGGTATTCTAAACTGGCTGAGGAGATGGCAATAAAAGAATCAAATCCTAAAAGGAAAAAGGAATTGGAGAAGATAGCAGAAATTTGCCGGTGGGTCCCGGCAAAGCCGGCACGAAATTTTTATGAGGCGGTGCAAAGCTTTTGGTTTATTCATCTTTGTGTAAACCTGGAAACTGCGAATCTTGCTGAATCTCCGGGGAGAATCGATCAGTATCTTTATCCGCTTTATAAGAAGGATGTTTTAGTGGAGGGCAATATATCCCGGCAGGAAGCAGCTGAATTATTATCCTGCCTTTTTGTAAAATTTAACGAGTTGACCAGCGTCAAAATTAAGTATGACAAGGATAATATTCCGGGCACCCATCTTCAGGATGTTACCATCTGCGGAGTGACTAGGGACGGAAAAGACGCGTCTAATGAACTCTCAAGCCTGCTACTCGAAGTGCTGGCCCAGGTGAGGCTGCCCCAACCGCCTGTATATGTTCGTTACCATAGCAAGATTAACCCGGAGATTTGGTTGCAGGCAGTGGAAACCAACGTGAGAAGAGGCGATGGGAACCCAGCATTCGTTAGTGATGAAGTAAGAATCCTTAGTTATACAGATCATGGCATTCCTCTGGAGGATGCACGGGATTGGGCGGTAGCCGGCTGTGCTGGTTCGATTGTTCCACGCTGCGCAATGCACGGGGGAGCCCTGGGAATTAACTATATTAACCTCGCTAAAATCTTTGAATATGTACTCAACAACGGACGCGACTTTAGGACAGGAAAGCAGATAGGGCTTGAGACAGGAGATCCGCGTACCTTTACCTCTATCGACCAGTTTATTGAGGCGTTTAAAAAACAGTTCAGTTACCTTATCAGTATTCAGGTAAAAATGAGTTACATCACCACTTCTGTAGATGTAGCCAATTATCGTATTCCGTTTGCTTCGGCCCTTTTGGGCGACTGTATTGAGAAAGGCATGGACGCTCGAGAAGGGGGCGTTCGCTATCCTCAATTTCTCTATCATGTTAGTGATAGAGG
>JAAYGO010000100.1 GCA_012727685.1 Bacillota bacterium | reverse complement strand
GGGCTAGCTTTCTCCCCTGGCCTGAACTTCAACAGGCAAATGCGCCAGCCGGGCGGCCTTTTTACCGTGTAGAAAATAATAGAAGAGGATACATGACAGGGAGATCAGCGCCATCACCGAGTACATGCCCCGGTAACCGATATGCGGAATGAGAAAGCCGGCGGTAACCGGCCCGATCCCGTGGCCGATATCATAGAACATCAGATACGATGAATTGGCCACCCCCAGGCGGTGGCGCGGCACCATCTTCACCACAATGGTCTGCGTGCTGATCTGAATCGAGCCCACCCCTACGGCCAGCAGAACGGCGGCCAGTAATAACATATGGCCTTGATCGCTGCGGGCCACCAGGAACATGCCTGCTGCCATTAGCATTATCGCCGGATACATGATTACATTTTCACCCTTTGCATCGAGCAGCCGGCCGATAAATGGCCTGGTGATTAATACTACCGCAGCGTAGACGACGTAAAAGAAGCCGGCCGCCTCAACCAGGCCAATTTCCTTGGCGTATACCTTTAAAAAGGAAACTATGCTGGAATTGCACAAGAACACCAGCAGACAGATAAAAGCAACGGGGACTACTTTGCGCTCAATCAAATTGGCCAGGTTAATTCTAGCCATTGCCTTTGTTTTTTCGGCGCCATATTTTAGATTCCGTATAGATAAAAAGGGAACCATCAACAGCGCGATTCCCGAGACGATTGCGGCAAAGGCAAAGATAATCGCATAGCTGCCATGCCTGCTGAGATAGATCACCAGAAAGGGCCCCACTGCGGTGGCGAGCGGCTGGCTCAAGGAAAAATAACCAATGCCTTCGCCCCTTCTTTCGTCTGGGACTAGACCGGATACGATGGTCGCAGCGGCGGTAGTGGCCACGCCAAATGTCGCCCCATGGAAAAAACGGACGATGTAAAGGAGCGCCAGCCGGTCAACGGCAAAATAGGCCAGCGTCGCGGCAAAGCCTGTTAATAAACCCAGCCAGAGCATATATTTATAGCCTAGGCGGCCGATCTGAATCCCGGTGATGAGTCGGGCGATCACCGCTCCGATGATGAAGATGCTGGCGGCAAACCCCGCTTCACCGGGTGATGCACCAAGAATATTCATCGCATATTCGGAAACCATAAAGATGAGGAATAGAAAATTCAAAGCAATTAAAAAATTAATTAAGGTAACGATGATATAGCTCCTGGTCCATAGCTTTGCCCCGATTTTGATCACTCCTGTTTAGCACTGAAGCTCCATTTAAACCCATACACTTCCTCAATTCTATAATTATTTTCTCACTTTGGCAACATTTATCCCAGGTGCCAGGACGCTGCTGCTGGAGCAAATCCTTGCATCTATTTTGCCGCATTTTCCCGGCAGAATTGCGTTGGATTTGCAGCGTTTTTTTGCTTACAATGGTAATATGCGCGATGCAAGAGGGGGTCTATGGATATGCCCGAACTGATTTATATCGCCGATGACGAACAAAACATCAGGGATGTGGTCAAGACTTTCCTTGAGAGTGAAGGTTACCTGGTCACCGCTTTTGAGAGCGGGGATGAGCTGCTGGCCGCGTTCAAAGAAAAACCGTGTAACCTGGTTATTCTCGACGTGATGATGCCCGGTTCAAACGGTTTTACCGTCTGTTCGGAGCTGCGCAAAATGAGCACGGTCCCGATCATCATGCTTACGGCGCGCGACAGCGACCTGGACTACGCTACGGGCATAAACCTGGGCAGCGACGACTATTTCACCAAGCCTTTCTCCGCCATGTCGCTGGTGATGCGGGTTAAGGCCATCTTGCGCCGGATCGAGTATGACCGCTCCGGCCAGGAAAGCGCCGGGGAGCCCGTCCTCGCCTACGCCGATATTAAAATCGAT
Organism: Bacillota bacterium; assembly: GCA_012727685.1. Taxonomy (GTDB): domain Bacteria; phylum Bacillota; class Dethiobacteria; order DTU022; family DTU022; genus JAAYGO01. The sequence continues at coordinate 255 of JAAYGO010000100.1, read as the reverse complement.
ACCCGCTCCAAAACGGCGACCCTTGACGGCGCGCCGCTGGAACTGACTCCCAACGAATACAATCTTTTAAGCTACCTGATTAAAAACAAAGACCGGGCTGTCTCGCGGGAGGAGCTGCTCAACAAGGTCTGGGGATACAGCAGCGCAGTGGAGACGCGGGCGGCCGACGATACCGTGCGCAGGCTGCGGAAAAAACTGGCGGAGAGCCGCCTGATCATCGATACGGTCTGGGGCTTCGGCTTCCGCCTGAAGGAG
>JAAYGO010000116.1 GCA_012727685.1 Bacillota bacterium | reverse complement strand
TGATTGACGGTCAAAACATGGTGCGGTGGCTGCTGGAGCAGGGGAAGAAAGTCTTTCTCGATCTGAAATTTTACGATGTGCCCGATACGGTTGGCCCGGCGGTAGCCCAGGCGGCAGCTAGCGGTGTACATATGCTGACCGTGCACGGCAACCGGGAAATATTGCAAAGGGCGGGGGCTGCAGCAGCGGGAACAGATCTGCGCGTGCTGGCGGTCACGGTACTGACCAGCCTCGATGCTACCGATATAGAAGAGATGGGTTTTCCCTGTTCTCTCTCCGACCTGGTGGAGCGGCGGGCCGGATGGGCCATTGAAAGCGGCTGCGCCGGGCTAGTGGCTTCGCCCCGCGAAGCGGCGCTACTGCGCAAGCGCTACGGCCAGGCACCGCTCATCGTCACCCCGGGAATCCGCCCGGCAGGCAGCAGCATGGGGACGCACAAGCGGGCCGCCACGCCTGCAGAGGCGGTACAGGCCGGATCCGATTACCTGGTGATCGGGCAGCCCATCATCAGGGCGGCCGATCCGCGCGCAGCGGCGCAGCGCATCGCGGAAGAAATAGCTGGCCTAGGGTAGGGTTTTCCCGATAATATGGCGGCAGCATATACTTTTACCCGCTGGCCTGAACTTGCAGGAGCCACTTGCCCCCCTCACCCTGACCCTCTCCCCCCGGAGGGGGGGAGGGGATTTTGAAGGCTACCGTTTTCATCATTCTGACAGCGACCCGGTTTGGTGCGGAAGGACCCAAGACCTGGAGCCGTCTCTTGGAGGTTAGAAGTTGGATGTGAGAGTTGGAGAGTATATCTGCTGTTCGTTTTTTTATAACTTCTGGCCTGTGACCTCCGACATCCGATAGGGGGAGGGGATTTTGAAGGGTGCCGTTTTTATCATTTCTGAGGGCGTCCCCGCTGGCGGCAGCATGGCTGTCAATCCTGAAAATGCGATATCTGCTTTGTAACTCCTTCGCTGCGCTCAGGATGACAATCGCGAGGGAGGGCTTCCACCCCTCTACACTTCCACCCAAGTTGCAATCCTTAACCTGACTCAACCACTTTTTGGGACAGCCCCGGGATTATAATTGCACCACCAGAGTGAACTCTTAGGCGGTGGCTGTGATTTTTGATCTTCAGATTTCCGGCCTCTGACCTCCGACCTCCGACCTCCGATATGCAGTGCCCTTTTGGCGGCAGGCGTCTATACTTGTACCTGTTTCCAGTAATTCTCTTTTCAGGGTATTGCCTTAGACTCGGATGTGAAGGGTGGGCTTATGGTGAAGGAGTGGGTGGAAAACCTGGCGGCGTTAATCCCCTGTTATGAACGGCAGGGCGGCAACGGGACCCTGGTTTATCGCACTGGGGGCGAGATCATCACCGACCGGCGGACAGTGAAATGGAATCTGTACAGGCTGGCGCGCTATTTTTGTGTCGACCTCGATGCGCTCCGTAAAAGCTGCGGCGAATATCTCGGCATGCATCACGGGGTACCCTTGCCGTTAACTGCCTCTCTGGTTCTGGTCCCGCTGAAAGTGAGAGAAGTGCTTGCTAAAAATGACGGCTGCAGCGGTTATTTCAACTCCGCCGCCGTTACCGGCTACTTTGCCGGGAAGAATCGCAACACTACGGAGATCATCCTTCAAGGCGGGCGGCAGATCAATGTACTATTTTCCGAGCATACCGTGCGCAAGCGCCTGAAAGCAGCCGGGTTGGCCAGGGAGTGTTTCCAGCGGCAGCGGCGGCAAGACGGAAACGGCCACTGCGGTGACAGATGCTCGCTCCAGCGCGCAGCCCTAGAGCCGCTCTTGCTGGTGCTGCTGCAGCAAATTAGCAAAGGGGATGAGCCGTCAGCGTGAGATAGCCCTCTTTCATTAAACTTTGTCGGGAATTATGCCCGCTATAATCCCTATCATCTTAAAAGTGCTTAAGACACTTTTGGATTGGATTGCCGGGGAATTGTAACCATTATAATAGGGTCTGACGAAACCACTTTTTTGATTGTCCTGGCCAGGGTGAGGGGGACTGTGCTGAAAACTGCACTTCGCCGGCGGTGAGGTAGCCGGGCTGGGGGCGGGAGCCCGCACGAAGCAGCAAGAGTTTGGATTTTTTCAGGCAGGTTATGGCTGCCGATATTCAAAAATGGTATGATAGAACAAATAAGGGAGCGGCTTTTTGACGCTTGCCGGTAAGATAAATAGTTGCTTGAAAGGTTGGTAGTAGCAATGAAAACAGTAATCCTGGTTCGGCACGGCGAAACCCAATGGAATAAGGAAGAGATCTTTCGCGGCAGGGTCGATATTCCCTTAAATGACCATGGCATTGCCCAGGCCAGGCAGACGGCGGAGGCGCTGCGCGGCCTACCTGTGGAGGCCATCTATTGCAGCCCCCTTTCCCGGGCATTGATGACTGCCCAGGAATTCGGCAAAGTCTTTAACCTCCAGCCGGTCAAAATAGAAGCTTTTACCGATATTTCCTTCGGCGCGTGGGAAGGAATGTCCGTGGCCGAGGTAAAGCAGCGCTACCCGCGCGAATTTGCCAGTTGGGAGAAGACGCCCCACCTGGGGATAGCACCCGACGGGGAGTCCTTGGCCGCTGTGCGGGAGCGAGCCTGGCGTAAATTGCAGGAGCTGGCCGCTGCCGGCCAGGAACAAGGAATGTTTATGGTGGTGACGCACCGCGTTGTTTTAAAATTGCTCCTGCTGGCCGCCCTGGGGTTGCCCGACGGAAAGTTTTGGGATTTGCAGCAAGATCCCTGTGCCGTCAATGTTCTAAAGCTGCACGGGGAACGCTGGATATTAAACCGGTTTAACGAGACCTGTGCCCATATGGATCTGTCCCGGGGAATCGCGAAGAGCGAATTTTAAAGTAATCGTTTCTTGGCGCGGCAGTTCTCGAGCCGGGGGTGGCGATACTTATAGTGACCGATTGGTTTTAACTGGATTAGAATAAATTGTGATTGTATCAAAGACGCCAGTAGTATCCCGGAGGGTTGGTTATGATTACCGAGATCAAGATAGATTTCCCGGTAACGAGAATCGGGCTAGTATCCGACACGCACATCCCCACCCGCGCCCGCTCTTTGCCGAAAGCTTTATTTACCGTTTTCCAGGACGTTCAGTTAATCCTGCATGCCGGTGACCTGGTGGAAGCGAGAGTCCTCGCCGAGCTGGGAACACTGGCCCCGGTATATGCCGTTGGCGGCAATATGGATCCGCCCGAGATAAAAGCGCGCCTCGGCCGGAAAAAGCTGATCCGCATCGGCACGCATGCCATCGGCTTAATCCACGGCGATGGGTTGGCGGGAACAACGCGCCGCCGTGCTGAAGAGGCCTTTGCCGCGCTGCATCCGGATGCCATCGTTTTCGGGCACAACCATGCTCCACTCTGCGAGTACAACAGCATGGGGATTTTGCTTTTCAATCCCGGCTCCGCCGTGGACCGGAGGCGTGCACCGCGCTGTTCATGCGGGATCTTAGACCTTGAAAAAAAGGCGATTCACGGCAGGATTGTCTATTTTTAATTACAATAGTGAAGCAGAGGGGCCCATAGTAAAATCAGGTATAATCCGGTTTTCCAAGGATCATAATAATTTTGACGGTCAATTGAGCTAAAGTATGAGAAAAACAAAGATACGTGGAGAAAAATGCATAAAAAAACAGGAAATCTTTATTAAAGACTGGACGATGATTCAAAATAGCAGTAATTAAAATTTGCTAAGGGAATGTTAATTCGTTAATATTTTTATTGTAACTGTTAGCACTCACCCTGGGTGAGTGCTGCTAATGGCAATTATTAAAAACTCAAAATTTAAAGGAGGCATACTCAATGAACCTCAAACCGTTAGGTGACCGGATCGTAGTCAAAGTTCTGGAGGCCGAAGAAAAGACAGCAAGCGGGATTGTTCTGCCAGACAAGGCCAAGGAAAAACCCCAGGAAGGTGAAGTCCTGGCTGTGGGCCCGGGAAAAATGCTGGAAAACGGTACCCGGTCAGAGATGGAAGTCAAGGTTGGGGACAAGGTGATTTTCTCCCGTTATGCCGGCACTGAGGTGAAAATAAAGGGCGAAGAATACTTACTGCTTAGGCAAGATGATGTCCTGGCTCTAGTCCAGTAACATAGCAAATTTTATTAGGAGGTTTATCTACTATGGCTAAGCAAATCGAATATCGCGAAGATGCCCGCCGGGCTCTGGAAAGAGGAGTTGACGCACTGGCAAATACGGTTACGGTTACTTTGGGACCCAAGGGCCGTAACGTTGTGTTGGATAAAAAATTCGGTTCGCCCCAGATTACCAATGACGGCGTCACGATTGCCCGTGAAATCGAACTCGAGGATCCGTATGAAAATATGGGTGCCCAGTTGGTTAAAGAAGTGGCCACCAAGACCCAGGATGTGGCTGGGGACGGCACCACCACCGCGACCCTGCTGGCCCAGGCGATTATCCGCGAAGGCTTGAAGAATGTCACCGCCGGGGCCAACCCGATGATTCTCAAGCGGGGTATCGAAAGAGCAGTTGAAGTGGCCGTTGAAGAACTGAAAACGCTGAGCAAGCCCATCGATACCAAGGAAGAGATCACCCAGGTAGCCGCCATTTCGGCTGATGACGAGAATATCGGCAAACTAATTGCCGAAGCGATGGAAAAAGTCGGAAAAGACGGCGTCATCACGGTCGAGGAATCAAAAGGCTTTACCACCGATTTAAAAGTGGTGGAAGGGATGCAGTTCGACCGCGGTTATGTTTCCTCCTACATGGTGACCGACACCGAGAAAATGGAAGCGGTCCTCGAAGATCCCTATATTCTGCTGACAGACCGCAAGGTCAGCAATATCCACGACCTGCTGCCGCTGCTGGAGAAAGTCGTCCAGAGAGGGAAGCAGATGCTTCTCGTGGCTGAGGACGTGGAAGGTGAAGCGCTGGCTACCCTGGTGTTGAACAAGCTGCGCGGCACCTTTACCTGCGTGGCGGTTAAAGCCCCCGGTTTTGGCGACCGGCGGAAGGCCATGCTTGAAGACATTGCCATTCTGACCGGCGGCCAGGTCATCTCCGAAGACCTCGGCATTGACATGAAAAATGTGGATGTCAACATGCTCGGACGGGCCCGCCAGGTACGCGTTTCCAAGGAAGAAACAGTGATCGTTGAAGGCGCCGGCAAGAGCGAAGATATCAAGAAGCGGATCGCCCAAATCCGCATGCAGATTGAAGAAACGACCTCCGATTTCGATCGTGAAAAATTGCAGGAGCGCCTGGCCAAGCTTTCCGGCGGCGTAGCGGTCATTGAAGTCGGGGCAGCCACCGAAACAGAAATGAAGGAGAAGAAACTGCGCATCGAGGACGCACTCTCCGCAACCCGTGCTGCTGTGGAAGAGGGGATTGTCCCCGGCGGCGGGGTGGCCTATCTGAATGTGTCTTATGCCCTGGATAAGCTTGAAAACGAGCTGAAAGGCGATGCCTATACCGGTATGATGATCGTAAAGCGGGCTCTGGAAGAGCCGGTGCGGGTCATTGCCAACAACGCCGGCGCCGAAGGTTCGGTGATCGTGGAGAAGCTCAAGGAGATGGAGAAAGGGATCGGCTATAACGCCCTGACCAATAAATTTGAAAGCATGATGAAAGCCGGGATCGTTGACCCCGCGAAAGTGGCGCGCTCCGCGATCCAGAACGCGGCCAGCATCGCCGCCCTCTTGCTGACCACGGAAGCGATCGTGACCGATAAGCCGGAAAAGAACGAGCAGCGGATGCCCGGCCCCGGAGATATGGGGATGATGTAATCTCTCCGTTGTAATCGCTATCTGATGGCGGAAAAGGGGCTGCCCTTTTGGGGACAGCCCCTTTAACTCACCAAGGCCGGCCAGGGATTTTTTTCTTGGCTGGCCTTCGTGTGAGTCGAAGCAAATTGGCAGCTACTGAAACTGGCCCTGGCTAAAGGGCGGAAATTGGGCTTCCGCACCCCCTTGCTGCCTGGCCTGTTGAAACGCTTGCTGCTGCATGGCAGGCGGGTAGGATTGCGGCTGGGTGCCCTGCTGGTACGGCGATTGCTGCTGTTGAATATTGGCCTGGGAATACCCCTGCGGGAACTGCTGCGGCATGGCCTGCTGCTGCAAACTTATGGTCTGCATATTCTGTAGCTGGGCTTGCATGCGGTCGATTTCCTGCCCAATCTGGCCGCAAAGTTGGTTAATCTGGCGTAGCTGTTGCTGGGCATTGCTTTCATGCTGGCTTAACTGTTGCAGCTTTTGTGCATTTTGCTGCTCGGCCTGCTCCAGTTGCCGGATTACTTGCTGGATCTGCTGGATCTGCTGCCTGGCGTTACTCTGAAACATGCACTTCACTCCTCAATTATTTATTTATCTTAAGGTTTCCCCGCATGGAGCGATCCTATTAATGGTGAAATATCCCACCGCAAAAGGTAAAAGGGGGCTGTCCTAATAATGGTTTAGTCAGATTAAAGGTGACAACAAGAAACTCAGAATAACATTAAGGTACTGATCCAACAGTGGTTTAATTAAGGTTAAAGATTGCGACTTGGGCGGAGATGTGGAGGGGGTGGAGAAGGGGCTGCCTTTTTGGGACAGCCCCTTTAAAATTCGAGTTAATTATTTATAACCGTGCACGGATTTATTCAATCACGGGCAGGGAGGCAGCCAGCTTTTCAATGAGCTCCTCGGGGTAGGTGCTGTCTTCCATCTTCCCGGAGAGATAGGCGTCGTACGCAGTCAGATCGAAGTGGCCATGCCCGCTCAAATTGAAGAGAATGGTTCTGGCTTCGCCCGATTCCTTGCACTCGAGAGCCAGATCGATGGCCGCCCGGATGGCGTGGGCCGATTCGGGGGCGGGTAGAATGCCTTCGCTGCGGGCGAAGGTTATGGCCGCCTCAAAGACCGGTATCTGGCCATAAGCGCGCGCCTCGATTAAGCCGTCGTGGTAGAGGCTGCTGAGTAAAGGCGATGCTCCGTGGTAGCGCAGCCCCCCGGCATGGATGCCGGGCGGTTCATACTTGTGCCCCAGGGTGTACATCATCAGCAGCGGGGTAAAAGAGGCCACGTCGCCGAAATCATAGCTGTAACTGCCTTTGGTCAGGGTCGGGCAGGCCGTCGGTTCGACGGCGATCACGCGCACATCTTTATCTTTCCTGATTTTTTCATGCAGAAAGGGGAAGGCGATGCCGCCAAAGTTGCTGCCGCCGCCGCAGCAGCCGATCACCACGTCGGGGTAATCATCGATCAGCTTGAACTGTTCAAGGCATTCCAGCCCGATAATGCTCTGATGCAGGAGCACGTGGTTGAGCACACTGCCCAGGGAGTAGTTGGTATCGTCCCGCCCGGCGGCATCTTCAACGGCCTCGCTGATCGCCAGGCCCAGGCTGCCCAGTGAAGAGGGGTTTTCCCGCAGCGCTTTGCGCCCCGTTTCGGTCATCTCGCTGGGGCTGGCGTAGACTTTAGCCCCCATGACCTCCATCAGCGAACGGCGGTACGGTTTCTGTTCGTAGCTTACCTTGACCATGTAGACCGTGCATTCCAGGCCGAAATAGTTGCAGGCCAGGGAGAGGGCGCTGCCCCACTGCCCGGCGCCGGTTTCCGTGGCCAGGCGTTTGATCCCGGCTGCGCGGTTATAGAAGGCCTGCGGAACGGCGGTATTCGTTTTATGGCTGCCGGAGGGGCTCACCCCTTCGTTTTTATAATAAATCCGCGCCGGTGTCTGCAACGCCTGTTCCAGGCGAAAAGCCCGGACCAGGGGAGTGGGGCGCCAGAGCGCATAGATTTTCAAGACCTCTTCCGGGATCGGGATCCAGCGCTCCTGCGACATCTCCTGCTCAATCAAAGCCGGCGGGAAAATAGCGGCGAGGTCTTCCGCTTTCACCGGCTGCCTGGTCGCCGGGTTTAAGGGCGGGCGCAAGGGAGTCGGCAGGTCCGCCTGAATGTTATACCAGCGCTTTGGCATCTCCTTTTCGGAAAGAAAAATGCGGTGCGCTTCTTTCATTTTCCTTCAACCTCCTTAATTTTATAAATAAAAAAACCCCCGTCCTGGGACGAGAGTTTCTCGCGGTGCCACCCTGATTGCCTGTATTGCTCAGGCCACTTTGCCAGGTGCTAAGATTGCTCTTAAGACCTGCTTTCTTTTAACGGTGAAAGTTCCGGCCAGGCCTACTCATCAGAGTTTCTTGAATTTCAGCCGGCAACTCCGGGAGCCATTCGCCCGGCTAAAGCGGACCGGTCTTGCAGCTTTGGAAGGTCGCCTTCCGCTGACCGGCTCTCTGGGCCGCCCCAGGCCCGGGTTACTATTTCCCTTCATCGTCAATGGTGTTGCTATTAATAATTGGTAACATCCTAACATATTTAAAGGGCCCTGTCAACAAATAAAATTGTCGTCAATTGGACTTCATTTGATATTTGAAGCAGCCTCCCTTTTCCGGTAGGCGGCCAGCAGGTGGTTTTTACCGCAGATTCATCCTGGCGGTTTTAGAGCTTCCAATTTTTTTTGACCTTGAAGGAATTGCTGTTAATCTGTCGAATATATTCTGAGTGCGGAAGCGGTTTGAGGCCAGATTTAAGCCATAATTGAACAATTTATTTTGGCCGTTAAAAATATGAATATTTTTAACGAGCGAAAGTGTACCTAGGGTTCCGCCGGAGATGAAAAGCTCCGGGCTGGTCCAAGTGGTACAGGCATCCGGAGGAAGAAGGTTGGCGGTTTTCCCGGATCGCTACACCGGAGGGATAAAAGCCCAGGCGGGTAGGTTTCACTCACAAAACCTACCCGCCTGGGCTTAAACTTGGAGAGGTGATGGTTAAGGAATAGGCATTAAATGAGCTTGGAGGGAAATCTTAAGAAAGAGTGGCAAATCAAGCTAGAGGAGGTTTTAAAACACGGGGGCCTTCCCGCCAATGTGTTTAAACCTTTTCCGCACGAGTTTAACTCCTTCCCACCGGCTGGGAGGAAAGGTTGAAAGGGAGCTAAAATGATCAAAGCAGGCATTGTCATGGGGAGCGATTCCGATCTGAAAATCATGGCTGAGGCCGCCAGGGTTCTGGAGCATTTTCAGGTTGGTTATGAGATGGTGGTGGCCAGCGCGCACCGCACTCCCGAGAAGGTATGCCGCTATGCCCGCGAGGCGGTAGAGGCGGGGCTTAAAGTCATCATCGCCGGGGCCGGGGGGGCTGCTCACCTGCCGGGGGTGATTGCAGCGCTGACAACCTTGCCGGTGATCGGCGTGCCCATCGCCATACCGCCATTGGGCGGGGTTGATTCCCTTTATGCCATCGTCCAGATGCCGCAGGGGGTGCCCGTGGCTACTGTCTCCATTAACGGCGCCCATAATGCCGGCTTGCTCGCCGTGCAGATCCTCGCCCTCGGCGACCAGCAGCTTGCGGAAAGGCTAGCCGCCTACCGGCAGGAACTGGCGGCTAAAGTGGAGAGCAAGGACCGGCGTTTGCAGGAAACGGGGTGGGCCGCTTACCTGGCGGAACAGGAGCGAAAATAATCATGCCGCTTAAGAACAGAGATGTTCGCTCTGCTACCGGAGGAGAGCTTTACGTGGGGAGATTTCGGCGTGGATAATGAACTGATATTACCTAAATTATTTAGAGAAGCAACGGAATCCTGCGGTGTCTGCGGCGGCGTTGCGGCAGGGCTGCCCATGGCTTATTTGGCCGGGTTTGCGCTCTATGCCCTGCAGCATCGCGGCCAGGAAAGTGCAGGCCTGGTCGTCGGTGACGGCAGTGGCGGCAAGCTGTGGCTAAAGCGTGGGATGGGCCTGGTTTCCGAGGTGTTTCCGGTGATGGCCGAATTGAGAGACAGGCCCGGCAATCTGGCGGTGGGCCATGTGCGCTATTCATACGGTGAAAAAAAAGCCCATCCGGAAAATGCCGAACCGTTATTGTTCCGCTATCGCCATGGAGAGCTGGCTGTCGTCCACAACGGCCGCCTTTTAAACGGCGGCGCGCTGCGGGAAGAGCTGCAAGCAGAGGGAGCTATTTTCCAGACCGATACGGATAGTGAGCTGCTCGCTCATCTGATCGCCCGCCAGGGGAACCCGGATCTGGCCGGGGCGCTGCAGGCGGTGGTGCCGCGTCTCGAGGGTGCTTTCTCTTTTATCCTGACCGACGGGAAAAAAGTTTACGGGCTGCGCGACCGCCACGGTTTCCGGCCTCTGTCCCTGGCCGGCTTAAGCGGCAAAGGCTTTTTCCTGGCGTCGGAAACGTGTGCTTTCGATACGATCGGGGCGGAATATATCCGCGACCTGGCGCCCGGGGAGCTGGTGATTTTGACCGGTGAAGGAATGGAAAGCCGGCAACTGCTGAAACCGGGTCGGCCGTCCCTCTGTGTTTTTGAATACATCTATTTTGCCCGTCCTGACAGCAACCTGCAGGGCATCAATGTACACCTGGTGCGCCGGGAACTGGGGCGCCGGCTGGCGCGCGAACACCCTGCTCCGGCTGACCTGGTGACCGGGGTCCCCGATTCCAGCATCGCCGCGGCCTCGTCCTATGCCGAGGAGTCGGGACTCCCTTATGAAATGGCTCTGGTGAAAAACCGTTATATCGGCCGCACCTTCATCCGGCCGACCCAGCAAATGCGTGAAGAAGGGGTAGACTTAAAGCTTAATGTGGTGCGGAAAATAGTCGAGGGGAAGCGGGTGGTGATCGTGGATGATTCGGTCGTACGCGGCACCACGAGCATGAAGCTGGTGCGCATGATGCGCCGCGCCGGGGCGCGGGAAGTGCATATGCGGATCAGTTCGCCCCCGGTTATCGCCACTTGCCACTACGGCATCGATATACCAACGGCCAAAGAGCTGATCTCGCACGGCCGCACTCCAGCCGCCGTAGCCGGGCTGCTTGGCGTGGATTCGATCGGCTTTTTGAGCGAAAAGGGGATGATCGACGCGATCGGCTTGTCCCCGGAGCAACTCTGCCGGGCCTGCTTTTCCGGAGTAGACCAGTACGCCCCCGCCTAACGGGGACCCTTCAAGAAGATGAAGATCCTCTCATAATCTTCTCTCCACTCATGGATGGGAGGGGAAGGGTGAGGGGGGGCCTAAACCCGGCTAGCGCTTTTTCAGTGAGGCCAATTAAGTGACGGGTGAAGTTATACGGTAACTTGTCTGATCATGATTTTTCATTATTAAAGAAGGGTTTTTTGATCGCGGTAGGGTATTTAATAGCTGTAACTAAAATTTGTACTCATTGTTTCCAAGGATCGATCTAGGAGGGAAAGATAATGGAGAATTACTTGTATGCGGTAGTGCTTGCCGCTTTGATTGGGGTGGTATTTGCGATCATCCTGTGGGCCCGGGTGAGCCGGGCGGAGGCCGGCACAGACAAAATGAAGGAGATTGCCGGCGCGATCCACGAAGGCGCCATGGCCTTTTTACAGCGGGAGTATACTTACCTGGCTGTTTTCGTGGTCGTTTTGGCTATCGTGCTTGCCGCGACTATCTCTCCTTTAACCGCGCTTTGTTTTGTGATCGGTGCCATTTTTTCGGCCACAGCCGGCTACGCCGGGATGAAGGTGGCTACCCTGGCCAATGTGCGTACCGCCAACGCCGCACGGAAGGGTGTCAACCCAGCTTTGACGCTGGCCTTTTCCAGCGGCACGGTCATGGGCATGATGGTGGCCGGCCTGGGGCTGCTGGGCCTGGGAATTCTTTACTTAATCATTCGTGATCCGGCCGTGATCAACGGCTATGCCCTGGGAGCCAGTTCCATCGCCCTGTTCGCCAGGGTTGGCGGCGGCATCTACACCAAGGCCGCCGATGTGGGGGCCGATTTGGTCGGCAAGGTGGAGGCGGGCATTCCCGAAGATGACCCGCGCAATGCCGGGGTGATCGCCGACAACGTGGGCGATAATGTCGGTGACGTGGCCGGCATGGGCGCCGACCTCTTTGAATCGTATGTGGGCTCCATGATCGCGGCCATGGCCGTGGGCGTGGTTGCCTTCGGCTTTGCGGGCGCCCTACTGCCCCTGCTAGTGGCGGCCGTCGGGATCCTGGCCTCTGTTTTCGCCTTTTTCTTTGTGCGCGCCAAAGAGGGAGCGCGCCTCGGCGCCGTGCTGGAACGGGGCATCTGGATCAGCGCCCTGATAGTCCTGGTTGTCGCTTTCTTTATCACCCGCTCTGTGCTCGGCGACCTGGGGCCGTTCTGGGCTGTGGTGGCGGGGCTTCTGGCCGGCGTGCTGATCGGGCGGATCACCGAGTACTATACTTCGGCGGATTATAAGCCGGTACGCGGTATCGCCAAGGCTTCTTTGACCGGCCCGGCTACCAATATCATTAGCGGGATTGCCGTGGGGATGAAAAGCACGATGCTGCCCATCCTGGTGATCATCGCCGCCATCCTGGTTTCCTATCAGCTCGCCGGGGTTTACGGCATCGCCATCGCCGCCGTGGGCATGCTCTCCACGGTGGGGATGACCGTGGCGGTGGACGCCTACGGGCCCGTGGCCGACAATGCCGGGGGCATCGCCGAGATGGCGGGGCTGGAAGAAGAGGTGCGCCAGATTACCGACCAGCTCGATTCCATCGGCAACACCACCGCCGCCATCGGCAAAGGGTTTGCCATCGGCTCGGCGGCGCTGACCGCCCTGGCACTTTTTACCGCCTACATGCAGGCGGCCGGGCTGGAGGTAATCGATATCGCCAGCGCGAAAGTGATTGCCGGCCTCTTTATCGGCGGGGTCCTCACCTTCTTCTTTACCTCCCGGGCCATGGAGGCAGTGGGCAATGCCGCCTTCCATCTGATCGAGGAGATCAGGCGCCAGTTTAGAGAAATCCCCGGGCTGATGGAAGGGAAAGCCCGTCCCGAGTATGCCCGCTGCGTGGATATCAGCACCCGGGCTGCCCTGAAGGAGATGGTCTTGCCGGGGCTGATTGCCATTGCTGTTCCCCTGGCCGTGGGCTTGATTCCATTTCTCGGCAAAGAGGCCCTGGGCGGCCTGCTGGCCGGCGCCCTCCTGACCGGGGTGCTGCAGGCCATCAACATGGCCAATGCCGGCGGCGCCTGGGATAATGCCAAGAAGTTCATCGAAACGGGAGAACACGGCGGCAAGGGCAGCGATGCGCACAAGGCGGCCGTGGTCGGCGATACCGTCGGCGATCCGTTCAAGGATACCGCCGGCCCGAGCCTGAACATTTTAATCAAGCTGATGAGCATTGTGGCCCTGGTTTTTGCCCCGCTGTTTTTCTAAGAATGACAGCAGTCAATTGCAAGTCAACACGGAGGGCGCCGGAGCGGCACCCTCCGTTTCTCTAAAAGGAGGGGTCATACTTGACCGGAGAGATTAGCTACCGCCAGGCGGGAGTGGATATCGCCGCCGGCGAAGCGGCGGTGGAGCGCATCAAGAAGCTGGCCCGCTCGACTTTTAGGCCGGAGGTGCTGCAGGATCTGGGCGGTTTCGGAGGCTTTTTTTCCCTCAACGCCGGGGCATACCGCGAGCCGGTCCTCGTGGCGGGCTGCGACGGCGTGGGGAGCAAGCTGAAACTGGCCTTTGCCGCCGGCCGGCACGATACCGTCGGCATAGACTGCGTGGCCATGTGCGTCAACGATATCCTGGTGCAGGGGGCGGAACCCCTCTTTTTTTTGGACTACCTGGCGGTAGGAAAGCTGGAGCCCGCCCAGGTGGAAGAGGTGGTGGCCGGTGTGGCCCGGGGATGCCGCCTTGCCGGCTGCGCACTCATCGGCGGCGAAATGGCCGAAATGCCCGGTTTTTACCCTGCCGGTGAATATGACCTAGCCGGCTTTGCGGTGGGGATCGTGGAAAAGAGCCGCATCATCGACGGCTCGAGCATTAAACCGGGAGACGCCATTTTGGGCCTCGCCTCGTCGGGCTTGCACAGCAACGGTTATTCGCTGGCCCGCCGTGTGCTGCTCGAAAAGGCGGCGCTTCCCTTGCCGGAGGCGCCCCCCGGGCTGGAGCGGCCGCTGATCGACGAGCTGCTGGAGCCGACCCGGATTTATGTGCAGCCGGTTTTGCCCCTTTTGAAGCGCTTCAGCATCAAGGGAGCGGCGCATATCACCGGCGGCGGCCTGCCGGGCAATCTTTCCCGGATCCTGCCGGAGGGAGTGGGGGCGCAGATCAGGGCCGGCTCCTGGAAAGTGCCGCCCATTTTTAGCCTGATCGAGAAACTGGGGCCGGTCAGCCGGGCGGAAATGTACCGCACCTTTAACATGGGCATCGGCCTGGTGCTGGTGGTGGACCCCGCAGAGGCGGAACCGGTGATCGGTGCCCTTAACCAGGACGGCTGCGAAACCAGCCTGATCGGCACTGCCGTGGCCGGGGAAAGGGAGGTCAAGTTCGTCTAGCCAATCAATTTGATGACGGGAGGTGCTATTTTTAAGGATGAAAAGAATCGCGGTGCTGGCCTCGGGTCAGGGGACCAACCTGGAAGCGATCTTGAAAGCCGCTAAATCAGGGGAAATAGCAGGCCGGGTGGAGCTGGTGATCAGCGATCGCCGGAAGGCGCGCGCCCTGGAGATCGCACGGCGCTGGGGGGTAAAGGCCCTTTTTATCAACCCGGCCGATTACCGGGATCGCAATACATACGATGCGGCCGTGGTGGAAGAGCTTCAAAGGGCAGCCATCGACCTGGTGGTCCTGGCCGGTTTTATGCGCCTCCTTTCTGCCCCTTTTGTCCGGCAGTATCCGTTGCGGATCATGAATATCCACCCCTCCCTGCTGCCTGCCTTTCCCGGCACCAACGGGGTGGAACAGGCCCTGGCTTACGGGGTAAAGGTAACGGGTTGCACGGTTCACTTTGTCGACGAGGGGCTGGACAGCGGGCCGGTGATCTTGCAGGAGGCGGTGCCGGTCCTCCCGGACGATACGGTTGAAACGCTCCACCAGCGGATTCATGCCGTTGAATACCGCCTCTACCCGCGGGCCATCGACCTGTTTTGCCGGGATAAATTAATTGTGGAGGGAAGAAGGTGTTTAATTGTTGACTGAACGGGAAGCCAAGAGGGCTTTAATCAGTGTTTCCGATAAGACGGGAGTTGTTGAACTGGGTTGCGCCCTGGCGAAGCTCGGCTGGGAGATCATTTCCACCGGGGGGACGGCGCGCGTGCTCAAGGAGGCGGGGCTGGAGGTAATCCCGGTGAGCGCGGTCACCGGTTTCCCGGAAATCCTGGACGGCCGGGTAAAAACGCTGCACCCGAAGATTCACGGCGGCATCCTGGCGCGCCTTGACCGGGAGGAGCACCGGCGGCAGATGGCGGAGCAGGGGATCGCCCCCATTGACCTGGTGGTGGTTAACCTCTATCCATTTGCGCAAACCGTATCCCGCCCCGGGGTGACCCTGGAGGAAGCGGTGGAAAATATTGATATCGGCGGGCCGGCCATGGTGCGGGCGGCAGCCAAAAATTTTGCCCACACGGCGGTGGTGGTGAACCCCGAACGCTACGCAGCGGTGATCAAGGAACTGAAAGAAAAAGGGGATTTGACCCTGGAGACGCGCTGCCGCCTGGCTGCGGAGGCTTTTGCCCATACGGCCCATTACGACGCCCTGATTGCCGCCTATTTCTCCGGCCTGCCGCAAGTGGAGGAGGAACAGTTTCCACCCGTGCTGACCCTGCCCTTTGGCAGGGTACAGGCGCTGCGCTACGGTGAAAACCCCCAGCAGGCGGCGGCTTTTTATGCCTCTCCTGGGAGCGGCGGTTTGCCCGGGGCGCGGCAGTTACAGGGTAAAGAGCTTTCCTTTAATAATCTGCACGACCTCAACGCCGCCTGGGAGCTGGTCCTGGAATTTGACGAGCCCACGGTGGTGGCGGTAAAACATGCCAATCCCTGCGGGGTCGGCAGCGCCGCATCGGTGCTGGAAGCGTACCATCTTGCTTACGAGGCCGACCCCGTTTCGATCTTCGGGGGCATCATCGCCGTAAACAGGACGGTGGATGAGGAGACAGCCCGGGAGATGCTCAAAATCTTCCTGGAGGTGGTGGCTGCTCCCGCCTTCTCGGAAGGAGCGCTGCAAGTTTTTGCGGCGAAGAAAAACATCCGCCTGCTGGAGCTGGCGCCGGAGAAATCCGCTGCCGGCGGCCTGGACTTTAAAAAGGTGGCGGGCGGCCTGCTGCTGCAAACCGTGGACCGGGAACCGGTCGGGAGAGCCGGCTGCAAGGTGGTCACGGAGCGGGCGCCCTCGGAAGAAGAATGGCGGCAGCTCATCTTCGCCCAAAAGGTTGTCAAACACGTCAAGTCTAATGCCATTGTGATCGCCCGGGAGGGACAGACCGTGGGGATCGGGGCCGGGCAGATGAGCCGGATCGGCGCGGCCAAGATCGCCCTGGCGCAGGCCGGGGAAAAGGCCAGGGGCGCGGTGCTCGGTTCGGACGCCTTCTTTCCCTTCCCTGATACGGTTGAAGCGGCGGCCGCAGCCGGGGTCACGGCGATCATCCAGCCGGGCGGGTCGCTGCAGGACGAGGCCTCCATTGCCGCCTGCAACCGCTACGGGCTGGCCATGGTCTTTACCGGCCGGCGCTATTTTAAACACTAGGCGGCATTTGCGTAAGGAGGGATCCGTTCCAGTGCGGGTTTTGATTATCGGGGGAGGCGGGCGCGAACATGCCCTGGCCTGGAAAATCGCCCAGAGCCCCCTCTTAAAAGAACTTTACTGTGCACCAGGCAATGCCGGGATCGCGGCGCTGGCCGAGTGTATTGAGCTGCCCGGCGATCTGGAGGAGGCGGCGCGGTGGGCCCGGGAGCACCGCATCGACCTGACCGTGGTCGGCCCGGAGGCGCCCCTCGCCGCTGGCCTGGCTGATGTTTTTCGCGCGGCGGGTTTGCGCGTACTCGGGCCGGGGCGTGACGGCGCGCGGCTCGAAAGCAGCAAAGTGTGGGCCAAGGAACAGATGGTCCGTTGGGGCATTCCCACCGCCAAGCATGCGGTTTTTGATCATTTTGCTGCGGCTAGCCGCTACCTGGACAGCCTGCCGGACAGCCCGGTGGTGGTCAAGGCCGACGGCCTGGCGGCGGGCAAGGGGGTGACCGTGGCTCCCAACCGGGAGGCGGCCAAAGCGGCGCTGCGGGAGATCATGGTCGACCAAATTTTTGGCGCCGCCGGCAACAGGGTGGTCATTGAGGAGTGCCTGCGCGGCGAGGAGGTGTCCGTGCTGGCGCTGACCGACGGGCAGGAGCTGCTGCTATTGCCTGCGGCCCAGGACCACAAGGCCATCGGCGAAGGGGACCGGGGGCCAAACACCGGGGGGATGGGTGCCTACGCCCCGGCGCCCCTTTTGACTCCGGCCTTGCGGGAGCGGGTCGAAAGGGAAATCTTCAAACCCCTTTTAAAGGGATTGGCCGGGCAGGGCATACCCTACCGGGGAGTCATCTATGCCGGGTTAATGGTGGAGGGCGAGGCCATCAATGTGCTCGAATTCAACGTCCGCTTCGGCGACCCGGAAACCCAGGCGATCCTGCCCCTGCTTAAATCGGACCTGCTGCCGCTGCTGGCGGCCGCCGCGGACGGCGATCTGCGCGTCTGGCCGGCGGAGTGGCACGAGGGCGCTGCAGTTTGCGTGGTTATGGCCTCTGCCGGTTACCCGGGCCCGTATGAACAGGGTTTCCCCATCAGCGGCCTCGAAAGCATAGCGGGCGAAGAGGGAGGGGTGGCCGTTTTCCATGCGGGCACGGCTTTTAAACACGGCAACATTGTCACTGCCGGGGGACGCGTGC
>JAAYGO010000063.1 GCA_012727685.1 Bacillota bacterium | reverse complement strand
AAGGTATATCAAAAGAACAGCATCGCCCGCTCTCTAACCTTTGAAGGCCTGGCAGCAGATGTTGAAAGTTTATTTGCCGATCTGCTGTAAGCAGGAAAGAGTCGAAAAGAAACGCCTCCCCTGTTAAATTCCCCTGTTTAACCGGGAGGGGTTTTGTTTGCGCATCGCGCTAATTAAAAATTTCGGTAAAAACGATGCCGAGGGTTACCCCCACGAAGATCCCGGCGATGGAGAGGTGGGAGCCGGCCGTTTCGTAAGCGTCCGGTATGAGCTCGTCGCAGACGATATAGAGCATGGCTCCGGCGGCGAAGGCCAGGGAGAGGCTGAGAATTGTAGGGGAGATCCCCCCGATTAAGGCCCCCGCCAGGGCGCCAAGCCCCATCGGCGCCCCGGAGAGGGCGGTAACTAAAAGGACCTTTGGGTAGCTGTAGCCGCCGAACTTAAGGGGCGCAGCCACGGCCATTCCTTCCGGGATATCGTGCAGGCCGATGAGAATCGTGAGAGTCAGCCCCAACCCGGTGGAGCCGCTAAAGCCCGCGCCGATGGCCAGCCCTTCGGGTAGATTGTGCAGGCCGATCCCCAGGGCGAGCAGAACCCCCTTTTTCAGGAATGCACCCTGCCCGTGGTCTTCAGTGCTGACGGGATGATGGTGGGGCAGGTAGTGGTCGAGGAGATAAAAAGCTCCCATGCCCAGGGCAAGCCCGGCCAGGGCAGCCGGGTATCCGCTGGAAGCCATGGACTCGATCATCAGCTCGAGAAAAACAATGGAGAGCATCACCCCGGCGGCAAAGGCGAGAATGGCTCCCAGGAAACGGGGATTGGGGCGGTCGAGAAAGATGGCGCACAGCCCCCCGGCTCCGGTGCCGATGACTCCCGCCAGCAGTCCCAGAAGTGTTACCTCCCACCAGGTCATGCGTTGTTCTCTCCCCTTGTTTAGAGCAAATCTTAGTCATAATTTCTCCGCATGTTTAGTTAACTCCTTCCGGAATGGAAAAGCAAGCGATGCGGCAAGGAAAGGCTATTTGGCGGAAACCCGCCCGCTGGGATATAATTGTTTTGGTTGCACTGCCGGGCAATGCTTGCCAATGACTAAACGGATCCACTTTAAGCAACAGGCCCCTTAACCGGCCGCATGCTTGCAGGAGGGATAAACTATGCCGGATCAAAAGATGGACGACATCGCGCAGATCAGGGATTTAATTGAAAGATGGGTTGTTTACCGGGACGCCCTTTTATGGGATCAATTCCGCACCATCTGGCACAAGGAAGGGATGATGAAGGCCACCTGGATAGCATGCCCCTATGAAGACTTTATCCGGATCACCGCTGAAGGGGTGAAAAAAGGCCTGAACATCCTGCACATCTTGGGCGGCAGCGCCATTGAAGTGAACGGCAATCGCGCCACCGCCATGACGAAAATAATCATTTTGCAGCGCGCGCCGGTGGAAGGCGTGATGTGCGACGTATCGTGTTATGCCCGCCACTCAGACTTGTGGGAAAAAAGAGAAGGCCGCTGGGGGCTTGTTTACCGGGAAACGATTGCCGACAAGGATCGGCTCGATCCGGTTGCTCCGCAAACTACAGTAACCCTGGACCGGGAGCTTTTAGCCCAATTCCCGCCGGAATAC
The DNA here is from genome assembly GCA_012727685.1 of Bacillota bacterium. Classification (GTDB taxonomy): domain Bacteria; phylum Bacillota; class Dethiobacteria; order DTU022; family DTU022; genus JAAYGO01. The sequence continues at coordinate 1,001 of JAAYGO010000063.1, read as the reverse complement.
CAGCACCTGGCTTATCTCCAGACGAAATTGGGCTACAGCGTGGACCGGGATGTGCCGCGGCTAAGCGGGGGGAAGGCCCTGGAGGATGTTTACCGGCGCGGCGAGGCATGGCTGGCGGGAGCCGGCCTTGACCAGCTGCTGGGCAGGCAATAAATTATAGCTGCGTTCCGGGTTTATTCTGCTTAGCAATATTCAGGTCTATGGCGGCGTGGGTCCCGAAATCGAGCACCGCACCGGTTTCGATGGGCAGCGGGTAGGAAAAGATGGGCCCGTCGTAGACAAAGGTATGGTATTCGCCGTTCTCACCGCAGGCATCGGCTCCGCCGGCGGCAATGGCGGCGACCAGCTCGTGGGTGAGTGTTTGGCCGAGCATTTTGATGCTGGTTTTGCTCTTTTCCACGCACTTGATTAACGCCGAAAAACCGAGATCGATCACTTCCCTGGTCAGCGCCAGGCGCTCTTGCTGCCACAGCGGGAAGAGCGCCTTTAGGCCTGCCGCCGCGCAGCGGGCGGTGCACCACTCCCGGTGCCCGGCGATATCAATATCGCCAAAGACAGCGGCTTCAGCTCCCATTTTTTGGGCCCGGCCAAGGCCCGCCTCCATGGCAGCGGCATAATCTTCTCCCGCGCATGCACAGGGGATCAGCGGTATGCCCAGTGCATGGGAGACCGCCTCCAGGAGGGGCCTGTCCACCCCGTGGAACCAGGATCGCTCCTGCTCCCGGTTAATCATCACCAGAAGGCCGACCGCCTGATGGCCCTCCTGCAGCATCCGGTATAGCGCCAGGGCGCTGTCTTTGCCGCAACTGTAGGAGATGACGAATTTCAGCATTTGATTAAAACCTTTCTGTATCAATACTCCATCCCCTTGTCGCTGAGAGCTGGAGCGACTGTGAACGAGTGGATCTAAGGTCAGGGGACAGACCTGCAAGCGTAGGTCTGTCCCCATTGGAGGCAGGCGAACCAAGGCCTGGCTGATGAGAAGTGGGAAGTGAGATGTT
>JAAYGO010000119.1 GCA_012727685.1 Bacillota bacterium | reverse complement strand
CACCTGCTCAACCGCATGCGCCGGGGGGAGCTGAACAGGATCCTGGTCGTGGCGACCGGGGCGCTCCTTTCCCAGCTCTCGTACCAGCAAAAGGAGACCATTCCCTGCATAGCCCATGCCGTTGCCATCGAAAACTAGAAGGAGATTGAGACAGCATGCAATTTCTCTATGCTTTTCTGGTGGGCGGCGCCATTTGTGTAATCGGCCAGTTGCTCATGGATGTATTTAAAATGACCCCGGCCCACATGACCGTAACCCTGGTCGTAGCGGGGGCAATTGCCGGAGGACTGGGGCTTTACGAACCGCTGATCGAGTTCGCGGGCGCCGGGGCTTCGGTGCCGATCTGCAGCTTTGGCCACTCCCTGGTAAAGGGGGCCCTCGCGGAAGCTGAGCGCACCGGCCTGGTCGGGGTGCTCACCGGCATCTTTGAAGTAACCAGCGCCGGCATCTCCGCCGCCATTATCTTCTCCTTCCTGGCCTCATTGATTTTCAAGCCGAAAAGTTAACTGTCAGCGTTGTCAGCGGAAAGGTTGAGGTTCTTCGCTCCCTGGTAAAACTCCCTCTCCCCCATGCCCTATTGCGCCAATGCCATTGCGGCGGCTGTTCTAATTATCTGGAAAAGGGAATAATACTGTAAGAATGAGAACCAGTGACCTCAGGGGAAAAGGTGAAGGCTTTTGCGAAAGTTGCTGGCATACCCGCTCCGCTTCCTCGATCAGTTCCTGGACCGCGTTATCGCCGGCCTCGGGGCGATCCTCCTGGCCCAGTTCCCGCAATACTTCGGCCAGTACCTGCAGCGCCTCGGCGGCCATTTAAATGAACTACGGCACCAGGTGGCGGAATACGAAGAGGCTGCCGCCTCCCTCGGCCTTACCTTAGGCGAATATATCAACGAGCACCTGCAGGCCGGGTCGGAGATATTCGTCTCCACCGGCCGGATTATGGTTGAGTTGACCGGGCGGCTGGCCGAAATGGAGGCAGCCTTCGCGGCCTTAACCGGCGCCTCCCTTCCCGCCCGCTGGCTGGTCTTTATCAAGTATGCCGATTGGTCCATCGCCGCCGAGACCTGGCGTCACTTCACGCCTGGTGTCCCCACGACCGTAGAAGGCTTGATCTACGCCGGGGCCGGCTTGCTCCTGGCCTGGAGCCTCTACAGCCTGCTTAAAGCCCTCTGCCGCCCCTTCTTCCGCCTCTTCGGAGCAAAAAAAGAGGGACACAATCCATAACGGTTGAGTCCCCATTCACCATATTTTCCCACTAGGGCTGTGAGTCAAAGTCACCGTCCCCTTGACTCATTAGCACTCGCTGAAGCCGCAGGCTTCGCACTTGGAGCATCCTTCGGCCTTGATCAGGGCCGCCGCCCCGCAATCGGGACAGATCTCCACATTGGTGCTGCGCGGCACCTTGTCCTTCATCTGGGATAAGGTAAGCTCCTTCAGGGTGCGGCCAATGGCATCGGGAACGCTCATAATCCGGTTCGGGCCGAACCCGACCGAGCGGGCCCCGCCGATCCCTTCCAACTGGGTCACAATTTCATCCACGCTGACCCCGCACCTTAAGGCCAGCGAAATCAGCCGGGCAATCGCCTCGGTAAAGGCGATCACATCGCTGCCCGCCTTGCCGATCTGGGCAAACAGCTCGAAGGGCCTCCCGTCCACGGTATTGACCGTGACAAAAAGGTTGCCCAGGGGGGTGCGCACGCTGGTGGTGTGACCGCACAAGGTCTTCGGCCTTTTGGTCGGCTTCAAGTTGTCCTTCTCAAAGGCCGTTCCCGTGTTCAAAACCTGCTGCTCGCGCGAGCCGTCCCGGTAGATGGTGATGCCCTTGCAGCCCAGCTTCCAGGCGGTAACGTAGGCGAATTTAACATCCTCAACGGTGGCCTCGTTTTTCAAGTTAATCGTTTTGCTGACGGCATTATCGGTATATTTCTGGAATGCGGCCTGGTGCTTGATATGCCAGAGCACGTCAATCTCCATGGCCGTTTTAAACAGGTTGCGATATTTTTCCGGCACAGCGGTAATATTGGCCACCAACCCGGTCTGCGCCAGATCCTGCATCAGCTCCTCGCTGTAGAAACCTTCCCGCTTGGCGATCTCCAAAAAGAGCGGGTTTACTTCGAGCATATCGACGCCGCCCAGGATATTTTTGCGCGTGTAGGCGATGCTGAAATAGGGTTCGATGCCGCTGCTGGCGCCGGCCAGGATGGAAATGGTGCCGGTGGGAGCGATGGTCGTGCGCGTGGCATTCCTGACCCGGTCTTCCGGCTTGCCGGTGTCATAGATGCTGCCCTCAAAATTCGGGAAGACACCGCGCTCTTCCGCCAGCTCAACCGATTCCTGCTTCGCCTCGGCGCTGATGAAGCGCATCACCTGCTCCGCCGTCTCGAGGGCCTCCTCGCTGTCGTAAGGGATCTCCAGCCGCACCAGCATATCATGCCAGCCCATCACGCCCAGGCCGATTTTACGGTTGCCGTGCTTGTGCATTTGGGCAATTTCCTCGATCACATAGTTGCTCGCATCGACCACATTATCGAGGAAGTGCACCGCCAGCCGCACCACCCGCCTGAGTTCCTCCCAATCGATCTGCCCATCGCGCACGAATTTGCCCAGGTTGATGGAGCCGAGGCAGCAGGCCTCATAGGGGAGCAGCGGCTGTTCGCCGCAGTTATGGACCACGATGCCGTTAGCGTCAAAGGCATTGGCGCCGGGAACCTGCACGTCATAAACCTCTTCGCTGCCGCCGGGTTCGATGGCGGCAACGGTAACCGTGAAGCGTTCGCGATTCGGACTGCGGCCATAAGAGTCCAACAGCCTGGCCAGTCGCTCCCTTTTGGCTGTTTCGCTGAACCCGATTATCTCGGCGAAAACAGCCACGTTATCCCGAGAGATGACCAGCTCGTGCTGCGGCCTGGTCTCGTAAGCGGCGCTCCCCTTGCTGCCATTTGGCAGCGGCGCGATCCTTTCCCCGCGCCGGTTGGCATAGATGGTGGAAACGATGCCGAAGCGGGCGAGCATCCGCTGGACAGCCTGCAGGCGTTCCAGGTCGCTTTGGGCCAGCCGGATCGAAATGCCCTTTTTGAGGGAACCCTGCACCGAAGCATCGGCATCAAACAAGCCTCTCAGGAAACCCTTGATGAATTCCGAGGAAGTCCTGGTTTCGAGGTAATGGGTGATGTTCTTGTTCCCCGGTCCCATGCCCAGCGAGAAGGTCACCTTGCGGATGGCGGCCAGGCTCAAGCGGGGCTCGCTTCTGCCGCTCACCTTCTGCCAGCCCATAAAATCGCTCCGGTGGGGCAAAGACATGGCTGCCTCAAAACCGGCGGCCATCACCCCTGCCGCTCCCTGGCGCTCCCAAACGGATAAAACAGCCTTGTCCGCTTTCAGCGTACCGTCGCCCACCAGCAAGCCGATCAGGTAGCCCTCGGCAGCCCCGTAGAGGCCCTCCCACCCGGCAAATCCCCGGTGGTTGTGGAGCATGATCTGATCGTCGGCTTTCAGGTCCGCGGCCCTGCTCCACTCCGTTTCGAGGGTGAATCTTTCCTTTTTCTTCACCTTGAGCACGGGATGATCGGCGGTGGCGCGGAAGGAATAGCCTTCTTTGGTCTTAATGGAAAGCAAGGGTTTTACGCCCGTGGAGAAAAAGCCCTCCGGCGTGGTTTGGAAAGGACGGCCGTTGATGATCAGGCTAGTGCTCCTTCCCAGGAGCTCTTTCACCATCCGCGGTCCTTCGGCGGTGAGAACATAGGTGTCGCCGGGCACGCAGGGGTTGGTCGTTTCAAATTTGCCGATGGCCGGGGTGGGGTTGAATCTATTCATTTGATCAATAAAAATAATTCCGGGATCACCCTTGGCCCAGGCCTTCTCCACGATTAAATTGAATACTTCCACCGCGTTGAGCTGGACAATTTCATTGGTTTGCGGGTCCACGTACGGCTCATTTGTCCGCGGGTTGATCAGGGTATAGTAAGGGTCCGGGTCCTCGCCGGTGGCCTTGCGCATGAATTCATCGGAGACGGTCACCGAAAGATTGAAGTTGTTGATTTCGTTCTCCTTTTCCTTGCAGCAGATGAAATCAAGGATATTGGGATGGTTGTAAATGAGGGAGCCCATGTTGGCGCCCCGCCTGGTGCCGCCCTGCTTCACCGCCTCCGTGGCGGCGTCAAAAATCTTTAAAAACGAGATGGGGCCGCTGGCCACCCCGTTGGTGGTGCGAACCAGGTCGTTGCTTGGCCGCAGGCGGTCAAAGGCAAAGCCCGTTCCGCCCCCTGTCTTCTGAACCAGGGCCATATTTTTCAGCGAAGTGAAAATCCCTTCCATGCTGTCCTCGATGGGAAGCACAAAGCAGGCGCTGAGCTGCTGCAGCTCCCGTCCCGCATTCATCAGGGTAGGCGAATTCGGCATAAATAGAGCCTCAGCCATAATCTCAAAAAAATCTTCTTCCAGCTTTTTTTGCACTTCTTCCGACTTCCCGAATTCCCCGTCCACGGCGGCGATGTTGGCCGCCACGCGCCTGAGCAGATCTTCGGGGGTTTCAATCACGTTTCCCTTGTGATCCTTGCGCAGATACCTTTTTTCATAGGTAATGCGGGCATTTTCACTTATCTCCATAGATACGCCTCCAATAATTATTGCAGCCTGTTCT
>JAAYGO010000195.1 GCA_012727685.1 Bacillota bacterium | reverse complement strand
GGCGGCATCGGCTATAACATCTTTAACCCGGCCCTGGTCGGCCGCGCCATTCTGGTAGTCTCCTGGGGCAGTCACATGGTCGGTAAGATGCCTGTGCCCAAGCCCTTTGCTTTCGGCACGGATATCAGCGCCATTACTGCGGCCACGCCGCTGGCCGGTGAAGCGGAAGCCCTGGGGGTTTCGCTAAGCCGGCTCTTTATCGGCAACGTGGCCGGCTGTCTCGGGGAAACCTCCGCCCTGGCCCTGATTTTAGGCTCCCTCTGGCTGTTTTACAAGGGTCACATCGATTGGCGCATTCCCGGCGGTTTTATCGGCGCCGTTTTCATCATGGGTGCGGCCCTGGGTGGCGGCTTTTACGGGAACGAACTGTTAACGGGTCTGTTCCATGTTTTGGCAGGCGGTGTGCTTTTAGGGGCGCTCTTCATGGCCACCGACATGGTTACATCGCCGGTGACCAAAAGCGGCAAGTTGATTTTTGGCATCGGCTGCGGTGCGATCACCATGCTGATTCGCCTCTATGGCTCCATGCCGGAAGGAGTCACCTTCGGGATCCTGATCATGAACGCGCTCACCCCGATCATCGATAACTTTACCATACCGCGGAAGTTCGGGGAGGTGAAGAGAAGTGCGTAATATCTTGCGCCTGGCTTTAACCCTCGCCGTAGTCGGCATTGTATCGGGGGCTTTGCTGACGGCGGTGCATAACTGGACCGCCCCGATCATCGCCGCGCGCGAGGCAGAGGATTATATGAAGGCTTTACGGGAGTTTTTCCCCGCCCTGAGCGATGTGAAGACCGAAGAGGCTGAAGGCGAAAAATATGATCTGATTTATGATGCCTCCGGCAACTTGATCGGCGTCGTCGCCACCGCCCAGCAGCAGGGCTACGGCGGCCTGATTACCTTCAACCTGGCCGTCGACAGCGCCGGAAAAATTATCGGGATGCGGGTGATCAGCCATGCCGAGACCCCGGGGATCGGCGATGTGGTTACCACACCCGATTTCCAGGGCCAGTTTATCGGCAAGACTTTTGAAGATCCGATTGAAATCGGCACGGATGTTCATACCGTCAGCGGCGCTACCGTGAGCACCAGCGCCATGATCGGCGCCGTCCGGCGCACGCTGGAAACGATCGCCTATTCATACCTCTCCTTTGAAGAGGAGGTCATCGATATTACCGCCGTTCCCGACGGCACTTACAGGGGAACCGGCAGGGGGGCGTTTGATAATATAACGGTGGAGGTTACCGTGGAGGGCGGGATCATCACCGAGATCAAGGTCGTCGCCCAGAGCGAGACGCCCACCTATTTTGCGGAATCATACCCCCTGATTCCCGAACGGATCATGGCAGAACAGTCCCTGGATATAGACACGAAAACCGGCGCCACGATGAGCGCGGAAGGCATTGTTGCCGCCGTGCGTGACGCCCTGCAAAAAGCCCTTGAAGGCGGAGGTGAAACCGGAGGTGAAACCGATGAATAACATTTACCTGCGGGACATTTTTCGGGGGATCGTCACCGACAACCCCACCTTCCGGCTGGTGCTGGGCATGTGCCCGGTGCTGGCGATCACAACCTTCGTGATCAACGGACTGGGGATGGGAGTGGCGACAGCGGCGGTCTTAATCTGCTCCAACGTTGTGATCTCCAGCCTGCGCCGCTTTATTCCCGAACAGGTGCGCATCCCCTGTTTTATTGTGATTATCGCCAGCTTCGTAACGATAATCGAGATGCTGCTGAAGGCTTTCCAGCCGAATCTTTACGAAGCGCTCGGCGTGTTTATTCCCTTGATCGTGGTTAACTGCATTATTTTAGGAAGGGCGGAAGCATTCGCCAGCAAACAGCCGGTGCTGCGTTCCCTCTTTGACGGCATCGGCATTGGCCTCGGCTTTACGATTGCCCTGCTCATCATTTCCACTTTGCGGGAAGTGATCGGCAGCGGCACGATCCTGGCGGAAACCGCTGCGGTGACGCAGCTCTTCGGCCCCAATTTTGAACCGATGCGGCTGTTTGCCCTGCCGCCCGGCGCCTTTATTCTCCTGGGCCTGCTGCTGGGCGGAATGAATTTTATCTTTAAACGGTTGAACGTGAAGTAGCCGGTAAAATGCTTTTAGAAAGCGGGAGGGTCGCTATGGAAAAGCTGCTTTCCATCATCTTTATCTATATATTAGTCGATAACTTCGTATTACAGCGCTTTTTCGGGATCTGCCCCTTTGTGGGGGTATCCCGGAAGATGGAGACCGCCGTGGGCATGAGCATGGCCGTGGTATTTGTCATGACCCTGGCCACCCTGGCCACCTGGCTGGTCTATACCTATGTTCTCACTCCGCTGGAGCTGCAGTATCTGCAGATCGTGGCCTTTATCTTAATTATCGCCTCCCTGGTCCAGCTGGTGGAGACCGTTTTGCGCAAGATCAGCCCGACCCTTTACCAGGGCCTGGGCATCTTTCTGCCGCTGATCACCACCAACTGCGCGGTGTTGGCCGTAGCCCTGCTGGCGGTGCAGGAGGAATTTACGCTGGTTGAGGCTGTGGTCTTCGGCATCGCCGCGGCGATCGGTTTCTCCCTGGCCTTGCTGATTATGGCCGGGATCAGGGAGCGGCTGGAATTCGCGAAAATTCCCCGCCCCCTGCAGGGTACCGCGATTACGCTCATCACCGCCGGCATCCTCTCCCTGGCCTTTATGGGCTTTAAAGGGATGCTCAGCCTTTAGGCAGGCGATTAAGATTAGTTTTTTCGAATTCTATTGGATTGCATTATTCATGATTCATGTCGGTGAGGTGAAAAACCATGCAAATATTATATGCCGTAGCGGCCTTGGGCGGGGTGGCCCTGGTTTTCGGGGCTCTGCTGGGCGTGGTAGCCCGGTTTTTTACCGTTGAATCGGATTCCCGCGTGGAAGCCGTCCGGGAGGCGCTGCCCGGCGCAAACTGCGGTGCCTGCGGTTATGCCGGCTGTAATAACTTTGCCGAGGCGGTGGTGGAAGGGAAGGCTCCCACTAACGGCTGCATCCCCGGCGGCAGCGGCGCCGCCGCGGCCATCGCCGCGGCGCTCGGCCAGGAAGCAGCCGCCACGGTGCCCATGGTGGCAACCGTCTTCTGCCTGGGCGATAAAAATAAAGCCCGGGACCTGTTTGTCTATGACGGCATTAAGGACTGCGCTGTGGCCGAAAAATACGGCGGCGGCTTTAAAGCCTGCGCCGATGGTTGTCTCGGACTGGGCAGTTGCGTGCGCGCCTGTCCCTTTGACGCCATCGCCATGGGCCGCAATGGTTTGCCGGTGGTGGACGAAAAACAGTGCACCGGCTGCGGCCTCTGTGCCCGCGCCTGCCCGCGCGGTATAATCAAGATGCTGCCGCAAGGAGACCAGGGACACCTGGTCCTGTGCAATTCCCATGCCCGCGGCAAGGCGGTTACCCAGGCCTGCGAGGTGGGCTGCATGGCCTGCCGGGCTTGTGTCAAGGCCTGCCCCAGGGAAGCGATCGCCATGGAAAACAACCTGGCCGTGATCGACCTGGCCAAATGCGATGATTGCGGAAAGTGCGTCTTGAAGTGCCGCCCCGGCACCATCCACCCGCGCCGTGAAAAGGGCGCGGCTAAAAATGCACCTACGGCCAAGGCGGCGGCTTCGGCGTCCGCCTGAACGCGCTTCACAAGGCGATGAAAATAGGCCGTAATCATCAATTTCGACAAATCAAAAAAGAGATGCGTAATGGCGGGGGAATGCTCCCGCCATTTTTGATTAAATCGCTTCAGCCTTGATGCGTCAGCCGCAGCCATACGATTGGTCTCGCTGAAGCGCATTTTGAAAAAGACGGCCATGTTCCCACCAGGTGGGGAGCCATTGGGGCAATGGGGGGACAGGGAGAGGTTGAGGAGCTGAATCCGGCTACAGCCTTTCAGGATAAAACAAGGAAAAAAGCCATGCATTTGCCCTTGTTATATCCATGCCGCAGATGGTATAGTAATTGCTAGATGAGAGCATGGAAAGAGGAAAATGACCGAAAATCAAGCCGCGGCCGATCAAAACAGGGAACATGAAGAGAAGCTCCCGCGCCGGCGCAGGTTTTCCGGTCCGGCCCTTTTCCTGGCCGGAATCGCCATTATCATGGCTGCCGCCGTTTATTTCACGACCGTCAACCGGGCGGCCGGGGAGATCTTCACTTATCATCACCTGGCCATGGATACCGGGATCGAGCTGGCCCTTCACGCTGCGAGCCGCAGTGAGGCCGAGGCCGCGAAAGCGAAAGCCTTTGCCGAGATGGCGCGCCTCGAGCAGCTGCTTAGCCGCAGCATCCCCGCAAGCGATGTGAACCGGGTTAACGAGGCGGCCGGTGCGGCGGCGGTCCGGGTCGCGCCCGAGACCATTGCCGTCCTCGAGGCGGCGCTTAAGTTCGCTTCTTTGAGCAACGGCGCCTTTGATCCGACCATCTCCCCGCTGCTGGACCGGTGGGGATTCCTGGGAAAACAGCCCCGGGTGCCTTCGGAGACTGAGATCAAGGAGACCCTTCTCCTGGTGGATTACCGGCAGGTTGCCGTCGACCGCGCAGCGGGCACGGTTTTCTTGCCCGTGGCGGGGATGGGGCTGGACCTGGGCGGTATTGCCAAGGGCTATATCGTGGACCAGGCCCTAGCCAGGCTTGCCGATGCCGGCATCCAACACGCTTGCCTTTCGGCGGGCGGCGATATCTGTCTGCTCGGCCCGAGGCCGGACGGCTCTCCCTGGCGGATCGGGATCCGGCATCCGCGCGAGGCCGGCCAACTGATCGGGGTGCTGCCCCTCTCCGGCGGCGCCGTGGTCACCTCGGGCGATTACGAGCGCGCCTTTACGGTGGACGGCAAACGCTATCACCACATTCTCGATCCGGCGACCGGCTTGCCGGCTTCCAGCCTGGCCAGCGTGACCATCGTGGCGCTTTCGGCCATGGAGGCTGACGCCCTTTCTACCGCCGTCTTTGTCCTGGGACCGGAGCGGGGGCTGGCCCTGGTGGAATCTCTCCCCGGCGTGGAGGCGGTCCTGGTTACCCCGGATCTGGAGGTGCTTGTTTCCACGGGGCTCAAGGACAAGCTGGAGCTGCGGTAAACAAGGCAGTTAGGATGTATCCTTAAGTGCAGGCCTCAGTGACAAGAGCGGCAAGCGATTAAGGCCAAGTTTCAGAGTAGATGGCCATGTCCCCGCCCGGCAGGGACACCATCAGGGGATAAAGAACTGTGTCCTATTGTCACTGAGAGCTGGAGCGACTGTGAACGAGTGGATCTAAGGTCAGGGGACAGACCTGCAAGCGTAGGTCTGTCCCCATTGGAGGCAGGCGAACCAAGGCCTGGCTGATGAGAAGTGGGAAGTGAGATGTT